>JALSRQ010000089.1 GCA_026984675.1 Thermaceae bacterium
GCGCACCCGGTCGGGCGGGGCGGTGCCGCGGGTGGCCCGCATCACCTGACCCAAAAGGGCGTTGATCGCTTTCGTCTTCCCGGCCCGGATTTGCTCGACCACCTGGGGGTTCTCGGCGATCACCTTGGCGACCAGCTCCCGGAGGGCCCCCTCGTCGGTGACCGCCTTGAGCCCCTTCTCCTCGACCAGCCGCTCGGGGTCCGCCCCCGCCATCACCTCGGGGAGGATCTCCTTGGCCACCCGTCCGGTGATGGTGCCGCCCTCCACCAGCCGGACCAGCTTGGCCAGGTTCGCCGGGGTCAGCCCGGTCTCCCCGATCGCCACCCCCCGCTGGGTGAGGTAGCCCCTGACGTCGGCGTTCAGCCAGTTGGCGAGCTTCTGGGGGTCGGCGCCGCTCTTCATGGCCTCGTCGAAGAAGGGGGCGAGCTCGAGGTCGTAGGCCAGGATCTCGGCGTCGTAGGCCCGGACCCCGGCCTCGACGTAGCGCTGGGCCCGCTGGTCGGGGAGCTCGGGGAGGCGGGCGCGGAGCGCGTCGAGCCAGGCCTTCTCGACCCGGAAGGGGGGCAGGTCGGGCTCGGGGAAGTAGCGGTAGTCGGACTCGGTCTCCTTGGTCCGCATCACGAAGGTCTTGCCGCCCCCCTCGTCGAAGCCCAGGGTGGCCTGGACGACCCGCCCGCCGGTGCGGAGGATCCGCTCCTGGCGCCGGATCTCGTACTCCAGCGCCCGCTGCACGCTCTTAAAGGAGTTCAGGTTCTTGATCTCGACCTTGGTCCCGAGTTCGCCGTCCTCACGCCGCAGGGAGACGTTGACGTCGGCCCGCATCTTGCCCTCCTCGGGGCTGGCGTCGGAGACCCCCAGCGCCCGGGCGATCGCCTGCAGGCGGACCAGGAACTCGCGGGCCTCCTCGGGGCTCTCGATCTCGGGCTCGGTGACCAGCTCGACCAGGGGGGCGCCGGCCCGGTTGAGGTCGACCAGGGTGCGGTCGCCGTCGGGGTGGAGGCTCTTGCCGGCGTCCTCCTCGAGGTGGATCCGCTTGATCCCGATCCTCCGGCCGCCGACCTCGAGGAACCCCCCGCTCCCGATCGGCCGGTCGTACTGGCTGATCTGGTAGTTCTTGGGGAGGTCGGGGTAGAAGTAGTTCTTGCGGTGGAACTGGGTCAGCGGGGGAATCTCGGCGTGGAGGGCGAGGGCCAGCATCAGGCCCTTCTCCACCGCCTCCCGGTTGACGGTCGGCAGGCTCCCCGGCAACCCCAGGCAGACCGGGCAGACGTGGGTGTTGGGGGGGTCGCCGTAGGCCAGGGTGCAGCCGCAGAACATCTTGGTGCGGGTCTTGAGGTGGAGGTGGACCTCGAGGCCGATCACCGGCGCGTACATACGGCGGCATTATACGGGCCCAAAAAAGAACCGGCCGCGTTCGCGGCCTCTCTAGTTTCCATATTACCGGGTTATGCGCTATGCGTCAAGGCTATGCAGGGGTGGGCCCGGCGACGGGGCGCGCACCCCCGGTCCCCGGGCCTCACTCGGGCTCGAAAAACCGCCACACCCGCCCCTCCAGGCCCACCAGGTAGACCCCCTCGGGGGTCGGCAGCGGCGGCGACTGGAGCTCGCCAAGCCCCGAGGCCTGGTAGCGAAGGGCGCCGCTGCGCGCGTCGAAGGCGAAAAACCGCCCGGCCTCGCTGGCGACGTAGAGGACGCCGGCGGCCAGCGAGAGCCCGGCGGTGACCCGGCCGACCTCGGCCGACCAGACCTCGTCGCCCTTCTTCAGGTCGACGGCGTAGAGGACCCCGTTCCACCCGGCCAGGAAGGCGAGGCCGTAGCCCACCGCCGGGCTGGCCCAGAGCTCGCCCTCGAGGTCGAAGGTCCAGAGCGTCTCCCGGGAGGCCGGGTCGAAGGCGTGGACCTCGCCGGGCCAGGTGGGCAGGAGCACCACCCCCTCGGCGGCCGGGAGGTGGACGTGGATCGGGCCGGCCTCGACCTTGTAGCGGAGCTTCCCGCTCACCGGGTCGAGGACGTAGACCCAGCCCGACTCGCTGGCCACCCAGAGCAGCCCGCGGTAGAGGGTCGCCCCCGAGGAGAGGTGCCCCTCGGCCTCGAAGGCCCAGGCCAGGCGCTCCCCTTCCAGGGCGTAGAGCCGGCCGTCCCGGCTGGGCACGAAGACCCGTCCGCCGGCCTCCAGCAGGCTGCCGGTGATCTCGGCCCGGGCGGCGTGGACCCGGCGCCCCTCGCGGTAGACCCCGCCGTCCCAACCGGCGTAGTAGAGGCCACCGGCGAAGAGGGCGGGGGCGGTGACCTCGTCCTCGGCGGGGAGGTAGCGCACCGTCCCCCCCGGTTCGACCACCGCCAGCCCCCGCCGCCCCGCCCCGATCGCCAGCCGCCCCCCCTCCCCTACCGGCTCGGCGGGCCAGGCGACCTCCCCCTCCAGCCGGGCCACCTCCTCCCGCGCCAGGGCCTCGGGGGCCAAGGGGCCCTCGGGGTAGTGGCCGCTCCGGCTGGCCCCGCCCCGGGCGGCGCGGTAGGCCCGGGCCTCGAGCTCGCGGGCCAGCCGGCGCAGCCGGCGCCGGGCCAGGCGGGCGGACTTGGGCCGTTCCTCAGGGCGCTTGGCCAAGAGGTCGAGGACGAAGCGGGAGAGGCCGGGAAAGACCGCCGGGTTCCTGGCCTCGGGGGGCTCCGGGGCCTGGTAGACGTGCTTGTAGAGGATCGCCTGGTCGTGCTCGCCGCCAAACGGCGGCGCCCCCACCAGGGCCCGGTAGAGCACGGCGCCGAAGGAGTAGAGGTCGACGGCGGGGGTGAGCTCGCCGCCGGTGGCCTGCTCGGGGGCCATGTAGAGGGGGGTGCCCAGGGTGTAGCCGGTGCGGGTGAGGCCGGGCTCGGCCCCCTCGAGGTAGGCGAGGCCGAAGTCCATCACCTTGGCGTGGCCCTCGGGGGTGGTGAGGATGTTGGCGGGGGTGAGGTCGCGGTGGATCACCCCCTTTTGGTGGAGGTAGGCGAGGGTGTCGAGGACCTCGAGGGCGGCGGCCAGCAGCCGGCGCCCCTCGACCCCCTCCTCGAAGGGGCCCAGCCGGTCGAAGGGGCCGCCCTCGACCAGCTCCATCACGAAGTAGAGGCGCCCCTCCTCCTCGCCGAGGTCGTAGATCGGCACCACCCCGGGGTGGGAGAGCCGGGCGAGGGCCTGGATCTCGCGGGCGAACCGGGCCCGGTCGGCCGGGCGCACGTGGGAAAAGAGCAGCTTCACCGCCACCGGCCGGTCCAGCCGTTCGTCCAGGGCCCGCCAGACCTCGGCCATCCCCCCCTGGCCGAGCGGCGCCTGCAGGCGGTAGCGCCCGCCGATCCGCTTCACCGGGCCCATTCTGACACGGGCCTACTCGCCGGTTTCCTCTTCCTCTTTAAGGGCCTGGAGCAGGGCGTCGACCTCGAGGCGGCCCTCCTCGAGCTCGCGGGCGATCTTCTCGATCGCCAGGCGGACCACCTCGGACTTGGAGACCAGCCGCTCGGGGCTGGAGAGCTCGTAGGCCGCCTTGGTCAAGAGGGCGTCCTGCTCGTCCGAGATCACCACCTGCAAGCGTTTTTTCTCCTTCTTCGGCATGCCGCCTCCGGCCCTCCTATTGTACAAGGTGCGCCATTTGTTGACAATGCGCCCGAAAAGGGGCATAATGCTCTTGCGCACGTTGTGTATGATGCACAACATGCTCAAAAGGGGGCCGAAGGTGAGCGCGCCGCTGATTATAAAGGGAGGAACGCCGTTATCCGGTGAGGTGCGGGTGAGCCCGGCCAAGAACGCGGTGCTGCCGATCCTGGCCGCCAGCCTCCTCACCCCCGAGCCGGTGGAGCTGGTCGAGGTGCCCCGGCTCCGCGACATCGAGGTCATGCTCGAGCTCCTCGCCCACCTGGGCACCCGCTACGCCTGGGAGGGCCGGCGCCTCTACCTCGAGACCCCCGAGATCCTCCGCACCGACGCCCCCTACGAGCTGGTGGCCAAGATGCGGGCCAGCTTCATCGTGCTGGGGGCGCTCCTGGCCCGGGCCGGCGAGGGCAGCGTCTCGCTGCCCGGCGGCTGCGCCTTCGGGCCCCGCCCGGTCGACCAGCACGTCAAGGCGCTCCGGAAGATCGGGGCCCGGGTCGAGGAGGAGGGCGGCCGCTTCCGGGCCGAGCGGGTGCGCCCCTTCCGGGGTCGGGTGGTGTTCGACGTGCCCACCGTCGGCGGCACCGAGCAGGTCCTCCTGGCCGCCGCCTTGGGGGAGGCCGAGGTCACCCTGGTCAACGCCGCCCAGGAGCCCGAGATCGCCGACCTGGCCGCGTTCCTCGCCCGCATGGGGGTGGGCATCGAGGGGGCCGGCACCAGCCGGATCCGCGTCCGGGGGGCCCGCCGCCTCTCGGGGGTGCGCGACTACCGGGTGATCCCCGACCGCATCGAGGCCGGCACCTACCTGCTGGCGGCCGCCGCCACCCGGGGGCGGGTCCGGCTGGTCGGGGTCGAGGCCGGCCACCTCGACGCCCTGCTCGACAAGCTGGTCGAGGCCGGCCACCGCGTCTGGGTCGAGGGCGACCGGATCGAGTTCCAGGCCACCCCCGAGCCCCGTCCGTTCAACCTCGAGGCCCGCGAGTACCCCGGCTTCCCCACCGACCTGCAGCCGATCGCCGGCGCCTACCTGGCCACCGTGCCGGGCACCAGCCTGGTCTCCGACCGGGTCTACCCCGAGCGGTTCACCCACGCCGCCGAGCTCGCCCGGATGGGGGCCGAGCTGGCGCTCAAGGAACGCACCCTGGCGATCACCGGCCGGCCGCTTTTTGGCGCCGAGGTGCGGGCCCTCGACATCCGGGCCGGGGGGGCGCTGGTGGTCGCCGCTCTGGCCGCCGGGGGCGAGACCCGGATCGAGGGAACCGAGCACCTGGAGCGGGGCTACGAGGACCTCGAGGCCAAGCTGCGGGGGCTCGGGGCCGAGCTGGGCCGGGCCGAGCTCCGCCTCGAGGAGGCCGCCGACTAACCCCGCCGGGGCGGCAACGCCCCCAGCACCTCCACCGTCCGGGCCGCCGCCCGGGCGGCTTCCTCCAGCGCCGCCCGGGCGATCTCCGGCTCCGGCGGGCGGCCGGGGACCAGCGCCCCCCGCCGGTCGAGCCCGGCCACCAGGGCGGCGAAGAAGGCGTCGCCGGCCCCGGTGGGGTCGCGGACCCGGGCGGGGACGGCGGGCACCTCGATCCGCGTTTCCCCTAGAAAGGCCACCGCCCCCCGGTCCCCGCGGGTTAGCACCACCAGCGGGGTTCGCCGGGCCAGGCGTCGGGCGAGGCCCTCGGGATCGCCGAAAAGCCACGCGGCGTCCTCCTCCGAAAGCTTGACCAGGTCGGCGAAGGCGGCCAGGCGGAGAAACCGGGTTCGGAAGTCCTCGGGGGTGAGGCCGGGGCGAACGTTGGGGTCGAGCGCCCGGTAGCCTTCGGCCGGCCAGCCCACCCGACCGAGCTGCAGCGCGAGCGAACCGAGCAGGTAGGCCCGGGCCGGGGGCAGGGGAATCGGGGCCATGAGCGCCGTCCCCCGGTGGTAGAAGCGAAAGCGCCCCCCCTCGACCAGGGCGATCGGGGTGGGGGCCTGGCTCCGCTCCCCTAAAAAGGCCACCCCGTCCTCGGCCAGGCCGCCGAGCAAGCGCTCCCCGAAGCCGTCGCTGGAGAGCACCCCGGAAAAGCCCGCCCGGACGCCGAACCGGGCGAGCCCCCGGGCCCAGTTGTAGGGGGCGCCGCCGGGCCGGGGGCGAAAGCCCCCGGCCCCGGGAAAGCAGTCGACGAGGGCCTCGCCGGCGGCCAGGATCATCCCTTCACCGCCCCGGCGGTGAGCCCGGCGATGATCCGCTGCTGGAAGACCAGGACCAGGACGATCAGGGGCACGGTGACGATCACGCTGGCGGCCATGATCTGGGCCCAGGGAAGCTCGTACTGGCTGGCCCCGCTGAAGAAGGCGATCGCCACCGGAACGGTGCGGGCCCGGTCGTCGACGGTGAAGGTGAGGGCGAAGAGGAACTCGTTCCAGGCCCCGATGAAGGCCAGCAGCCCGGAGGTCACCAGCCCCGGCGCCATCAGCGGCAGCAGGACCTTAAAGAGCGTCTGCAGGGGGGTGGCGCCGTCGACGTAGGCGGCCTCCTCCAGCTCCAGGGGGATCTCGCGGACGAAGCTGGTCAGCACCCAGACGGTAAAGGGCAGGGTGAAGATCATGTAGGAGAAGATCAGCGCCCACCAGGTGTTGTAGAGCCCCAGCGTCTTAATGAGCACGTACATCCCCCCGAGGACGCTGATCTGGGGGAACATCGAGACCGAGAGGATGGCGTAGTAGACCGGCCGCTTGCCAAAAAAGCGGAACCGCCCCAGGGCGTAGGCGGCGAAGCTCCCGACCAGGAGCGAGATCAGCGTGGTGGTGCCGGCGACGATCGCGGAGTTGAGGAGGTTGCGGCCGAAGGGTTGCATGGTGAAGACGTCGAGGTAGTTCTGCCACCGCGGGTGGGTGGGCCAGTAGGTCACCGGGGTTTGGAAGAGCTCCTGGGGGCTTTTGAGCGAGCTCACGATCGCCCAGTAGAAGGGGAAGACCAGGTAGACGAAGACCACCAGGATGAGCAGGTAGAAGGCCAGGGCGCCGAGGGCGCGCGGCAGGCGGGTTCGCATCAGTCCACCTCCACCCGGAGGACGCTCAGGTACAGCGCCACGAAGAGCGCGATGATGAAGAAGATGCCGGTGGAGAGCGCCGATCCGTAGCCGAGGTCGCCGAAGTCCACCAGCTGCTGGCGGGCGTAGACCGACATGCTCATGGTCGAGGGGTTGACCCCGCTCATCACGTAGATCACGTCGAAGACCCGGAGGGCGTCGAGGGTGCGGAAGATCAGGGCGACCAGCAGGGCGGGGACCAAGAGGGGCAGGGTAATGAACCAAAACTGCTGCACCCCGCTGGCCCCGTCGACCCGGGCGGCCTCGTAGAGCTCCTCAGGGATCGACTGCAGCCCGGCGAGGAGCAAAAGGGCCATGAACGGGGTGGTCTTCCAGACGTCCACCGCGATAATCGCCGGCAGCACCAGGTGGGGGTCGGCCAGCCAGGCCACCGGTTTTGCGATCAGGTGGACCCTGAGGAGCAGGTCGTTGATCACCCCGTAGACGTCGTTGTACATCCAGCGCCACATCTGGGCGCTGACCACGGTGGGGATCGCCCAGGGGATCAGCATGGCGGTGCGCATCATTCCCCTCAGGGGGAACTTGGCGTTGACCAAGAGGGCGACCCCCAGCCCCAGGACGGTCTCCAGGCTGACCGAGGCCACCGTGAAGATCACCGTGTTCTTGACGCTCGTCCACCAGTAGAGGTCCTGCACCATGTAGGCGTAGTTGGCGAGCCCCACCCACTCGGGCCGCAGGGGGTAGTCGAGCAGGTTGGCGCGGAAGAGCGAGAGCTGGAAGGTGCGAAAGAGCGGGTAGGCGGCAACCGCCAGGAGGATCAGGACCGAGGGGGCCATGAACGCCCAGGCGATCCGGGCCCGCCGCGCCGAAAGCGAGAGTCGTCGTGCCATCCCCTTCTCCCAAAGGGCCCCAGCGCGCGGCGCTGGGGCCCCTCACCGGCAGGAGGTGCGCCTTACCAGCCGGAGCCCTTGATCCGCTTGAGCTGCCGCTCGAGCTGCGAAAGGGCCATCTCGGTGCTGGCCTTGCCCTCGAGCACCGAGTGCACCGCGGTCCAGAACGCCGAGGAGACCTGGTTGTACTTCTTCTTGGTCTGGGCGCTGGGCCGCGGCACCGCGTTCACGAAGACGTCGTAGAGCCGGCCCATGAAGGGGGCGGCGGAGAGGACGTCGGGGTCCTGGTAGAGGGCCGGCCGGGTGGGCAGGTAGGTGCCGTAGATCGCCCGGCGCTTTTGCTCGTTAAAGCCGGTGAGGTAGAGGACCAGGCTCACCGCCTCCTTCTTGTGCTTGGAAAACCGGCTCACCGCCAGCTGCCAGCCGCCCAGGGTGGCGGCGTGGCGGCCGTCCGGGGTGCTGGCCTTGGGCAGCACGGTGACGTCGAACTTGCCCTTAATCGGGCTGTCGGCGCTGTTGCCCAGGGCGTAGGCGTAGGGCCAGTTGCGCATGAAGGCGGCGTTGCCTGCCTGCCAGACCCCGCGGGCGTCCTCCTCCATGTAGGCGAGCACCCCCGGCGGGCTGATCGTGTTCACCCAGGACTTGGCCATCTTGAGCGCGGCCGCCGCCTTGGGGTTGTTCACCGTGATGTTCCCCTGGGCGTCGACGATGGTGCCGCCGCCGTAGGAGTAGATCCACTCCAGGGCGTCGCAGGTGAGGCCCTCGTAGGGCGCCCCCTGCCAGACGAAGCCCCAGAACTTGGGGTTTTCCTTCCGCTCGCCGGCCTGGATCTTGGCGGCCATCGCCTTGAGCTCGTCCCAGGTCTTGGGCGGAGCGGTGTAGCCGTACTTCTTCAAGAGGTCGGTGCGGTAGTAGAGGATGCCGGCGTCGGTGAACCAGGGCAGGCCGACCAGCCGGCCGTCCACGGTGTTGGCCTTGATCAGGGCGGGGAAGAACTCGGACTTCACCTTGGGGTCGATGTACTGGTTCAGATCGACGAAGAACTCCCCGAGAATGCCGGGCCAGATCACGTCGATCATGTAGACGTCGACCTCCGAGCTGCCGGCGGCGAGCTGCTGCTGGTAGAGCGCGAGCCGATCGGTGGTCGACTTGGGCGAGGCCAGCACCCGGACCTGGTTGCCGGTCTGCTTGGCCCAGGCCTCGGCCCCCTCCTTGCAGAAGTTGTACCCCTTGCCCACCGAACCGCAGGAGATCGTGACCGTGACCCCCTTGGCGGCCGCCGGGACCCCCATCGCGAGGAGACCCACCGCGGCCAACGCCACCTTCAACCAGCCGGGTCGTTTCATCCACCTCACCTCCTTTTCCTACGTCTTCGATTGTAGCACCGTGGGGGTCACTCGAGGACCCTGAGGAAGGCCCGGGCCAGGGCGAGGAGGGCGGCGTCGGTGTCCCAGCGGTCCTTCCTGCGCTCACCGGCGGGGTTCGACACCGCCCGGAGCTCGGCCCAGGGGAGGCGGTACCAAAGCGCCACCTGGGCGAGGGCCGCCCCCTCCATGTTCTCCCCCGCCGCCGACCACCGCCGCCGGCGCTCGTGGGCCTCCTCCAGGCTCTCGGCCACCCGGTCGGCGGTGAGCAGGGGGACCGGCCGGAGCCCCAGCCGCTCGGCGAGCCTCCGGGTGAGGTCGGGGTCGGCGGGGAAGCGGTTGTAGTAGCGTCGGCCGCCGACCTCGAGGGCGGGAAACCCCAGCGCCCGCATGCCGAAGCGGGTGCCGAGGTCGGCCTGGACCTCCTCGCTGGCGAGCACCAGGTCGCCGAGCCGCAGCCCGGTGCCGGGGTAGGCCCCGGCCAGGCCGAAGAGCAGGACCCCCCGGACCTCCGGGTGGGCCTCGAGGTAGGCGGCCAGGGTCATGGCGGCGTTCACCTTGCCGACCCCGAGCTCCAGCCAGCGCCAGCCCGGGCCCACCAACCCCCGCCGACCGCGGAAGGCGAAGGCCTCCTCCGCCCGCGACTCCAGGAAGCCGGCCTCGAAGGCGGTGGGGCTGACCAGCAGGGTCATCCCGGCCCCTCCCCGACCGGCGGGTAGGGCCGGCCCTCGACCCGGAGCCGCCGGGCCTCCTCAGGGTAGGCCCACTCGAAGAGGACCCGGCGGTAGGTGGCGGGGTCCAGCCGCACCCGGTCGTAGAGCCCGGCGGCGAGCCGCTGACGCTGGGCCTCGAAGAGGATCACCGCCGCCGCCACGCTGACGTTCAGGCTCTGGGCCATCCCCAGCATCGGGATCACGATCTCGGCGTCGGCCAGCCGGGCGGCCTCCCCGCTCACCCCCCACTTCTCGCTGCCCAGCACCACCGCCGCGGGACGGGTGTAGTCGACCTCGCGGTAGTCGACGGCGGACGGGGAGAGCCGGGTGGCGTAGACGGCGAACCCCCGGTCCTTGAGGTGGGCGATCGCCGACCCGACGTCGGGGTGGACCCGGAGGTAGACCCACTTGGCCACCCCCGCCGAGCTCCTGTGGTGGGTGGGGACGCCGCCGGTGGGGTGCACGGCGTGGGCCTCGAGGACCCCCACCGCGTCGGCACTCCGGAGGATCGCCGAGAAGTTGTGGGGCTTGGAGACGTTCTCCATCAGGACGGTGAGGTCGGGCTGGCGCCGGTCGAGCACCGCGCGGATCCGGGCCAGGCGCTCGGGGGTCGGCATCGGGGCTGATTGTACCGGGAAACAAATGTCCCGCCCGCCGGGGGCTAACCTGGAAGCCGAGGAGGAAAAGCATGCGCGGTCGCTGGACGTTGGCCCTCTTGGCGCTTGGGCTCGCCGCCTGCGCGCCCAGGCTCGAGGTCGCGGTGCCCACCCCAGAGGTGACCCTGCCGGCCCCCGAGGTCCGGCCGGCGGTGCTCCCCGGCAACCCCCTGCCGTTTTCCGACGACTTCGAGGGCTACCCGGTGGGGGCGCTGTTGCCGCTCGCCAACCCCGGCGCCTACCGGCTCTGGATCCACCCCGGGGAGGAGCACAACGACATCGCCTACGTCGCCGAGGCGGTGGGGCCCCAGGGGAGGAGCGAGAAGGCGGCGGTGATCCGCTACCCCTGGGGCGGGGGCGGGGGGCTCGCCGCCCTGGTCACCGGCGCCGAGGACTGGAAGAACTACCGGGTGGAGGCGGTGTTCAAGGTTCAGGACGACCAGTGGTGGGTCTACGCCAACATCAACGGCAACGGCCGGCACGCCTACGTCCTCGAGGTCTACGGCCGGGACGCGAAGCTCTACAAGCAGATCGGCAAGGAGCGCACGGTGGTCGCCCGCCGCGAGATCTCCGGTCCCCGGGACGACGGCGGCTGGCACAAGCTGGTCGCCGAGTGCCGCCAGGACGGGGTGAGGATCGCGGTGGACGGGGAGGTCCTGGCCGACTACCGGGACACCGACCCGGCCTTCGCCCAGGGCGGCTTCGGGCTCCAGGCCAGCCGCTTCGGCCGCAAGTTCTGGATCAGCTCCTGGCGCTTTTCGCCGCTTGTCGGAGCCGGGCAATAAGGGGTCGGAGCCGCTCGGCCTTGAGCTTGAGGGCGGTCTTGTTGACCACCAGCCGGGCGGTGCTCCGAAGGATCACCTCCCGCTCCTCCAGGCCCGCCTTCCTCAGGGTGGTGCCGGTCTCGACCACGTCCACCACCGCGTCGGCGAGGCCGGTGACCGCCGCCAGCTCGACGTTGCCGTGGAGCTTGATCACGTCGGCGGCGAGGCCGCGGGCCCGCAGCCAGCGCTCGGTGATCCCGGGGTACTTGCTGGCCACCCGGCGGATCGGCCCGGCGTCCCCCGGCCGCCGGATCAGGCTGAGCCGGCAGGCCCCGAACCCCAGGTCCACCGGCTCGTAGAGGTCGCGGCCGGACTCCTCGAGGTTGTCCTTGCCGACCACCCCGAGGTCGGCGATCCCCAGCTCGACGTAGACCGGGACGTCGCCGTTTCGGAGCAGGATCAGGTCGGTCGCGTCGCCCCGGGCCCAGAGCTCGCGCTCGCCGGCGATCGTCGGCAGCTCCAGGCCGGCCGCCCGCAGCGCCTTGTGGCTGGCCTCGAAGAGCCGGCCCTTGGGGAGGGCCACGGTGAGCTTCACGCCGCCGCCTCCATCAGCCGCTCCAACCCCAGCGCGAACCCCGCCGCGAACGGCAGGAGCCCGCCGTCGTAGCGGCCGCCGCCGAGCAGGGGGAGGCCGAAGTCGGGGGTGTAGGCCCGGAAGGTGAGGCCGGTGTAGTAGTCGAACCGCCGGGCCATGCCGAAGTCGAAGATCATCGGAACCTCGGAAACCCGCCGGCGCACCTCGGCGAGCCAGGCGAGGTCGAGCTTGGCCCGCTCGGAAAGCGCCACCCGCTCGGCCTCGGCCAGCACCTCGGGGCCGCCGTAGAGGTCGGGGAGGGCGAGGATCGCCTGGCGCACCCGGCCGGTCACGCCGAAGCGATCGAGCAGGTCGGCCAACTCGGGGACCGCCTTCCTGTCCACCGCCCGCCGCAGGGCCTCGCAGTCCTCGGCCGGCAGGCGGGCGGCCTCGAGGAGGTCGTGGACGAACGAGGGGAGCCCCACCTCGATCACCGCCCGGCCCACCCCGGCGGCCTCGAGGGCCCGGTAGGCCAGGGCCAACAGCTCGGCGTCGGCCTCGGGGCTGGAGACCCCGACCAGCTCGACCCCCACCTGGGTGAACTCCCGCAGCCGGCCAACCTCGGCGGTGGCCTCCCGCAGCCAGAGCCGGCCGGCGTAGCGGTAGCGCCCCTCCCGCCGGGCCCGCCCCTCGGCCAGGAGGGCCTTGGCCAGGGCGGTGGTGAACTCGCTCCGCAGCATCAGCACCTCGCCGGTCTTGTCGACCAGCTTGAAGGCCCGGGCGTAGAGGGGGTGGGCGGGGTCCTGGGCCTCCAGCGCCGGCACCTCGACGGGGGCGTAGCCGGCCTCGTCGAAGAGCCGGGCCAGGGCGCCGAGCAGCGCCTCCCGCCGCCGCGCCTCCTCCCCCAGGTAGACCCGCGTCCCCTCCGGCCTCACGGGGAAAAGTATACGGGCAGGGGCTCGGCCCACCGAAGCCCTCCGGGCCCGACCTCGGTCCCCACCGCGTGGATCCGGAGCCCGGCCCGGGCGGCCTCCGCGAGGGCCCGGGCAAAGCGGGGGTCGTAGGGGCAGGGGCGAAACGCCCGTCCCCGGGGGTGGAGTACGGCGAAAAGCAGCACGCCCCCGGCCGAAAGGAGGGCCTTTAGGTGGCGCACCGCCCGGGCGCTCTTGGCGTCGGGGAAGCAGGCGACACCGTCCTCCACGTGGGTGGCCGACTTCATCTCCAGCGGCACCGCCCTTCCCCCGGCCTCGACCAGGGCGTCGAACCGCCCCCCGGGGTAGCCGGGCTGGGCCCGCAGGAAGCGGTAGCCGAGCCG
>JALSRQ010000090.1 GCA_026984675.1 Thermaceae bacterium
AGGCCCTCTCCGGGCGGGAGGACTTCCGGTCCCTGCCGGTCTTCACCATCGACGGCGCCGACGCCAAGGACTTCGACGACGCGATCCACCTCCGGCGGCTTCCGGGGGGGGACCTCGAGGTCGGCGTCCACATCGCCGACGTCGGCCACTACGTCGAGGAGGGCTCGGCCCTCGACCGCGAGGCCCGCGCCCGGGGCACCTCGGTCTACCTCCCGGGGCGGGTGCTGCCGATGCTTCCCGAGCGGCTGTCGAACGGGGTGTGCTCCCTGGTCCCCGGCCAAGACCGGCTCACCCTCTCGGTGATCGCCCGCCTGAGCCCCGAGGGCGAGGTTCGCTCGTACCGCTTCGCCGAGGGGGTGATCCGCTCCCGGGCCCGGCTCACCTACGGCCAGGTCGAGGGCTTCCTCGCGGGCGGTCCCCTGCCCCCCGAGGCCGCCCCGCTGGCGGAGGACCTCAGGGCGCTTTCGGCGCTCGCCGAACGGCTCAGGGCCCGGCGCGAGGCCGAGGGGGCGATCGCCTTCGACTTTCCCGAGGTCCGTGTCGAGCTCACCCCGGACGGGGAGATCGCCCTGGTCCCCCTCGGCGAGGCCCGGGCCCGCGGCCTCATCGAGGAGCTCATGCTCCTGGCCAACCGCCTGGTGGCCCGGACCCTCTCGGAGCGGGGCCTGCCGGCCCTCTACCGGGTCCACGAGGATCCCAGCGAGGACCGCTACCGCGAGCTGGCGGCGGCGCTGGCCCGGCTCGGCTACCGGTTGCCCGAGGCCACCCCGGCTGCCTACCAGCGGGTGCTCAAGGAGGCCGAGGGAAGGCCCGAGGCCCCGGTGGTGGCGATGCTGCTCTTGCGTTCGCTCAAGCTCGCCCGCTACCACGAGGAGAACCTCGGCCACTTCGGCCTCGCCTTCCGCGACTACCTCCACTTCACCAGCCCGATCCGCCGCTACCCCGACCTGGTGGTCCACCGGGTGGTGCGGGCGATGATCCGGGGCGAGCTCGACGAGGGGCGCCTGGCCCGCTGGCGGGCCCGCTTCCCCCAGATCGCCGAGGAGGCCTCGGTAAGGGAGCGGGAGGCCGAGGCCGCCGAGCGCGAGCTCACCAAGTACTACCAGGCCCGCTGGGCCCGCGGGCACCTGGGGGCCACCTTCGAGGGCACGGTGAGCGGGGTCCGGAACTTCGGGGTTTTCGTGGCCCTGCCCAACGGGGTGGAGGGGCTGGTGCGGTTGGAGGCCTTAAGGGGCGACTACTACCGCTACGATCCCGAAGCCCTGGCCTTGATCGGGGAACGAACCGGCCGGCGAATCCGGCTGGGCGATCGGATGCGGGTGCGGATTCTGGCGGCCAGCCCGGCCGCGCGTCAGGTGGATCTGGCACCCGAGGAGGAGGTGAAGTCGGTGGAAAAGGAAGGCAAGAAGCGTCGCCGGGTGGTCGGCCCCCCCGAGGGGAAGGACCGCCGCGAGCGTCCCGTGAAGCTCACCGTGAACCGGGTCTACTTTGGCGAGTGGCAGGGGGAAGAAAAGAAGCCCCAGCCCGAGCGGAAAAAGTCCAAGCGCCGTTAGGGACACCGGTCCCTAGGCGGCGGTGCTCCAATGAGGGAAGGGGAACCTGCCCCAGGTGGGTTTTCCTTAAAGGCCCGAGGGGTAAGGTAGGGCCAGGCGCGCCGTAGGCGCGAAAGGAGGGACGGCATGAGCGAAGCGAGGTTTCCCGGCATCCCCACCACCGGGGACGGTTCGGAGGCGGCGGTCTGGGTCGAGACCCACGTCTCCCAGGCGGGGATCGCCTACCCGATCACCCCATCCACCAACATGGGGTACGGCTTCCAGGTGGCGGTGGCCAACGGGCGGACCAACCTCTGGGGGGATCCCTTGAAGTTCCTTGAGCCCGAGAGCGAGCATTCGGCGGGGACCGCCGCCGAGGGCTTCGCCCTGGCGGGGGGGCGGGTGAGCTCGTTCACCGCCAGCCAGGGGCTGGTGCTGCAGAAGGAGGTCCTCTTCGCGATCTCCGGCAAGCGGCTGCCGGCGGTCTTCCACATCGGGGCCCGGGCCCTCACCAGCCAGGCCCTGAACATCCACGCCGGCCACGACGACGTCTACGCCGTGGCCGACACCGGCTGGGGGATCCTGTTCGCGGCCAACGCCCAGGAGGTCGCCGATATGGCGCTCATCGCCCGGCGGGCCTCCGAGGCCGCGATGACCCCCTTCATGGTGGTCCAGGACGGCTTCCTGGGGACCCACACGGTGGAGAACTTCCGGCTGCCCGAGCCCGAACTGATGAAGGCCTTCGTCGGTGACCCCCGGGAGAAGCTCAGGAGCCTGTTCGACCCCGACCACCCGGTGATGAGCGGGGTGGTGGAGAACCAGGACTCCTACATGAAGGGGCGCATCGCCCAGCGGGCCTACTACGCCCGGGTGGTGCCGGCCCTGGAGGAGGCCTTCGCCCTCTTCGGCGAGCTCACCGGACGGCGCTACGACTTCGTCGAGCCCTACCGCCTCGAGGACGCCGAGTACGCCATCGTCGCCACTGGAAGCATGATCGGGACGATCCAGGCGGTGGTCGACCACCTGCGCGAGCAGGGGCAGCGGGTGGGCGCGTTGTACCTGCGCGCCTTCCGGCCCTTCCCCGGCGCCCGGATCGTCGACGCCCTGAAGCACACCAAGGCGTTCGCGGTCTTGGAGCGCACCGACGAGCCCCTGGCCGAGTCGAACCCCATGTTGCGGGAGATCAAGGCGGCGTTCGCCGACGCCCTTGACGGCTACCCCGGCTTCCCCGACCTCAAGATCGAGCGGGTTCCCACCTTCTACGGCGGCGCCGCCGGGCTGGGCGGCCGCGACGTCCGCCCCGGCGACATCGTGGCCACCTTCGAGCACATGATGGCGGATCGCAAGGACCGCCGCTACTTCGCCCTCAACATCAAGCACCCCATCGCCCTCCCCCGCGAGAAGGACCCCGACCTGGTCGAGCCCGGCACCTTCCGGCTGCGGGGCTACTCGGTGGGCGGCTTCGGCTCGGTGACCACCAACAAGGTGATCGCCAGCGTCACCGCCGACCTCTTCGGCCTCTACGTCCAGGCCTTCCCCAAGTACGGCTCGGAGAAGAAGGGCCTGCCCACCAACTACTACCTTTGGGTCGCCGAGCGACCGGTTCGGGTCCGGAGCGAGCTCCGCTACGTGGAGATGGTGGCGATCAACGACCCCCGGGCCCTGCAGTACACCAACCCCCTGGCCGGCCTGGCCGACGGCGGGGCGGTCTGGCTGCAGTCGCGGCACACCGACCCCGAGGCGATCTGGGCCGGGGTGCCCAAGTACGCCCGGGAGCTCATCCGCCAGCACGGCTACCGTCTCTTCGCCATCGACACTGTGAAGATCGCCCAGGAGGTGGCCACCCGCCCCGACCTGGTGATGCGGATGCAGGGGATCGTGCTGCTCGGCTCCTACCTCCGGATCGCCCCCTTCGCCGAGCGGGCCAAGATCGGCGAGGACGAGCTCTGGGAGCGAATCGAGAAGGTGATCCGTAAGTACTTCGGCAAGCGCGGCGAGCAGGTGGTGAAGGACAACATGACCGCGATCCGGCGGGGCTACGCCGAGCTCATCGAGGTGCCCGCCGAGGTGATCGCCAGGGAGCCCCAGGAGGTGGTGGCATGAAGACCGGAAGGTTTGAAGCCGGCGAGCTCGAGCTCGAGCTGGAGATCCTGCCCGAGCCCGAGCCGCTGGACATCGACGCCCATAACCGCGAGTTCGCCAAGGTGGTCGAGGCCTACAACCGAGGGGTCGCCGACGAGGAGCTCCCCGCCGACCTCGACGTGGCCCGCAGCCTGATCGCGCCGGGCACCGGCGCCTACCGCGACTTCTCCTACATCGCCCCGGAGATCCCCGAGTACTACTCCGACAAGTGCACCGGCTGCATGGAGTGCGTCACCGAGTGCCCGGACACCGCGATCCTGGCGAAGGTGATCCCCGAGAGCCAGCTCGAGGCGGAGCTGGCCAAGATCGACGACCCCGAGACCCGCGAGCGGATGCGGGCCCACTTTGCCCGGACCCGGAAGTTCTACGACCTGCCCCAGAAGAAGGGCCAGGAGCCCGGCCTCTTCTCGATCTTCATCGACCCCACCAAGTGCAAGGGCTGCGGCGAGTGCGTCGAGGTCTGCAACGACGACGCCCTGGCGATGATCGAGAAGACCGAGGGCACCGTTCCCGCCTACAAGGAGGCCTTCGCCTTCTTCGAGGGCCTGCCCAACACCCCCCGGGTCTACATCAACGAGCGCACCCCGATCGACCTCATGCTGGACTTCGGCACCCACCTCTACGTCGGCGGGGCGGGGAGCTGCGCCGGTTGCGGCGAGGCCACCGCACTGAGGATGATGGCCGCCGCCAACGCCTTCTACTACGGCAAGGACTGGGGAATCGTCGCCGCCACCGGGTGCAACACCGTCTACTCCTCGACCTACCCCTACAACCCCTTCCTGGTCCCCTGGACCAACTCCCTCTTTGAGAACGCCGCCACCGACGCAATGGGGATCCGGATGCGGTGGGACCAGATGGGCTGGGAGGACAAGAAGCTCTGGGTGGTCGGCGGCGACGGGGCGATGTTCGACATCGGCTTCCAGGCCCTCTCCCGGATGCTGGCCTCGGGGATGAACATCAACGTCCTGGTCCTCGACACCCAGGTCTACTCCAACACCGGCGGCCAGGCCTCCACCGCCACCTACCTCGGCCAGGAGACCAAGATGTCGGCCTTCGGGAAGGTGCTCAAGGGGAAGACCGAGCGCCGCAAGGAGATCGGCGAGATCCTGATGATGCACCCCGACGTCTACGTGGCCCAGACCACCCCGGCCCTCTTCAACCACTTCTACAAGGCGATCTTCGACGCCAACGAGTACGAGGGGCCCTCGGTGGTGATCGCCTACACCACCTGCCAGCCCGAGCACGGGGTGGGGGACAACATGTCGGCCCACCAGGGGCGGCTGGCGGTGCTCTCCCGCACCTTCCCGGTCTTCGTCCACGACCCCCGGAAGGGCGAGCGGCTCTCCGAGCGCATCGACCTCAAGGGCAACCCCTCGATCTACGACGACTGGTACATCGACCCCAAGACCAAGAAGCCGGTGACCTTCATCGACTTCGCCCGCACCGAGGGGCGCTTCGCCAAACACTTCGACAAGGACGGCAACCCCGACGAGGTCCTCCTGGCCGCGAACGAGGACCGGCTCAGGAACTGGCGGCGGCTCCAGGAGCTCGCCGGCATCCTGGACAAGAAAAAGAAGACCGCCTGAGGGACGGTCTGCCGGGCGGCCGGGGCAGGCCCCGGCCGCCCGGCCCTACCCCGCGGCGGCCAGGACCGCGGCCACCCGCTGGGGCCGGCCCAGGGGGAAGAGGTGGACCCCGGCGGCCCGGTGGCGCTTGAGCTCGGCGATCGTTCTCCGGGCCCAGGCGTAGCCGGCCGCCCGGCCCTGGCGGGCGAGGGCCGCCCTGAGCCCCTCCGGGACCCGGGCCCAGGCCGCCACCCGCTCGGCCATGGCGGCGCTCACCAGGGGCAGCACGCCGTAGAGGATCGGTACCGGCGCCGGTCGGCCGAGGGCGCGCTCGAAGGCCTCGACCTCGGCCAGGCCGAAGACCGGCTGGGTCTGGAAGAACCCGGCCCCGGCCTCGACCTTGGCCCAAAACCGCTCGGCCTCCCGGGCGAGGTCGCGGGCGCCGGGGTTCGCCGCCGCCCCGAGAAAGAGGTCGGCGGCGCCCTCGAGGTCCCCCCCCGCCCAGTTCTTCCCCCGGTTCAGGGTCGCCGCCAGCCGCACCAGCTCGACCGCCCCCACCTCGTAGACCGGCTTGGCGAAGGGGTGGTCGCCCCGCTCGGGGGGGTCGCCGCCGAGCAGCAGCACGTTCCGCACCCCGATGGCGCTGGCCCCCAGGAGCTCGGCCTGGAGCGCCAGGGTGTTGCGGTCGCGGGCGGTGAGGTGGGGGATCGCCTCGACCCCGGTCCGTTCCTCGACCAGCCGGGCGATGATGAAGGGGCTCATCCGGAGGTGGGCCATGGGGGCGTCGGAGAGGTTCACCGCGTCGACCAAGGGGGCCACCCGGCGGACCTCCGCCAGGGTCCGCTCGATCGCGGTCCCCCGCGGGGGGTCGACCTCGGCGGTGACCACGAAGCGTCCGCTTTGGAGCTTTTCCTGCAGGGTCACGCTAGCCCCTCCGGGGCCGGGTGCGGTCGGCCGAGTCGAGGAGGATGGTCACCGGCCCGTCGTTCACCAGCTCGACCTCCATCATCGCCCCGAAGACCCCGGTCTCGACGTGGAGCCCCTCGCCGAGGAGGCGCTCGACGTAGGCCTCGTAGAGCCGCCGGCCGAGGTCGGGGTCGGCGGCCTGGGCGAAGGAGGGGCGGTTCCCTTTGCGGGTTTCGGCGTAGAGGGTGAACTGGCTGACCACCAGCACCTCGCCCCCCACCTCCCGGACCGAGCGGTTCATCTTCCCCTCCTGGTCGGGGAAGATCCGCAGGTTGGCGGTCTTCTTGGCGAGGTAGGCGGCGTCCTCGGGGAGGTCGCCCCGGCGCACCCCTACCAGCACCACCAGCCCCCTCCCGATCTCGCCCACCACCTCGCCGTCTACCCGGACCCGTCCCCAGGCGGCTCGCTGGATCACCGCGCGCATGGCAGCTATTCTATGGGGCCTGGCCGGCGTCGAAGGCGAAGAAGCCGTAGGTCCCCGGTCCTACGTGGCTGGTGATCACCGCCCCCAGCTCGCCGGTGTAGAGCTCCTTAAGCTCGGGCAGCTCCGCCCGGATGCGGGCCTTCAGGGGCTCCACCGCCGCCGGATCGCCGGCGTAGAGGTAGGCGACCCGGGGCTCCCGGCGGCCCTGGCTCCAGTCCTTGAGGGCGGCGGTCATTTCGGCCAGGGCCCGCTTCTCCCCCCGGGCCTTGCCGGCGGGCTCGACCCTTCCCTCGGCCAGGGTGAGGATCGGCTTGATCCTGAGGAGGCCGCCGAGGAAGGCGGCGGCGCCCCCGATCCGGCCGTTCTTCTTCAAAAACTCCAGGCTGGCCACCGTGAACCTGAGCAGCGAGCCGGACTGGGCCGCTTGAAGCCGCTTAAGGATCGCCTCGGCGTCGAGCCCGGCGCGGCGGAGTTCGTCGGCCAGCATGACCAGGGCCCCGATCCCAGCCGAGGCCTCGAGGGTGTCGTACACCCGCACCCTTCCCCCGAACGCCTCGGCCGCCATCCGGGCCGACTGCACCGTTCCCGAGAGCTTGGAAGAGATGTGGATCGAGAGCACCTGGTCGGCCTCGGCCAGGGCCTCGGCGTAGGCGGCCTTGAAGTCCTCGGGGGTGGGCTGGCTGGTGGTGGGGATCTCGGCGCCGGCCTGCACCGCCCGGACCAGCTCGCCGGCGGTGAGGTCCACCCCGTCCTTATAGGTCTTGCCTTGGAGGTGGACGTAGAGGGGGACCACCCGCACGCCGTGGGCCTCGGCCCAACCCGGCGGGAGGTCGGCGGTGGAGTCGGTGACCAGGGCCAGGGGCATCGTTCTCACCATAGCACGGCATATTTATACCTGCGAAGTGGTATGGTTTTCCCGCGATGTGGCGCGTGCTGGTCACCGACGAGATGAAGCTGGGCCCGACCGGGGACCTCCCCGCCGAGGTCGACTACCGCCCCGGCCTGGCCCGCGAGGAGGTCCTGGCGGCGATTCCGGAGTACGACGCCCTGATCACGCGGAGCCGCACCCGGGTCGACGCCGAGCTGCTGGCCCGGGCCGAACGGCTCAAGGTGATCGGCCGCGGCGGGGTGGGGGTGGACAACATCGACCTCGAGGCCGCCAGCCGCCGCGGCATCCTGGTGGTCAACGTCCCCGAGGCCAACACCCGCTCGGCCGCCGAGCTCGCCTTCGGGCTCCTGATCGCCGCCGCCCGGGGTCTCGCCCTCTCCGACCGCAAGCTCCGCTCCGGCGAGTGGGACCGCGCGTTCCTGGGTCGCGAGCTGATGGGGAAGACCCTGGGGATCGTCGGCCTCGGCCGGATCGGGGGCCAGGTGGCCCGCTTCGCCCGGGGCTTCGAGATGCGGGTCCTGGCCTACGACCCCTACATCCCGAGGAGCCGGGCCGAGAAGCTCGGGGTCGAGCTGTTGGACGAGCTCGAGGAGCTCCTCCGCCGTTCCCATTTCCTCACCGTCCACACCCCCCTGACCGAGGAGACCCGGGGGATGATCGGCCGCCGCGAGCTCTACCTCCTGCCCCAGGGGGCGGTGGTGGTGAACGCCGCCCGGGGCGGGATCGTCCAGGAGGAGGCGCTCCTGGAGGTCCTCGACGAGGGCCACCTCTTCGCGGCCGGACTCGACGTCTACGCCAGCGAGCCCCCGGAAAAGGACCACCCCCTGATCCAGCACCCCCGGGTGGTCCACACCGCCCACCTCGGGGCCAACACCCTGGAGGCCCAGCGGCGGGTGGGGGAGGAGGTCTTGAAGCGGGTGCTGGCCGCCCTTAAGGGCGAGATCGCCTACGCGATCAACGCCGGCTTCGACCCCGAGGCCTTCCGGGCCCTCAAGGGCTTCGTTCCCCTGGGCGAGCGGCTGGGGCGGCTCCTGGCCCAGATCACCCGGGGGCGGGTGCAGGCGGTCGAGGTCGCCTTCTTTGGCGAGTTCGCCGCCGACCCCGAGCCGGTGGCCACCGCGGTGGCCAAGGGGCTTTTGGAGCGGGTCCTCTCCGAGGGGGTCAACCTGATCGCCGCCCGCCCCCTCCTGAAGGAGCGGGGCATCCGCCTGGCGGTGCGCAAGGAACCCGAGGCCGGGGGGTACGCCCAGCTCGTCGAGGTGCGGCTTTCCACCGACCGCGAGGAGCGCACCGCCCGGGGCACCGTCATCGGCGGCCAGCCCCGCCTGGTCGGGGTCGACGGCTACGGGCTGGAAAGCGTGCTGGAGGGGACCCTTCTGGTCTGCCGGAACTACGACCGGCCGGGGGTGGTGGGCCGGGTCGGCACCCTCCTCGGCGAGGCCGGGGTCAACATCGCCGGGATGCAGCTGGGCCGCGACCGGCCCGGGGGGAAGGCCCTCTTCGTCCTCAGCGTCGACGAGCGGCCGGCCCCCGAGGTGCTGGCCGGGCTTGAGGCCCTGGAGCTGATCGAGCGGGTGGACGTCGCCGAGCTATGAACCGGGTGCGCCTGCTGACCCCCGGCCCGGTCGAGCTCCACCCCCGGGCCCGCCTGGCCCTGGCCGGCCCCCAGGTCCACCACCGCACCGAACCCGCTCGGGAGGCCTTCCGGGCGGTGCGTCGGGGGCTCGCCGCCGCCTTCGGAACCGAGGGCGAGGTCCTCCTCCTCACCGCCAGCGGGACCGGGGCGATGGAGGCGCTGGTCGGGGGGCTGTTCGCCCCCGGCGAGCGGGTGGCGGTGCCGGTCTCCGGGAAGTTCAGCGAGCGCTGGGCGGAGATCGCCGGGGCGCTGGGTCTCGAGGTCGCCCGGGGCGACCTCCCCTGGGGCCAGCCGCTGACCCCCGAGGAGGTCCTGGGGCTCATGGCGCCGGGCACCCGCGGGGTGCTGCTCACCCACTCGGAGACCTCGACCGGGGTGCTGAACCCCCTGGCCGAGATCGCCGCCGCCGTCCGGGCCGCCCACCCCGACGCCCTGATCGTGGTCGACGCGGTGACCAGCCTCTTTCTCGCCCCCCTGGCCCTCGACGCCCTGGGGGTCGACGCTGCCCTGGCGGGCAGCCAGAAGGGCCTGATGCTGCCGCCCGGGCTCGCCTTCGTGGCCCTGGGCTCCCGGGCGCAGGCGCGCCTCCGCCCCTACGGCTACTACCTGAACCTCGATCGCGAGCGGCGGGTGCAGGAAAAGGGGGAGTCGGCCTTCACCCCGGCGATCAACCTGGTGCTCGCCGCCCGGGCGGTGCTGGAGGAGCTCCTCCCCGATCTGGACGCCCACCTTAAGCGGAAGCGGGCCTACCTCGAGCGGCTCTACGCGATCGGCGAGGGGGCCGGGCTGCGGCCGGTGCCGGCCCGGGAGGGGGTGCCCGCCCCGATGGAGCTCCGCACCCCGGCGACCGCCGCCTTCCACCTTCCCGAGGGGCTTCCCTTCGAGGCGGTGCGGGACGCCTTCCTGGCCCGGGGGGCGCGGATCGCCGGCGGGCAGGGGGCGCTCAAGGGCCGGAGCTTCCGGATCTCGCTGATGGGGCACTACCCCGGGCCCGAGGCGGACTGGGCCTTCGGGGTGTTCCGGGAGGTGCTAGCCGAGCTCCTCTAGTTCGCCCGCCTCCCAGGCCCGGAGCAGGGCCTCGAGGTCGGGCACCTCGCGGGCCAGGAAGACCTCGACCACCTCGACCCGCCGGAGGTACTCCCCCAGGGCCCCGCCCAGGCGCCGGGGGGCGGCCCCCTCGTCCTCTAGCCGCCGCCGTTCCAGCCGCACCGCCCCGCCGGCGTCCAGGTAGACGGCGAGGGCGGCGTCGTCGTCGCGGCGGCGGGCGACCAGCAGGCCGGGGCGCGCCTCGACCTCGTAGCCCAGCCGCTCCAGCAGCCTCCTTGGGTCCCTCACGGCACCACCTCGATCCTGGCGGGGTCCTCGACCACGATCTCCAGGTGGTCGCGGTAGCGGCGCACCCGCCCCCGGACCCGCACCCGCCGGCCGGGGTAGCGGCCGAGCGGGAAGCGGCCCGCCACCCGGGCCGGGATCACGACGAAAAAGCGCCCCGCCCGGTCGAAGCGCAGGCGGTAGACCGAACCCCTCCGCTCGATTCCCAGCACCCGCCCCTCGACCGCCACCGAAAGCCCCAGGTAGCGGCCGGCCTCCGACCAGGGAACCGGCCCGGCGGGGGGCCGCACGGCCGGGCTCGCCCGCGCCCAGTCGGCCTCCATCCGCGCCTGGAGGCGGGCGAGCGCCGGGCCGGCCTGGAGCACCGCCCCGAGCTCGCGGTTGGCGGTGAGGGCGGCGGCGGTGAAGTTCTGGGAGCCGACGAAGGCCCGCTCCCCGTCCACCAGCATGGCCTTGGCGTGGACCTTGAGCCCGGAGAGGTAGCGCACCTGGGCCCCCTGGGCCCGGAGCCTCTCGGCCATCCGGCCGAAGTAGTGGGAGTTCCGGGACCGGGCGTCGCCGAGGAGCCGGACCCGGACCCCGCGGTCCATGGCCTCGAGCAGGGCTTGGTAGAGCGCCTCGTCGGTGAAGCCGTTTTGCTCGATGAGGAGGTCGGTCCGGGCCGCGGCGATGAGGCCCAGGAGGCGGCGGCGGGCGTTTCCCTCCCAGAAGGGGTGGAGGATCGAGTAGACCCGCTGGGGGCTCCAGACCAGGGCGGCGTCGCTCAGGGCCAGGGCCCGCGCCTCCCAGTCGGCGGCGAAGACCCGGCCGAACTCGGCGACCCAGTCCGGGCGGTCGGTGACCAGGCTGTACTCGCGGTTTCTGGTGAACGAGGAGCGGGTCCAGTTGCCGGTGGAGAACCAAAGCCGCCGGCCGTCGACCCGGGCCGCCTTGATGTGGTAGTGGGCGAACCGCACCGGGCTTACGAACCGCACCTCGACCCCGCCCGCCCGGAGCACCCGGAGGACCTCGGGATCCTGGGGCTCGCCCCCCGGTCGCTCGTCGAGGAGGACCCGGACCCGCACCCCCCGCCGGGCCTCCCCGGCCAGGGTCTCGGCCAGGTCGAGCCGGCCCCGGGTCCAGAGGTAGAGGGCGACCTCGACCTCGCGCCTGGCCGAGGCCAGGAAGCGCTTGAGGTAGGCGGCCCCGTCGTCGGGGGCGACGTAGAGCCGGGTCGCCGCCCGGGCCGGGACCAGCAGCAGGAGGAGGAAGAGCCAGCGGGCCACCGGCTAGGCCTCCTCCGGGGGCTCGGGGTCGGGGGGCGCGGGGGCGCGGTAGGGGGAGGGGATCTTGATCCGCTGGGCCCGGGCCAGGGCGTCCTCGACCAGGGCGGCGACCTCGAGGCCGGCCTCGGCCTCGGCCAGCTCCTGTGGCGTGCTCCGGGTCGCCGGCCGGCGGGGCTCGAGGAAGGAGCAGCAGTCCTGCTGGGGCAGGACGCTGATCGCGTAGGTGCCGATCGCCTTGGCCGTCTCGATGACCTCCACCTTGTCCATGCCCACCAGCGGCCGGAGCACCAGGGCGTCCACCGCCCGGGAGACGGCCCGGAGGTTCTCCAGGGTCTGGCTCGCCACCTGGCCCAGGGCGTCGCCGGTGACCAGGGCGCCGGCCCCCTCCCGCTCGGCGACCCGCTCGGCGATCCGCAGCATGAACCGCCGGTAGAGGAGGGTGCGGTACTTCTCCGGGCTCCTTGCGAAGATCTCGGCCTGGATCCCGGCCAGGGGGACCAGGTAGAGCCGCGCCCCGCCCTGCCAGGCGGCCAGCACCTCGGCCTGGCGCTTGGCCTTCACCGCCGAGGCGAAGTCGGTGTGGGGGTAGGAGTGGAAGTGGACGAAGACCGCCTTCGCCCCCCGCTTCATCACCCGCCAGGCCGCCACCGGGGAGTCGATGCCCCCCGAGAGCAGGACCGCCACCCGGCCGCTCGCCCCCACCGGCAGCCCGCCGGGGCCGGCGACGCGGTCGCGGTCGGTGTAGACCCAGGCGCGGTCGAGGACGAACTCCAGGTGAACGGTGAGCTCGGGCTGCTTGAGGTCGACCGCCAGGCCGGTGGCGGCGACGATCGCCGCCCCCACCCGCCGCTCGGCCTCCACCGAGGTGAAGGGGAGCCGCTTGTTGCCCCGCTTGGCGCGGACCCGAAAGCTCCCGGTCCCGGGGGGGATCCGCTCGATGGCCAGCCGGGCCAGGGCCTCGAGGTCGGGGGGGGCCTCGAGGGCGAAGGCGAAGTTCGCCACCCCGAAGACCTTGCCGAGCCGCTCCCGCACCTCGGGCCAGGCGGCCTCGCCGACCCCCCGCACCACGATCCGGCCCGGGAGCCGGCTCACCTTGAGGTCGAGGCCCTCGAGGGCCTCCTGCACCCGCGAGAGCAGGATCTGTTCGAAAC
>JALSRQ010000091.1 GCA_026984675.1 Thermaceae bacterium
CGGCCCCGCCGGTGACGATCGCGCGCATGGGGGCATTCTACGCCCTAGACGTAGCCGAGGGCGTGGAGGATGGCCCAGGCGTAGGCGGCGGCGCGATCCCCGACTTCCTTTCGGAGCCGGCTCGGGCCGGAAAGATCTGCTCCCTCCCGCGCGCGCTCGACCGCGCGCGCGAGATAGGAGACGGGGAGCTCCAGGCGCTTGCCCTCCCCGCCGCGGGTGCGCACCCGCACCACCCTCTCGCTCACCGCTTCCACCAGGAAGGGCTCGCCCCGCTTGGTCCGAAGCGTGCCGCCCACCAACCGGGAAAGCGCCTCGGTGAGCTCCGTGGCCCCGTCTCCGGCTTCCTCGGGTTCAAACGCCACCACCCCCACCCAAAGCTCCCCCGGCCCGTGCACCCCCTTGACCATGATCTGGCCGATGTCGGCCGACTTGCTGGGACCGGAGTGCAGGGCCAGGGCGGCGGCGTCGGCGCCCTTCAAGGCGGCGAGGGCCTCGGCGAGGCGGGCGAAGAGGCGGTCCCCCGGCAGCCAGACCAGGTGGCGGGGCACCAGGAGCTGGCCCTTCCGGCCCTCGCGGGAGGAAAGCACCACGCTGCCGGTCTCGGCGACCCCGGCAAGGGCCCAGCTCACCCCCAACCCGGCGGTCTCCGGCGGCCGGTCGGGGAGGTCGGGGCGGAGCGGGGCGGGCACCTCGGGGCCGACCCAGGCCCCCTCGACCCCCGCCGCCGCCTCGGCCAAAAGGGCCCGGGCGGCCTCCGGCTCGGCGACCCGGAGGACCCGGCCGCCGGCGGCCTCGAGGCGCTCCTGGAAGAGCCGGAAGGCGGCCTCCTCTCTTAGGGAAGGCTCCTCGGGGATGGGGGGCAAAACCGCCTCCGGCCGGCCGGCGAGCGCCCGGCGCACCCGGGCGAGGATCCTATCCCTCGCGCTCATCCTTGATCTCCTCCCAGAGCTCGTGGAAGGGCCGGGGGCTCGGCTCCAGCCCGGCCCGAAGGCGCGTCCAGGCCCGCACCAGGGGCAACCGCTCGCTCCTCAGCGCCCCCGGAAAGGCCCGCATCGCCTTGGATGCAAGCCGGTAGGCCCGGGGCCGGACCATCGCCTCGGCGTAGCCGCGCACCAGCTCCCGCTCCAGGGGGAGCCGGATCCCCTCCTCGGCGGCCCGGCGCCGCCAGGTAAGCAGCAGCTTGGGAATCGGAATCTCGACCGGGCAGACCTCGGCGCAGGCGCCGCAGAGGGTGCTGGCGTGGTAGAGGGGGTAGGCCTCCCGGGGCCCCAGCAACGCCGGCGCCAGCACCTCGCCGATGGGCCCGGAGTAGACGAAGCCGAAGGGGTGGCCGCCGGTCTGGCGGTACACCGGGCAGGCGTTCAGGCAGGCGCCGCAACGGATGCAGCGGAGCACCTCCCCGGCCTCGAGGTCGGCCAGGGCGGCGCTCCGGCCGTTGTCCACCAGCACCACGTGGACCTCCTCGGGCCCCTCGGTCTCCCCCGGCCGCCGGGGCCCCTGGATCAGGCTCACGAAGGTGCCGATCGGCTGTCCGGTGGCGGCCCGGGCCAGGAGCTGCAGGAAGACCGCCAGGTCCTCCCAGCGGGGAAGGAGCTTCTCGATCCCCACCAGGGCGACGTGCACCCGGGGCAGGCTGGTGGAGAGGCGGATGTTGCCCTCGTTCTCCACCAGCACGATCGTGCCGGTCTCGGCCACCAGGAAGTTGGCGCCGCTAATCCCCAGCTCGGCGGTGAGGAACTTCTCGCGAAGGAAGGCCCGGGCCGCCGCCGCCAGCGCCTCGGGGCTGGCGTCCGGAGGGGTGCCGAGGTGTTCGGCAAAGAGCCTTTGGATCTCCGCCAGGCTCTTGTGGATCGCCGGACCCACGATGTGGGAGGGGGGCTCCCCCGCCAGCTGGATGATGAACTCGCCGAGGTCGGTCTCGAAGACCTCGACCCCCTGGGCCTCGAGGAAGGCGTTGACCCCGAGCTCCTCGCTGAGCATGCTCTTCGCCTTCACCGCCCGGCGCACCCCGGCGGCGCGCACGATCTCCCCCAGCACCCGGTGCACGTCCTCCGGACCCTCGGCCCAGTGCACCCGGACCCCGTTTTGGGTAAGGCGGGCCTCGACGGCCTCGAGGTAGCGGTCGAGCCCGGTGAGCAGGCGATCCTTCACCCGCCGGGCGTAGCCCCGCCAGGCCTCGGCGTCGACCTCGGCGTAGGCCCGGGCGCGGTTTCGGTCGAAGTGGAGGGCCGCCCGCATCACCGACTCCCGCACCTCGGGGCGGCGCTCGAGAAGCTCGGCGGCCCGCTTGGGGTAGTCACGAAGCGCCATTGCGCGCCTCCCAGAGGAGCTCGGCCAGGTGCCGGACGGGGAGCGCCTGGCCCCGCCGCCGCGACCGCCCGGCCAGGTGCAAAAGGCAGCCGGCGTCGGTGGAGACCAGCGCCTCGGGAGCGGGCTCGGCGGGCAGGGTGTCGAGCTTGCGGTCGGCCATCGCCACGCTCACCGCCGGCATCTTCACCGAGAAGACCCCGCCGAAGCCGCAGCATTCGCGGTCGGCCTCCCAGGGCACCAGCTCGGCGCCGGCGTTTTTTAGGAGCAGGACCGGCTCCTCCTCCACCCCGAGCTCGCGGAGGGCGTGGCAGCCGTGGTGGTAGGCGAACCGCCGCCCGGCCAGGCCGTCCCCGAGCCTTTCGACCCCGAGCACCCGCACGATGAACTGGGAGAGCTCGAAGGTCCGCTCGGCGAGGTCCACCGCCCGCCGGTACTCCAGCCCCCGGCCGGTGAAGAGCTCGGGGTAGTGGGTCTTGAGCATCGAGCCGCAGGAACCCGAGGGCAGCACCACGTAGTCGTAGCCCTCAAAAACCGCCAGGGTGTGGCGGGCCATCCTCCGGGCCTCGTCCCAGTGACCGGCGTTGAAGGCGGGCTGGCCGCAGCAGGTCTGCCCCCGGGGGAAGTCCACCTCAACCCCGAGCGAACGCAAAAGCCGCACCGTCGCCACCCCGGCCTGGGCGAAGAACTGATCGACGAGGCAGGTCGCAAACAGGGCCACGCGCACGGGAAAAGGCCTCCGACGGGATTATACCGGCGGGAGGCCCCGCCGAGGGCGAGGACAAATGTAACTACAGGCACACTATAAGCTGGCCTGGAAAGGGGGAACGGATGCAGGTTCGCGTTCGGGTGCTCCAACTCTTGGGAGCCGCACTGGGACTGGCCGTCCTGGTCGCATGCCAGAGCAGCCCGCCCCCCGGTGGGGGCCCGGGTCCAGGGGCCGAGAAAGACTTTAGCCTGAGTCTGACGCCCGATCGGCTCACCCTCTACCAGGCCCACGAGGTACAGGTCACCCTCAAGGTCACCCCGAAGAACGGGTTTACGGGAACCCTCGCGCTGAGCCTGGAGCAGGCTCCCGACGGGGTCAGCCTGGACCCGACCCAGATCGAGGTCACGGGGACCAACCCCACCACCGCCGCCCTGACGTTCTCGGCCACCGAGAGCGCGGCCACCGGGTCCTTCTCGGTGCGCTTGAAGGCGCGGGCCGGGTCCAAGGCGCACGACGCCGGGCTCGCTCTTGAGCTCCGGCCCCTGCCGCGAAGCTGGACCCTCCGCTCGGTGCCGCTCGGCGGCGTCGCCTACGACCCCCAGAATCAGCGGTTGGTGGCGGTGGGCGACGGCGGTCTGGTGCTGGTCTCGGACGACGGCGGCGCCACCTGGAGCCGCCACTCGGTGGGCGAGGCGGTTCCTTTGAGCGACGTCACTTATGGCGATGGAAAGTTCGTCGCCGTGCCCGAATATGGCAACAAGATCTACACCTCGGCCGACGGCGTCAGCTGGACGGCGCACGATCTGCCGCAGTCGGCCCACCTCAACGCCGTTATCTACGGGGACAACCTTTTCGTGGCCGTAGGATATGGGGTCTACCTGACCTCGGCTGACGGGGCAAGCTGGAGCGAGCACGACGCAACCGGTTTCAACCTAGAAGACGCCGCTTACGGCAGCGGTGAATACGTGGCCGTAGGGTACGACTGGAACCAACGCCAGGGTGCGATCCTCTACTCGGCCGATCCCACCGACGACAGCGCCGGCAGTGCGTACGACACGGGTGAGGACAGCGAAGTGGACACGGTGGCCTACGGGGACAGCAGGTTCGTAGCGCTGGCCTGGCATAAAAGCTACACCTCTAGCGACGGTAAGGCCTGGAGCAGCCACGACACCAGCGTGACGAGCAGTGGAGACTTGGCCTATGGTGACGGCTACCTCGCGGTTGGCTGCTGCGGCCAGTACGCCACCAGCAGCGACGGCGTGAACTGGACCGAAGTCCAGGCCCAGATCTCCGACGACCCGCGGGTCTATGCCAGTAGCTTCACCGGCGTGGTCTACGCCGGGGATCACTTCGTCGCCGTGGGGGGCGGCAACCAGATTGGCCGCTACACCGATGCGGACGGCTGGAGCTTCGCCGTGCCCGGAACCGATGAAAGCTCGATCTCCTCGCTGCTCTTCGACGGCTCGCGCTTCCTGGCCACCGGCGGGGGTAGCGGCCACCTCTTCGCCTCGAGCGACGGCGTTGACTGGCGGCCGATCGACCAGTCCCGCAACCACTATCTCTCCGGCATCGCCTACGACGGCACGAACTACGTGGCGATCGGCGCCCACTACGCCCAGTATTCGAGCAACGGAACGGAGTGGAGCAACGACCAGGACCTACGAAAGTGGCTGAGTGCGGTGGCGAGCGGCGGCCGCGTCTTCGTAATCGTGGGCGAGGGGGGCGCGATCTTCGTCTCCAGCGACCACGGCAAGACCTGGGCCGCAAAAACCAGCGGAACCGTCGAAGACCTCAAGGCGGTCTGCTACGGCAACGGGCGCTTCGTGGCGGTGGGGAATTCCGGCACCGTGCTCACCTCCACCGACGGCGACCGCTGGAGCGCCGTAAACTCCGGCACCTCCCAGAACCTGAACGGGGTGGCCTGCGGCGAAGAGCGCTTTGTGGCGGTGGGCCGGGGCGGAACGGTCATCGTCTCGAAAGACGGGCAGAACTGGCGGGCGGCGGACCGGCCGCCGGCGACCTCCCACCCCCTACAGGCGGTGGGCTACGGTCCGGCCGGGTTCGTCGCGGTGAGCTACCACCGGATCTTCTACTCCCCCCACGGCCAGAACTGGTACGAGGCCGACTCCCCCACCGGCAAAACTCTCCACACGGTGGCCTTCGGCGCCGGGCGCTACGTGGTCGCCGGTGACGACGGCGTGGTGCTGAGCTCGCCCTAGCGGCAGCTCGCTTGAGGGGGCCGGCGGGGCCAGTCCCCGCCGGCCTATGCGTTCTCTGAACAAGCTGGGGCTTTCGAAAACGAAACCAACTAGCGGTAAAGCATTGACAAATCGTAACCTAATGCGCTATATTTGGCCCCGTAATCGAAAGGGGGAAGGTATGCGAAAGGTATTAGGCACCCTCGTTCTGGCCGGCGCCCTCCTTTTCGGCGTGGCCACCGCCCAGCGGTTCGTGGTCGTCACCCACGGCCAGGCCTCCGACCCCTTCTGGTCGGTGGTGAAAAACGGCGTCGACCTCGCCGCCAGGCAGATGGGGGTCCAGGTCGAGTACCGCGCACCCGAAACCTTCGACATGGTCCAGATGGGGCAGCTCATCGACGCCGCGGTGGCCTCGAGGCCCGACGGGCTGGTGGTCTCGATCCCCGACGCCGACGCCCTCGGCCCCCACATTCGGGCGGCGGTCAAGGCCGGCATCCCGGTAATCTCGATCAACTCCGGGGCCGACGTGTTCAAGAAGTTCGGCGTCCTCTTGCACGTCGGTCAGGAGGAGTACATCGCCGGCAAGGGCGGCGGCGAGCGGATGCGGGCCATGGGGGTCAAGAAGGCGGTCTGCGTCAACCACGAGGTCGGCAACGTGGCCCTCGACCAGCGCTGCCAGGGCTTTAAGGACGGCCTCGGCCCCGGCGCCCGCGTCGAGGTGCTGGCGGTGCCCACCGACTTCACCGAGGTCAGAAACGCGATCCTCGCCTACCTGCAGAAAAACCCCGACGTCCAGGGCATCCTGACCCTTGGCCCGGTGGGGGCCGAGCCCACCCTCCAGGCCCTCGAGGAGGCCGGCAAGATCGGCAAGGTCGTCTTCGGCACCTTCGACCTCTCGCCGGCGGTGCTGAAGGCGCTCTCCGAGAAGAAGATGGCCTTCGCCATCGACCAGCAGCAGTTCCTGCAGGGTTACCTGCCGATCGTCCTCCTCACCAACTACGCCCGCTACGGCCTCCTGCCGGCGAACGACGTGATCCTGACCGGCCCCGGTTTCGTCACCCCGGAAAACGCCGCCCAGGTGATCGAGCTCTCGAAGAAGGGGATCCGCTAGCCCCATCGCCGGACGGGGCGCCCGGGCGCCCCGTCCCCCTCCCTTGAGCGGACCATGAACGAAGCCCCCCCAAGCCGCCTTCGGAAGGTCTCCCCCGTCCGCCGGCTGATGGCCCGGCCGGAGTTCGGCTCCCTCGCCGGGGTGATCCTGGTCTTCGCCTTCTTCGCGGTGGTGGCCGGAGACCGGGGGTTCCTGACCCCGATGGGAACGGTGAACTACCTCGAGGTCGCCGCCCAGCTCGGTCTGCTGGCCTCGACCGTGAGCCTGTTGATGATCGCCGGCGAGTTCGACCTCTCGGTGGGCTCGATGATCGGCGCCGCCGGCATGGCGCTGGCGATCCCGGTGGCGGTCTGGGGCTGGCCGATGTGGGCGGGGATCCTGCTCGCCTTCGCCTTCGCCGCCCTGTTCGGCTACCTGAACGGCTACCTGGTGGTGCGAACCGGGCTGCCGTCGTTCATCGTTACCCTGGCCTCGCTCTTCGTCCTGCGGGGGGGCACCCTCGGCTTCACCCGTTGGATCACCAGCCGCACCCGGGTCTCCGGGCTCCACGCCTACGCCCAGGGCGATCCCTTGTCGGCGCTCTTCTCCGGCCACCCGCTGGGGGTCCCGATCTCGATCTGGTGGTGGGTGCTGCTCACCCTGGTGGCCAGCTTCGTGTTGCTTAAGACCCCCTTCGGCAACTGGATCTTTGGGGCCGGGGGCGACCCCCGGGCGGCCCACGCGGTGGGGGTGCCGGTGGCCCGGGTGAAGATCACCCTCTTCGTGGCCACCGCGGTGAGCGCCGCCCTTTTGGCGGTGATCCAGGTCCTCGACACCGGCAGCGCCGACGTGCTCCGGGGCGAGCTCAAGGAGCTCGAGGCCATCGCCGCCGCGGTGATCGGGGGCAACCTGCTCACCGGCGGCTACGGCTCGGTGATCGGGGGCTCGCTGGGGGCCCTGCTCTTGGGCATGGTCAAGCAGGGGATCTTCTTCACCGGCATCAACACCGACTGGTTCAAGGTCTTTCTGGGCACGCTCCTGCTCGCCGCCGTGCTGCTCAACGACTACCTGCGGAAGAAGGCGCTGGAGGCCACCCGATGACGCCGCTGGTCGAGGCCCGAGGGATCGGCAAGTACTTCGGACCGGTGGTCGCGCTCAAGGACATCTCCCTCCGGGTCCTGCCCGGCGAGGTCCACTGCCTGCTCGGCGACAACGGAGCCGGCAAAAGCACCCTGATCAAGATCTTCTCCGGGGTCTTCCCTCCCGACGAGGGGGAGCTTTTGGTCGAAGGGGAGCCGGTGCGGTTCCAAAGCCCCAAGCAGGCGATGGACCGGGGCATCGCCACCGTCTACCAGGACCTGGCGATGATCCCCCTGATAAGCATCGTCCGGAACTTCTTTCTGGGCCGGGAGCCCACGGTGGGCTGGGGCCCGTGGAAACGCTTCGACCTAAGGACCGCCGAGGCCATCGCCCGGCGGGCGCTTTCCGAGATCGGAATCGAGGTCCGCGACGTCCACCAGGCGGTGGGAACCCTCTCGGGCGGGGAGCGGCAGTCGGTGGCGATCGCCCGGGCGGTCCACTTCGGAGCCAAGGTGCTGATCCTCGACGAGCCCACCAGCGCCCTCGGGGTCAAGGAGGCGGCGGTGGTGCTCCGCTACATCGTCGAGGCCAAGAAGCGGGGGGTGGGGGTGGTCTTCATCACCCACAACGTCCACCACGCCTGGGCGGTGGGGGACGTCTTCACCCTCCTCAACCGGGGACGGAGCATGGGCACCTTCCGCCGGGAGGAGACCACCCGCGAGGCGGTGCTCCAGATGATGGCCGGCGGGGAGGAGCTGGCGAGCCTCGAGGTCGAGCTCGCCGAGATCGCGCGGACCAAGGGAGGCGAAGCATGAAGACCGAGCGGCTGACCGTCGCCCAGGCGCTGGTGCGGTTCCTGTCCGCCCAGCAGGTGGAGCGGGACGGCGTAGAAGACCGGCTGGTCCACGGGGTGCTCGGCATCTTCGGCCACGGCCAGGTGGCCGGGCTTGGGGTGGCGCTCGCCGAACGCCCCGACCTCCTGCGCTTTTACCGCGTCCAGAACGAGCAGGCCGGGGTTCACGCCGCCCTCGCCTTCGCCAAGCACCGGCGGAGGCTGGGCACGCTGGCGGTGACCAGCTCGATCGGTCCCGGGGCCACCAACATGCTGACCGGGGCGGCCGCCGCCACCGTCAACCGGCTTCCGGTGCTGCTCCTCCCATCCGACTACTTCGCAACCCGCATCCCCGACCCGGTGCTGCAGCAGCTCGAGCACCCCATCCAGCACGACGCCAGCGTCAACGACGCCTTCCGCCCGCTGGCCCGCTTCTTCACCCGGATCAGCCGGCCCGAGCAGCTCCTCGACGCGCTCCCCCAGGCGATGCGGGTGCTCGCCGACCCGGCGGAGACCGGGGCGGTGGTGGTCAGCCTGCCGGAGGACGTCCAGGCCGAGGCCTTCGACTGGCCGGAGGCGTTCTTCGCCCCCCGGGTCTGGCGGGTCCGCCGACCGCCGCCCGAGCCCGAGGCGGTGACCCGGGCCGCCGGGCTTTTGGCCGGGGCCCGGAGGCCGCTGGTGGTCGCCGGCGGCGGGGTCCGCTACAGCGCCGCCGAGGGCGCCCTTCGGGAGCTGGCCGAGGCCTTTGGGCTCCCGGTGGTCGAGAGCCAAGCGGGCAAGGGGGCGCTGCCCACCGACCATCCGCTGAACCTGGGGCCGCTGGGCGCCAACGGGAACCTGGCCGCCAACCGGCTGGCCCGACGGGCCGACCTGGTGCTGGCGGTGGGGACCCGGCTCGGGGACTTCGTCACCGCCTCCAAGAGCGCCTTCCAAAACCCCGAGGTGCGCTTCCTGGGGCTGAACCTCGTCCCCTTCGACGCCGCCAAGCTCGGCGGGCTGATGCTGGTGGCCGACGCCCGCGAAGGCCTGAGGGCGCTGGCGGCGGCGCTTAAGGAACGGGGCCACCGGGGCACCCCCGCCGCCTACCGGCGGGAACTCGCCCGGCTCAAGGCCCGCTGGGACGAGGAGGCGAAGAAGCTCACTGCCCCCACCGACGGGCCGCTCTCCCAGGCCCAGGTCATCGCGATCGCCAACCGGGTCTACGGCGAGGACGCGGTGGTCGTCAACGCCGCCGGCAGCCTGCCCGGCGACCTCCTCAAGCTCTGGCGCACCCAAAACCCCCTGGGTTACCACCTGGAGTACGGCTACTCGACGATGGGCTACGAGATCGCCGCCGGGGTAGGGGTGGCCCTCGCCGACCCCGACGCCCGGGTACTGGTCATGGTGGGGGACGGGTCCTACCTGATGATGAACTCGGAAATCGTCACCGCCGTCGCTGAAGGGCTTTCCTTCACCGTCCTCCTGGTGGACAACCACGGCTTCCAATCGATCCACGGCCTGCAGCGTTCGGTGGGGAGCCCCTCGTTCGGCAACGAGCTGCGCTTCCGGAACCCGAAGACCGGCCTGCTCGACGGACCCGCCGTGCCGGTGGACTTCGCCGCCCACGCCGCCAGCATGGGGGCGAAGACCTGGCGGGCACAGGACGCGGCCGGGCTCGAGGCCGCCCTCACCGAGGCCCGAGCGGCCGAGGGCGTCCGGGTGGTGGTCGCCGAGGTCGATCCCGAGGCCCGGGTCCCGAACTTCGAGGGGTGGTGGGACGTGCCGGTGCCCGAGGTCTCGACCCTGCCCGCCGTCCGCAGGGCGCGCACGGCCTACGAGAAGGCCAAGGCCAAGCAACGTCCGGTGCTGCCCCCGGCGGAGGAAGCATGAGGATCGCCACCAGCCCCATCAACTGGAACAACGAGGACGTGCCCGACTACCGTCCCTGGATCCCCTACCCGGAGATCCTCGAGGAGATCCGAAGGGCCGGCTACCGGGCCACCGAGTGGTCGAAAAGCCTCCCCGACGACCCCCGAAGGCTGGAGCGGGACCTCGAGGCCCGGGGCCTCCGGGTGGTGGGGGCCTTTGTGGGCCTCGACCTCCGGGAGCCCGAGCGTCACCCCGAAGAGCTCGGGCGGGCGCTCGAAAAGGCCCGCTTCCTCAAGGCCCTGGGGGCCCGCCACCTGGTGGTCGCCGACGCCGGCGACCCGGCCCGCCGGCGGGCCGCCGGCCACGTGGGACCCGAGCACGCCCTTCCCGAGGCCGCCTTCCGGGCGATGGTCGAGGGCCTCCACCGGCTGGGCGCGGCCCTCTCCGAGCTGGGGATGGAGCTCGCCTTCCACAACCACGTGGGCACCTACGTCGAGACCGGCGAGGAGATCGACGCCCTCCTCGCCGCCACCGACCCCGAACGGGTCGGCTGGTGCCTGGACACCGGCCACCTGGTCTACGGGGGCGGCGACCTTCTCGGGCTCCTCGAAAAGTACCGGGACCGGGTCGCCTACCTCCACCTAAAGGACGTCGACCCGGAGGTCCTGGCGTCGGCCAGGCGGGCCGGCTGGAGCTTCGAGGAGGCGCTCAGGCGCTACGTCTTCGCCCCCTTGGGCGAAGGAAGGGTCCCCCTCAAGGAGGCGCTTTCGATGCTGCTCGAGGCCGGCTACGACGGCTGGGCGGTGATCGAGCAGGACACCACCCCGACCGACCCCACCGAAACCGCCCGCAAAAACCGCGAGCGGCTGGAAGCGATGCTCAAGGAGCTCGGGTATGCCGAAGCGTTTTAGCGTCGCCCTGATTCCCGGCGACGGGATCGGCCGGGAGGTGATCCCCGAGGGGGTGCGGGTGCTCCAGGCCCTCGCCCACCGGCACGGGTTCGCCCTCGAGTTCACCGAGTACCCCTACGGCACCGACTACTACCTGGCCCACGGGGCGATGATCCCGGAGGAGGGCTTCGAGGCCCTAAAGGGCCACGACGCGATCTACCTGGGGGCGGTCGGCGACCCCCGGAAGGCCCCCGACCACGTCACCCTAAGGGGCCTCCTGATCCCTCTGCGCCAGCGCTTTGAACTCTACGTCAACCTGCGGCCGGCCCGCGCCCTAAAGGGCGTGCCCACGCCCCTTAAGGGGGACCCCGCCTTCGACTTCGAGGTGGTGCGGGAAAACGCCGAGGGCGAGTACGCCGGCGCCGGCGGTGTACTCGCCGGGGAGGTGGCGGTGCAGACCGCCATCTTCACCCGGAAGGGCACCGAGCGGATCGCCCGTTACGCCCTCGATCGCGCCCGAAAGCGCCGGGGGAACCTGGTGGTCGCCACCAAGTCGAACGCGCTGCAACACGGGCTCGTCTTCTGGGACCGGGTCATCCGGGAAGTGGCCCGGGACGACCCCGAGGTAGACCTCCGCTTCATGCACGCCGACGCCCTGGCGGCGGCAATGGTGAAAGACCCCACCCGCTTCGACGTGATCCTGGCCACCAACCTCCTCGGCGACCTGCTCACCGACCTGGCCGGTGCCCTGCAGGGGAGCCTGGGGATTCCGGCGAGCGCCAACCTAAACCCCGAGCGGCGCTACCCCTCGATGTTCGAGCCGGTCCACGGCTCGGCCCCGGACATCGCCGGAAAGGGGATCGCGAACCCCATCGCCGCTTTTTGGGCGGGGGCGATGATGCTGGAGTTTTTGGGGGAGGCGGAGGCCGCCCGGGAACTCATGAACGCGATCGAGGCGGTGACCGCCGAGGGGCGGGTGAAGACCCCGGACCTCGGCGGGCGGGCCGCCACCCGGGAGGTGACCGACGCGGTGATCCAAAGGCTGGGGGTGAAGGCGTGATCCTGAGCGAAGCCGAACGGGAGGAGCTGGAAAAAACCGCCCGGCTGGTGCGCTACCTGATCCTGCGCACGGTCCAGCACTCGGGGGCCGGGCACATCGGCGGCCCGCTCTCGGCCACCGAGCTCTTGGTGGCGCTCTTCTTCAAGATCCTGCGGATCGATCCCCAGCGCCCCGACTGGCCGGAGCGCGACCGCTTCATCCTCTCCAAGGGGCACGCCGCGGTGGGGCTCTACGCGGTGATGGCCCTCCGCGGCTACTTTCCGGTCGAGGAGCTGCGCACCTTCGACAAAGGGGGTTCCCGGCTGCAGGGCCACCCCGACATGACCCGGCTGCCCGGGCTCGACATGTCCTCGGGCTCCCTCGGCCAGGGGCTCTCCCCGGGGGTGGGCTACGCGCTGGGGGCCCGGCTCCTCGGCAAGGGGTTCCACACCTGGGTGCTTTTGGGGGACGGGGAGCTCCAGGAGGGGATGGTCTGGGAGGCGGTGCATACCGCCCGGCGCTACCGGCTTGGCAACCTCACCGCC
>JALSRQ010000092.1 GCA_026984675.1 Thermaceae bacterium
CGCCGGCCAGGACAAGGTGAACCCCAGCTCGCTGATCCTCTCGGGGGTGATGATGCTGCAGTACATGGGCTGGCGGGAGGCCGCCGACAAAATCGTCCGGGCCATGGAGGCGACCATCAAGGAGGGGCTGGTGACCTACGACTTCCACCGCCTGATGGTGGCCGAGGGCCGGGAGGCCAAGCTCCTCAAGACCAGCGAGTTCGGTCAGGCGCTGATCGAGCACATGTAGGCCGAACGGGCTCCCGGCGCCGGGTCATCTCGGCCCGGCGCTTTTTTAAAGTTCGTGTAGAATGGCTCCGTTATGCTGAGGGAGTTCAAGGAGTTCATCCAGCGGGGCAACGTCCTCGATATGGCCATCGGTATCGTCATCGGCGCCGCCTTCGGGGCGGTGGTGAAGTCGTTCGTCGCCAACGTCCTGATGCCGCCCATCGGCCTTTTGCTCGGCGGCACCGACTTCGCCAACTTCTTCGTGCTGCTCAAGGAAGGCGCCCAGCCCGGACCCTACCCCACCCTGAAGGCGGCCCAGGAAGCCGGCGCCACCGTGCTCGCCTGGGGGGTCTGGGTCAACGAGGTGATCAACTTCCTGATCATCGCCTTCGCGATCTTCCTCATCGTCAAGGCGGTCAACCACATGCGGAAGAAGGAGGAGGCGGCCCCCGCCGAACCCCCGCCGCCGCCCGAAGAGGTCGTGCTGCTCAGGGAGATCCGGGACGCCCTCAAGAAGGGCTAATCCGGCGCTCGACCACGAAGAGCCCGACGTAGAGCCCTCCAAGCTCCACCACCCGGCGGTGGCGGAGCCGGAGGGCGGGGCGTTCGGCGACCAGCCGGGCGGCCATCCCCCGGCGCTTGGCCAGGAAGACCAACCGGCCCCCGGGCCGAAGGAGCAGGGCGGCCTGGTCGAGGAAGCGGGCGTAGAGGGCCCTCAGGTCGAGGTCCCGGCCGAGCCGGCGCCCGAAGGGCGGGTTGGCCACGATCCAGTCGAAGCCGGGCGGGAGCACCCCCACCAGCCGGCGGGCGTCCGCCCTCAGGAACCGCCCCGCCCCGGCGCCCCCGGCGGCGGCGGCGTTGGCCTGGGCCCCGGCCACCACCCGGGGGCGGATGTCGAGGGCCACCACCGCCACGCCGGGGAAGGCCTGGGCCGCCTCGATCGCGACCGTGCCCGAGCCGGTAAAGGGGTCGAGCAACCGCCCCCGCCCGCCCACGCCGGCCAGCCGGAGGAGGCCGTAGGCCACCGTGGTCTTGAGGGCGGCGGGGGGCGCGTAGACCTTGGGGTAGCGGCGGGAGAGGGGGGCGCGGGTGAGCTGGATCCCCACCAGGGCCCGCCGGTCGAAGAGGTCGACCCGGATCGGCAGGTCGGGGGCCTCGAGGTCCACCGGGGCCCGGTACCGCTCCACCAACACCGCCCCCAGCGCCCGCTCGAGATCGGGGCTTTTAAACCCGTGCTCCCCCCGGCGGTGCACCCGAACCGCGAAGGAGGCCCCCCCGGCGAGCTCGGGAAAGGCCACCCCGGAAAGCGCCGCTACCGCGTCCCCGAGCCCCCGCCCCGGGAGGGTCAGGTGGGCCCGCTCGCGGATCAGGTGGTGGACCGAGCGCAGGTCCAAGAGACCGGCCGCGTCCCCCTCGGTCCGCACCAGGCCGGCGTAGCCGTAGGGTCGGGCCTCCCCTGCCAGGCCGCGGTCGGCGAGCTCGGCGAGGACCACGTCCTCCAATCCGGGGTCGGCGGTCAGTAAAAGCGGCATCGGTTCATTATGCTAGGGACGGTGAAGCCCTGGAAGCGCCTCTCGATCGAGGACCTGGTCCGCGAACCGGTGCGGATCGTCCGGGAGCGGCTCCTCACCCACTCCGGCAGCGAGATCACCTACATCTACCGGCCGGGCCCGGTGGAGGCGGTCTTCGTTCTGCCGGTGACCCCCGCCGGTACCGCCTTCTTCGTCCACCAGTACCGCCACCCCACCGGCAAGTTCCTGCTCGAGGTCCCGGCCGGCAAGGTCGACGAGGGCGAGACCCCCGAGGCCGCCGCCCGCCGCGAGCTGCTGGAGGAGGTGGGGGCGGAGGTCCAGGAGCTCGTGCCCCTGCCCCCCTTCCACCCCCAGCCCTCGTTCAACGCGGTGGTCTTCCGCCCCTACCTGGCCCTGGGGGCCCGGCGGGTGGCCGAGCCGGACCTCGAGGGCTCCGAGCTCCTCACCCCCCTGGAGCTCCCCCTCTCCGAGGCCTACCGCCGGCTGGAGGCCGGCGAGATCGAGGACGGCTCGACCGCCCTCACCCTGTTCTACGCCCGCCCCCGGCTCAGCGCCCGGGGCCTCCTCGACTGAACGCCAGCCAAAGGTGCACCAGCCATGGGGCGAGGAGGAGGATCGTCACCACCCGCACGAAGTGCATCGCCGCCACCACCGCCCCCCGACCGCCCTCGCTCTCGGCGACCACGCTCATCACCGAGATCCCCCCGGGCACGAAGCCGAACAGAGCGGTAACGACGTCGAGCCACCCGAGCCGCACCACCAGGAGGCTGAGCAAGGCCCCCAGGACCAAGAACGAGAGCACCCCCAGTAGGGCGACCGGCAGGACCCGCACGAGCACCGGCAGGAGCTCCCGCCGGGCCGAAAACCCGATCATCGCCCCCACCGATAGCTGCACGACCAGCCCGGCCCAGGGCGGGAACGCCGCCCGCGGCGCCCCCGAGAAGTTGTAGAGGGCGGCCCCCAGCATCGCCCC
>JALSRQ010000093.1 GCA_026984675.1 Thermaceae bacterium
CGAGCTCGGCGGCAAGGACCCCGCTTACGTCGCCGACGACGCCGACCTCGCCTATACCGCCGAGAACGTCGCCGACGGGGCCTTCTTCAACGCCGGCCAGTCCTGCGCCGCGATCGAGCGGGTCTATGTGCACGAGAAGGTCTACGACGCCTTCCTGGACGCGCTGGTGGCGGTGGTCGAGGGCTACAAGCTCGGAAACCCCACCGACCCCGAGACCACGCTAGGGCCGCTCGTCCGCACCGCCGCCGCCGACTGGGTGCGGGGCCAGATCCAGGAAGCGCTTTCCAAGGGGGCAAAGGCCCTCGTCGACGAGGCCCGCTTCCCCGCTGCCAGGGAGGGGACCCCCTACCTCGCCCCCCAGGTCCTCGTCGACGTGGACCACTCGATGCGCGTGATGCGGGAGGAGAGCTTCGGCCCGGTCGTCGGGGTGATGAAGGTCAAGGACGACGAAGAAGCGATCCGCCTCATGAACGACTCCGACTACGGCCTCACCGCCTCAGTCTGGACCCGGGACCTGGAGCGCGCCGAACGCATCGGGCGGCGGATCGAAACCGGCACCGTCTTCGCGAACCGCGCCGACTACTTAGACCCCGCCCTCGCCTGGACCGGGGTCAAGGAGACCGGGCGGGGGGTGAGCCTCTCCGAGCTCGGCTACCACCAGCTCACCCGGGTGAAGAGCTACCACTTGCGGCCCCCGGGGTAGGCCCCGGACCCTGCCGTAGACGGAGGCCAAGGTGAACGAGGCGCTCAAAAAGGCCTACGCCCTGGACGCCGCCGGACGCGAGGCCGAGGCCATCCCCCACTACCGCCGGGCGCTCGCCGAGGGGGTGCCCGAGGAAGAGCTCAAGGACGCGCTCATCGGCTACGCCTCCTCGCTCCGGGTGGTGGGCGAGGCGAAGCGGGCCCGCCGGGTGCTCGAGCGGGCCCGCCGCCGCTACAAGGGCGACCCGGCGGTGGAGGCCTTCTACGCCCTGGTCCTTCACGACCTCGGGGAGCACGCCCGGGCGCTCAAGGTGCTTGGCCTGGCGTTGCTAAAGGCGTCCTCCGACCCCGAGCTCGCCGCTTACGCCGGTCCGCTGGCGCGCTACTTCCGCGCCCTCACCCGGAGGCGGCGTCCTTGAGCAGGGGGGCGAACGCCCGGCGGACCTTCTCCACCTTGGGGGCCACCACCCGCCGGCAGTAGGGGACGTCGGGGTTGCGTTCGTAGAAGCGGTGGTGGTAGGGCTCGGCCGGCCAGAAGCGCTTAAGGGGCCTCACCTCGGTGACCACCGGGCGGGGATAGCGGGCCTGAACCCGCTTTAGCACCCGCTCGATCACCGGGAGCTGGGCGGGGTCCTCGTAGAGCACGATCGAGCGGTACTGGGGACCGACGTCGGGACCCTGGCGGTCCTTCTGGGTGGGGTCGTGGACGGCGAAGAAGACCTCGAGGAGCGCCTCGAGGGGAAGCCTCGAGAGGTCGAAGACCACCCGCACCACCTCGGCGTGGCCGGTGGTGCCGGTCGCGACCGCCTCGTAGGTAGGGCGTTCCAGGGGGCCGCCGGCGTAGCCGGGGGTGGCCTCGAGCACCCCCACAAGCGGCCGGAGGGCGGCCTCCAGGCACCAGAAGCAGCCGCCCCCCAGGACGATCGCCTCCCGCCTCAGACCTTGGCCTCCTCCCGCTCGGCCAGCCACTTCTCGGCGGTCATCGCCGCCCGGGTACCCGCCCCCACGCTGGTGGCGAGCTGCTTGTAGATGGGGTCGGCGACGTCGCCGGCGGCGAAGATGCCGGGGACCGAGGTGTGGATCTCGTCGGTGACCTCGATGTAGCCGTCGGGGCGGAGCTCGACGACCCCCTTCAAAAACCCGGTGTTGGGCACCGATCCGATGAAGACGAAGACGCCGTCGGTGGGGTAGACGTACGCCTCGCCGGTCTTCAGGTTCTTGACCCGCACGCCGGTCACCTGGTCCTCGCCGAGGATCTCGGTGACCACGTGGCTCCAGAGGAACTCGATCTTGGGGTTGGCGAACGCCCGCTGCTGGGCGACCTTGTTGGCCCGGAGCTCGTCGCGGCGGTGGATGATCGTCACCTTCTTGGCGAACTTGGTGAGGTAGATGCCCTCCTCCACCGCGGCGTCGCCGCCGCCGACCACCACCACCTCGCGGTCGCGGTAGAAGAAGCCGTCGCAGGTGGCGCAGGTCGAGACCCCCCGGCCGTAGAACTTCTCCTCCCCGGGGACCCCGAGCTTTTTGGGGTTGGCCCCGGTGGCGACGATCACCGCGCGGCCCTTGTAGTTCTTCTCGAAGCCCTTGACCAGAAAGCCGTCGGGCTGGACCTCGAGGCCGGTCACCTCGTCCATCACGATCTCGGCCCCGAACTTCTTGGCCTGCTCGGCCATGCGGTTGGCGAGCTCGGGCCCGCTGATCCCCTCGGGGAAGCCGGGGTAGTTCTCGACCTCCTCGGTCTGGGCGATCTGCCCGCCGGGAAGGCCCTTCTCCACGATCACCGTCTTGAGGTCGGCGCGGCCGGCGTAGATGCCGGCGGTGAGGCCGGCGGGGCCGCCGCCGATGATCACCACGTCGTAGGCCTCGTCCTTCTGTCCGTGGGTTCCCAGTGCTCCGATCTTGAACTCCATCGCCGCCTCCCCACTCACTTTCTTGAGTATAGGGGTCGGGATTCAAAAGGGCGAGGCCCGGTCGCCGCGCCTGGTGACCCCAGGGGGATTCGAACCCCCGTCGCCGCCGTGAGAGGGCGGTATCCTAGGCCGCTAGACGATGGGGCCGACAAGCGGACCGGGCCTCCTTTGGTGACCCCTAGGGGACTCGAACCCCTGCCGCCGGCTTGAAAGGCCGGTGACCTAACCACTAGTCGAAGGGGCCAAAATTGGCTGGGGCGCGTGGACTCGAACCACGACCGGCGGATCCAGAGTCCGCTGTCCTGCCATTAGACGACGCCCCAGCGCACGCCCGGCGGCAGCCAGGCGAACCTTATGCTAGCGAAAATCCCCCGCCTTGGCAAGGCGCCCTAGTCGAGGAAGGCGGCCACCCGGCGGGCGGCCTCCTCCAGCACCTCGGGGGGCTGCACCAGGGCGAAGCGCACGTACCCTTTGCCGCCGGGGCCGAACCCCTGGCCGGGGGCCAGCGCCACCCCCGCCTGCTCGACCAGCCGGAGGGCGAACGCGACGTCGTCGAGGCCCCTGGGGAGCGGCATCCAGAGGTAGAGGCTGGCCTTGGGCGCGGGCAGGGCCACGCCGTAGCGGCGGAGGGCGGCGAGGAGGGCGTCGCGGCGCTTTTTGAAGACGGCGACGTCGCGTCGGATGCGCTCCAGGGGGAGGTTGAGCGCCCGGATCCCCATCCGCAGGATGCCGGCGTACTGGTTGAAGTCGATCGGGGCCTTGACCCGCTCCAGGGCGGCGACGGCGTCGGGGTGGCCCAGGGCGAACCCGAGCCGGACCCCGCCCAGGTGGTAGGACTTGGAGAAGGAGAAGAGCTCGATCGCCCGCTCCCGGGCCCCCTCGACCGCCAGCAGGGGGAGGGCCTCGCCCTCGAAGAGGAAGTCGACGTAGGGGTTGTCGTGGACGAGGAGGAGGTCGTGCTCCTCGGCGAACGCCAGGGCCCGCTGGAAGTAGGCCCGGTCGGCCACCGCGGCGGTGGGGTTGTTGGGGAAGTTGAGGAGGAGGACCCGGGCCCGGTCGGCGACCTCGGCGGGCACCGCCTCCAGGTCGGGCCGGTAGTCGGCGTCCAGGGGGACCGGCCAGACCTCGGCCCCGGCCACCGCCGCCGCCCCCCAGTAGCTGGGGTAGGCGACCTCGGGCATGAGCAGCAGGTCGCCGGGGTCGAGCACCGCCAGCAGCAGGTGGCCGAGCCCCTCCTGGGTGCCGATCAGGGTGAGGGCCTCGGTGTCGGGGTCGAAGCGCCGCCCGAAGCGGCGGGCGAACCAGGCGGTGGCGGCCTCGAGGAACGGCCGGGTGCAGCTTTTCAGGCAGTAGCCGTAGGTCTCCGGCTCCAAAGCGGCCCGGGCCAGCTCCTCCATCGCCTCCCGGGGCGGGGGCAGGTCGGAGGAGCCGATCGAGAGGTCGATGACCTCCTCCCCGGCCGCCCGTCGGCGGGCCTTGGCCTGGTCCATGAGCAGGAAGACCGACTCGGGGACCGCCCGGGCCCGGCGGGAGGCGAACCTATTCATGGGCCTTTCCCCCCCGGTAGGCGCGGCCGGTGAGGGTTTCCAGGGCGTGGGGGATCACCGGGAGGAGGGCCTTCAGGGCGTCGGCGGCCCCCTTGGGGCTGCCCGGAAGGTTGACGATCAGGGTCCGGCCCCGCACCCCCACCACCCCCCGGGAGAGCGCCGCCATGGGGGTGGTCTTCCGCCCCTCGGCCCGCATCAGCTCGGCCAGGCCGGGGGCCTCCTTCTCGATCACCTCGCGGGTGGCCTCGGGGGTGCGGTCGCGGGGGGCGAGCCCGGTGCCGCCGTTGGTGAGCACCAGCTCGAGCCCCTGCTGGTCGGCCCAGAGCCTTAGGACCCGCCGGATCTGGGCGGGTTCGTCGGGGACCACCTCGTAGGCCTCGACCCGGTAGAGCTCTGGGTCGAGGGCGTCGCGGATCGCCTGCTGGGTGGTGTCCTCCCGCTCGCCGCGGGCGCTTCGGTCGGATACCGTGAGTATGCCTACCCGGATCATCGCCGTCCTCCCAGTCGTTGCCGCAGCCAGGCCTCGAGGCGCTCCAGCCGCTCCTCCAGCCTCCGGATCGCCGCCATCACCTCGGCCAGCGAGGGTTCCTCGCCGGGTGGGGGATCGAGGACCGCCGGGGGCTGCTCCTCGTCGAGCTCCCAGCCGTACCCGTTCCAGCGAAAGAAGACTCGCCGCCGGAGGGCGAGGAACCCCACCGCCAGCCGCTTGGTCTTGGGGTCGAAGGCGAGGTCGACGCCCTCGGGGGGCTCGACCCCGATCTCGAAGTCCCAGGGGGTGAGGCCCGGGTGCTCGCCGTCCCCGTCGAGGTAGCCCCGAAAGGCTTCGATCGCGGCCGCCAGCGCGCCTTCGGGCATGCCCCTATGTTAAACGGACCCCCGGGCACCCCGGGGGTCCGCCGCCGGAGCGCCGGCTACTTTTCGGGCTTGGCCGGCTTCGCGGCGGGATTGGCGTTTTCCTTTGGCGCGGCCTCTTGCTCCTTCTTGGGGGCGAGCTTGGCAAGGACCTCGTTGAGGCGGTTTTCCAGCTTGGCCTGCTTCTTAAGCTCCTCCAACCAGGCCTGGGCCGCCTTGGCCCGCTTCTCGGCCAGGGCCAGGGCCCGGGCCTCGTCCTTGACCTCCTCGAAGCTCCGCTCTCGCCCGGGGGTCACCGACCGCACGAGCACCACCTGGAAGTCCTTGTCGCCGACCTTGAGGACGTCGGAGAGCGCGCCGGCCCCGGTCTTCTCCTTGGGGGCGTCGCCGAAGACCACCTTGGCCAGGACCGGCGGCAGCTGGCCCTCCTGGACCTCCTTGGCGGGGGTGAACTTCCCGCCCAGCTCCTCGGCCAGCTTGGCCGGGTCCTTGCCGGACTTGACCCCGTCGCGGAAGGCCTTGGCCTTGGCCTCGTCCTCAAACTGGGCGAGGGCCACCACCGCCTTGGCGGGGATCTTGAAGCGCGCCTTGTTCCTCTCGTAGTAGGCCTTCACCTCGGCGTCGGTGACGGTGAGGTCCTTGGTCTTCCAGAGCTGGGCGTCGGAGGCGATCTGGGCCTTGGGGCCGATGAAGGGCTGGCCGGTCTTGATCGCCGCCTGGTAGAAGAGCTCGTTGGCGACGAGCTGGTTTAGGGTGGTGGGGTAGAAGAACTGCACCACCAGCTCCCCCAGCCCCTGCCGGATCAGCCCGGGCACCTGGGGGTTGGCGAAGACCACCTGGGAGACCTGCTCCAGCTTGATCTCGGCGTCGTTGACCCGGGCCACCACCGGGTTCTTGTACTCGTAGGGGAGGTCCTCGGCGAACTTGACCTGGGCCCGCTTGCGGACCTCCTCCATGTACTTTTCCACCGCCCCCTGCTGCTTGATCTGAAGGGCGTCCTTCTTGACGCGGTCGGCGACCTCCTCGTACTTGGCCTCGCCGCCGGGGAGGAACTTCTCGACCTCGACGATGTAGTAGCGGCCGCCGGCCTCGATCACCGGGGTCAGGCCGCCGCCGGTGAGCTTGAAGACCGCGTTGGCCACCGCCTCGGGGAAGACCACCCGGGTCACCGGGCCGGGCTGGGTGGAGCCGGGCTGGGCGCCCAGGGCGCCCCCCTCCTCGGCCCCGACCTTGGAGTACTTCTTGGCCAGCTCGGCGAAGTCGGCCCCGCCCTTGAGCTCCTTGAGGATCTTCTCGGCCAGGGCCTTGTCCTCGACCACGATCTGGCGGGCCAGGACCTTGTCCTCAGGGGCGTACTGGGCCTTGTGGAGCTCGAAGAAGAAGCGGGCCTCCCGGTCGGTGAGCTGGACCTTCTTGCGGATCTGGTCCAGTCGCTTTTGGATCTGGAGCTGGCGGCGGATCTCCCGGCGCAGGAGGCTGTCGGTGAAGCCGATCTGCTGCAGGAAGCGGTCGTAGGCCTTGTTGTCGGTGAGGCCGAACTGCTTGCGGATGCGATCGACCTCGGCCTTGACCTCGGCCGAGGAGACCCGCACCCGGCTGGCGTCCTGGGAGAGCGCCTCGAAGAGGATCACCCGCTCCAGGAAGTGGGTGTCGATGAGGGGCTTGAGGGTCCCCTCCGGGGCCAGGCCGAAGAGGGGGTCCTGCTGCTGCAGGCGGGCCAGGTCGAGCTCGTAGAGGGGCTTGCCGTTGACCCAGACGAGGGCCCGGCCCTGGGACTGGCGCTGGCCCTTGGGGGTGAAGAGCAGGATCGTGCCCAGCGCGAAGCTCAGGGCGAGGATGCCGAAGATGATGGTGATGGCGCGGCGACTTACCTTCACTTGACGACCTCCTTCAGGTCTTGGTAGATTGGCCGTTGCTGAGTGCGCCCGTAGCTCAGCTGGATAGAGCGTCGGCCTCCGGAGCCGAAGGTCAGAGGTTCGAGTCCTCTCGGGCGCGCCATTTTTCTTTGGGTCGGCGAACGGCCGGATCCTGGGGTAAAGCGGTGCATCGCCCGGAAAGTTTAGCACGAAAGCTTGCGGCGTTCTTTACCGGTAGGTGAGAATGGGGGCGATGATCAAGCGCATCCTGCTCGCGACCGACGGTTCCCCGGGGGCCGAGAGCGCCGAGGCGTTGGGCCTCTACCTCGCCCGGCGGCTGGGGGCCGAGCTCCTTGCCCTCTTCGTCAAGGACGTCCGGCTCATCCGCTACCCCGAGCTGCTCGACTTCGGGGCGATCAGCGTGCCGATGCCGGCCTACCACGAGGCGGTGGACGAGGCCCTGGAGCTCAGGGGCCGGGCCACCCTGGAGCGGGTGGCCAAGAAGGCCGAGGGGCTCGCCTTCGACGGGGTGGTTCGGACCGGGGTCCCCTACGAGGTGATCGTCCGCGAGGCCCGCACCTACGACCTGGCGGTGCTGGGCCGGACCGGCGAGCAGGAGGGGCACCAGGCCACCGGGCTGGGGAGCACGGTGGAGCGGGTGGCCCGGACCAGCCCGGTGCCGGTCCTGGTGGCGGCCCTGGCCTTCGAGGAGCCCCGCCGGTTGATCGTGGGCTACGACGGCTCCGACCTGGCCGCCCGGGCGCTCCACTTCGCCAGCGAGCTGGCGCCCCCGCTGGGCCTCGAGGCGGTGGTCGCCAGCGTGGCCGAGGACCTGGACCGGGCGGGGCTCTTGGCCGCCGAGGGGATCGAGTACCTGAAGGCCCACGGGGTGGCGGCCGCCGCCCAGCCCCTCACCGGCGACGCCGGGGAGGCGCTCGCCGTCTTCCAGGAGCCCACCGACCTCTTGGCCATGGGGGCCTTTGGGCGCGGGCGGGTCTTCGAGCTCCTCCTGGGCTCGACCACCGAGTACGTCCTCCGCCGGGCCGCCGGTCCGGTGGCCCTGGTCCGCTGATGTTCTTCTACGAGTTCCTGTTCGTCCGCACCTCGCTCTTTTGGCTCCTGGTCACCGGGGTCCTGGGGCTCCTTTTCTACTTCGACCCCGCCCTCGTCGGTCCCTGGCGGAGCGCCCACGTCCACGCCGGGGTGGTGGGGTTTTTCATGAACATGGTCTTCGGGGTCGCCTACTGGATGATGCCCCGCCCCGGCCAGATCAAGCAGCCCCGGCTGGAGGCGCTGACCTACTGGACCCTGAACGGCGGGCTCTTGCTCCGGGTGGCGTTGGAGCCGCTGGGGGTCGGGTGGGCCCGTCCCTGGCTTTTGCTCTCGGCCGCCCTGCAGCTTTTCGCCATGGCCGTCTTCGTCTACGCGATGAGCCGCCGGGTGGTCACCAACGAGATGCTCTGGCGGATGCGGGAGGAACGGGAGCGGCGTCAAAAGCGGGGCCGCTAGGTCGCCTGGACGACCCAAGCCCGCTCCCGGCCCGGTTAAAAACGGGGTCGGAGGTGGCGCGATGGAGAGGGTTTTGCTGCTCATCCTCGCCGGCACCGAGACCCACGAGGGCCTGGGAAGGCTGGTGAACGCGCTGGAGGTCGCCAAGGAGCTCAAGGAAAAGGGGTATCCGGTGGCGCTGGTCTTCGACGGGGCCGGCACCGAGGGCCTCGCCGCCCTGGCCAACCCCGACCACCGGGCCCACCCCCTCTTCGCGGCGGTGGCCGACCGGGTGGCCGGGGCCTGCCACCACTGCGCCGGGGCGTTCGGGGTGCGGGCGAGCCTGGCCGCTTTGGGGCAGACCCTCCTCGACCCGTACGAGGGCCACCCCAGCCTGGTCGGCTACCTGGCCGAGGGCTACCGGGTGCTCACCTTCTAAAGCCCGAGCCGGTAGCCGAGGGCGACCAGCAGGACGGTGGTCCAGCCCCAGAACATCTGGCCCCAGCCCACCTTCCGGGCGGGGAGCGGGGGCCGGGCCAGCACCCAGAGGGCGTAGACGCCGAGGGCCCCGATCGCCAGCGCTCCCAGCCAGGGGAGGAGGCCGGCGGCGGCCCCAAAGACCGCCAGCAGAGCGCCGAGCCCGGCGGTGGTTCCCACCGAGACCGGGCTCACGGCGAGCCCCCGGGCCCGGCGCACCGCCGCCCGGGCGTAGCGGATCGAGACCAGCGAGCGAAGCGCCAGCACCAGCCAGCCCCCGAGCGCCCAGGCGGGGTCGCCGCCCCCGGCCAGCACCGCCGCCGGGGCCAGGGTGGCCGCCCCCAGGGCCCCGGCCATCTCGCCGGCGAAGGTGCGGCCGCGGCCGGCGGCGTCGAGCCCGACCTTGAGGAAGGCGAGCGGGAGCCCGAGGACGAGCGGCAGGAGGAAGGGGGCCCGGGCGGTGGCCAGGGCGAGGCCGAGCCCGAGGGCGGCGAGGGCGGCGTAGCCCAGCCCCACCGCCGCCGCCAGCCGGGTGCGGGGGTAGCGGTGGCCCCGGCGGAGATCGGCGAGTGCGAGCTTGATGGGGTGGTGGGCGAGGAAGGCGAAGAGCCCCATCGCCCCGACCCCCAGCCCGGCCGGGCTGGGGGCGAGCAGAAGACCCAGGAGGATGGGCTCGAGGGTGAACCCCCAACCGCCGTGCTCGGCGGGGAGGGCCACGTTCATTAGGGGGGAGGCCGCGCGGGTCGCCATACCCTTCCAGCTTAGTCGGCGTCCTGGATGAGCAGGTTGAGGCCGAAGGAGACCAGCGAGAGCAGGATCGCCCCCACCAGGGCGGCGCCGAAGCCCCGCACCTCGAGGGCGGTGGCCCAGGCCACCAGCGAGAGCACGGCGGCGTTCACCACCAGGGTGAAAAGCCCCAGGGTCAGGAGGTTCAGGGGCAGGGTGAGGAGGAGGAGGATGGGGCGGATCAGGGCGTTCGCCAGCCCCAGCACCAGGCCGGCCACCAGGGCGTCGGCCAGGGTGCTGCCGGGCGCGAAGGAGACGCCGGCGTAGAGCTGGCTCACCAGCCAGAGCGCCAGGGTGTTGAGGAGCCAGCGCAAAAGGAGGGTCCGCATGCCGTTATGCTAGCGGGCGGATGGGGCGCCTGCTGCGCTTTTCCGAGATAACTTTCCCCCTGGACCCGGTCGCCACCTTCGGTCGGGCGGGGCCGCTTTTCCTTGAAATCGGCTTCGGCGACGGCCGGTTTTTGGTCACCCTGCACCGCCGCTACCCCGAGGCCAACCTGCTCGGGGTCGAGGCCGCCGCCGCCAGCGTGGCCCGGGCGTTGCGCCGGCTGGCGCGGGAAGGGGTGGAGCCGGTCCGGCTCTTTAAGGGGCGGGCCGGCTTCGCCCTCCGGAACCTGGTGCCGCCCCGCTCGCTCCTGGCCGTCTACGTCAACTTCCCCGACCCCTGGCCTAAGAGCCGCCACGCCGGCCGGCGGCTTCTCCAGGAGCCGTTTTTCCGGCTGCTCTCGACCCGGTTGGCGGACGGCGGCCGGCTCCTCTTGACCACCGACCACCGGGACTACTTCGAGTTCGCGGTGGCGGAGGGGGAACGAAGCGGCCTCTTCGCGGCAACCGCCCCGCCCCCGCCCGCCGAGGTGCTCACCACCAAGTACGCCGAAAAGTGGCGGGCCCGGGGGCGGCGCTTTTACCACGCGGTCTTCACCAAGGTGGGCGAGGCCGAGGAGGCCTTCCCCCCCCTCACCAAGGAGGAAGCCATGCCCCACGCGATCCTCACCGGCGAGCTTTCCGCGCTCGGTCCCTTCGCCAAGGAGGTCCACCCCTTCCCCGGCGGCCACGCGATCTTCCTGGAGCGGGCGGCCCGCGAGCCCGAGGGCTACTACTTTTTGGTCCGGGTCGAGGAGGAGGCCCTGGAGCTGGTGCAGGAGGTGGTCCTCGAGGTCCGCAGGAGCGCCCACGGCCTCTACGCCGGCTTAAAACGCTTCGGCGACCCCCTGGTCACCCCCGGGGTGCGCCGGGCGGTGGCGGCCCTGGTCGAGGGGCTGGTCGAGGCCGGGTTCCGGATCGAGAAGCGCTCCTACTAAGGGGAAGGGGCGGGGCCGGCCGGCCCCGCCCCTTCGGCGCCCTTCCTTACTTCTTGCGGAGGTCCTTCCAGAGGAAGGTCCCCGAGCGCATGGGGTTGTAGTAGACGCCCTCGAGGTTCTCCCGGGTAACGATGAAGGCCTGCTGCGAGGGCAGCGGCACGTTCACCGCCAGGTCGTGGGCCAGCCGGCCGACCTTGTGGTAGAGCTCGGCGCGCTTGTTGGGGTCGACCACGGTGCGGGCCTCCTCGACCAGCCGGTCGAGCTCGGGGATGTGGAGGTTCTGCCGCTTGGCCAGCGCCCCCTTGGAATGGTAGAAGGCGTAGATGAAGTTGTCGGGGTCGGCGTAGTCGGCCACCCAGCCGAGCGGCCAGATCGGCAGCATCTTGTTGCGGGCGCTGCGGAGGTAGTCGGGCCACTGCAGGCCGCGGACGTTGACCTTGAACTTGGGGTTCAGCTCCTCGACGTTGGCCTTGAGCATCTCGGCCACCGTGCGGCGGAAGCTGTTGCCCTCGTTGTAGGTGATGGTGACCTCGAAGCCCTGGTCCCAGAGCTTGCCGCCGAAGGCCTGCTTGAACTCGGCCTCGGCCTTCTCGGGGCTGAAGTCGTAGATCGGGATGTTGGGGTCGTAGCCGAGGTAGGAGGGCGGCAGGGCCATGGTCAGCTTGACCCCGTGGCCGAGGAAGATGTCCTGGATCAGGGTGTCCTGGTCAACCAGGTGGGCGAAGGCCCGCCGCACGTGGACGTCGCCGAAGAGGTCGCGGGGGGTGGCGGCCCCGATGTAGGGGTTGTTCTCGCCCTGGACGTTGAAGTTGAAGAAGACCACCGCCGCCGCCGCCGGGGCCCACTTGGGGTCGGTCCAGACCTTGACCCCGGGGAGGCCCTTGATCTGGGACTCCAGGCTGGCCCAGTCGTTGACCGTGATGCGGTCGGCGTCGCCCCGCTTTAGGGCCTCGATCCGGGTGGCCTGTTCCTTGACCACCTGGACCAGGACCTTCTTGATGGCCGGCTTTTTCCCCCAGTAGCCGTCGAAGGCCTCGGCCACCACGTCGTTGCCGTCCCACTTAACGAGCTTGTAGGGGCCGGTGCCGGACATGTGGGTGTGGAGGTAGCCC
>JALSRQ010000094.1 GCA_026984675.1 Thermaceae bacterium
TAGCCGGCCTCGAGGTGGCGGCCGACGAGCTCGATCGTCCTCTCGATGCTCTCCTGGATCCCGAGCGAGACTCCAACCGGGACTTCTTTTCGCACTCCGCCAAGGAGCTGGCAGAGGGGGAGGCCCGCCGCTCGTGCGAAGAGGTCCCAGGCCGCCATCTCCACCATGGCCTTGGCCATGCGGTTGCCGCGGAGGGCGTCGAGCTCCTGCCGGAGGGCCTCGGGGCTAGGGAAGCGCCGGCCCAGGACGCGGGGCAAAAGGGCCTTTTCCACCAGTTCCTTCGCCCCCGCCAGGGTCTCCTCGCGGAAGAGCGGCAGGGGGGTCATCACCCCCTCGCCGTAGCCCTCGACGCCCTCTCCTTTGAGGACGAGGAGCAGGAGCGTCCGCTCGGTCTGGACTCCGAACGAGGTCTCAAAGCGAAACTTAAGGGGCATCCGCAGGGTGAAAAGTTCGGCGGCTTCGATGCGCATGCCCCCAGCTTAGCGGCCGGGGGCAAAGTGCGCGGAGGGGGGACGGGCCCCCCTCCGCTGCGCACCCCCTTTCCTTAGTCGTCCTGGCCCTCTCCGTGGTCGTCGCCGCCCTGGTCGCCGGAATCGTGGTCCTGGCTGCCCGAGGGATCGACGCTGCCGTGGTCCTGGGAGCCGCCCCGGCTTCCGGAGTGATCGACGGAGCCCTGGTCGCTGGAACTGTGGTCCTGGCTGCCCGAGTGATCGACGCGGCCCTGGTCATCGGAGCCCTGATTCTGGTCGCCCGAGGGGTCGACGCGGCCCCGGTCCTGGGAGCCGCCCTTGGCGTGCTCGACGTGTTCCTCGTCCTGCCCGGACGCGGGGCCGCTTCCCATCGCCTCGTCGTGGACGGCCTCCTTGCCCTCGCTACCGGTAGCCTCGGTGCTTCCGGAAGCTTGGCTGCCCAGGGCCGCCTTGGCCAGCCGCTCGGCCTCGACGGCGGTCCCCGAGGGGGTGGCGACCATCGCGTCGCCGTTCGGCCCCTTGGTCACCGTAAGGGTGAGGACCGCGTTCCCCTGGGCGTCGTAGACGACCACCTGGGTGGCCATCGCCAGCAGGTCGCCGCGGGGCTCCAGGCCCAGCGAGCTGGTCCAGACCGGGTTGCCCTGGGCGTCGAGGAAGGCCACCGTGGCCCCCGCCCCGATCGCCTGCTGGATCGCCGGCGGGAGCGCGGGGCCCTCGGACCCCGCCGAGGCCATCGCCCAAGTCGCCACCGAAAGACCGAGAACCAAAACCGCCGTGTGGATTCCTTTGCGCTTCGTCATAGCGAGCCACAGCCTAGGGGCGCCGGGTAAACGCCCGATAAACTTCGGGTTAATCGGGGATAAACGGGGCGGTTAGACTGGAGGGGCAAAGGGGGTGGGCCGATGCGCACCGTGCTGGTGACCGGGGCGGCGAGCGGGATCGGGGCGGCGATCGCGGACGCGTTCGCGGCGGCGGGCGACCGCGTGCTCAGGGTGGACCTGCGCCCCCTGCCCGGCGAGGACGCGATGCAGGCCGACCTGGCGGCGCCCGAAGGGGCCCTCCGGGTGGCCGCCTGGGCCCGGGAGCGGGGCGGGGTGGACGTCCTCGTGAACAACGCCGGCTTCCAGCACGTGGCGCCATTAGAGGCGTTCCCCCTCGAGGCCTGGCAACGGATGCTCGGGGTGATGCTCACCGCCCCCTTCCTCCTCACCCGGGCCCTGCTTCCCGGCATGAAGGAAAAGGGCTGGGGGCGGATCATCAACCTTGGCTCGATCCACAGTCAGGTGGCGAGCCCCCACAAGGCCGGCTACGTGAGCGCCAAGCACGGGCTTTTGGGGCTGACCCGGGTGACCGCCCTCGAGGCCGGCCCCTATGGCGTCACCGCCAACCTGATCTGCCCGGCCTACGTAAGGACCCCCCTGGTCGAGGGCCAGATCGCCGACCAGGCCCGGACCCGGGGGATCCCCGAGGACGAGGTGATCGAGCGGGTGATGCTGGAGCCCGCCGCCATCAAGCGGCTGATCGAGCCCGAGGAGGTCGCCCGCCTCGCTCTCTTCCTCGCCAGCGACGCCGCCGGCGCGATCACCGGCGCTTGCCTGCCGATCGATCTAGGTTGGACGGCGCGCTGAGGCGCCGGGACCGACGATCAAAGCCCGAGCAGCTCACGGAGCAGGTCGTCGATTTCCCGAAGAACCGGCGCTTCCAGTCGGCCGAGCGATTTCAGGATCCGGTCCTTGCTGACATGGCGAACGAGGTGCACCTGAGCCTTGCTGGGGTGCTCTAATCCTGAGTCCTCGGGATCGATGGGCACTTCCGTGGGGTAGACGCGGTCCACCTTCGAGGTGAGCGGCACCACCACGACCACCGGAGCGTAGGCGTTGAAGAGGTCGTTCGAGACCACGACCGCGGGGCGCCGCTTGGCGGCTTCTCCGGGCCTTGCCGGGTTGAAGTCGACCAGGACGACTCACCGTGTGGCGGCGCCGCCTTCAAGGGTTTCCTCCAGGTCGGAGTCGGGCCAAGCGTCGGGTTCGTGAGCGTAGTCCTCGCTCATGGCCCGGAGCCCCTCGATGAGCTCCTCTTCGCGAAGCTTCTTGAGGGCGAGGGCGATGACCTCGCTCTTGCTTTTCAACCCGTGGCGGCGCCGGTAAGCTTCGACAAAGCGAGCCAGTGGCTCGGGCAGGCTGATGCTGAGCTTCTCCGAGACGGTTGACATGGGCTTATGTCACCTGATGGTGGTAGGAAAAGGTGGACCCAAGCTTTGCTGCCGGGCTTATAGTTCGCCCGGGATCCTGGACTTGTGCAGCCCTTTGGAAAAGGCCTGGGGGATCACTTGATGGAGGGGTGTATAAGCAAAGATTTCAGTCACTCCCGTCCTCCACGGGTACGCCCGAGTGGCCGGACGCCACCCCTTCGGCCTAAGCCGTAGGCCACGCGGAAGACGTCGGGAATGTTAACCCGACTGTCTTTCATCCGGAGGAAGATGCCCAGGTCTTCGAGGTCCCGGCGAAGGCCCACCGCGCCCTCTTCGAGGTGCGCGGGCGGAAGATGCTCCCCACCAAGGCTGCCGCGCTTTAGCTTGCTGATTACGCCGCGCTCGCGCCAAACGCTCTCGATCTCATCGAAAGCGACGGGCACCACCATGCCTTCAAGGGGTTCCAGGAGCGCATCGACCCAAGGGTAGTCTTCTCGGAGCTCCCTGCGGCGGATCCTGGATGCGTGTTGCACGCCACGCTTGATGCTCTCGTAGTGAAGTGCGAAGTCATGGCCGGGGTAACGGTCGTCGGCATCCTCGGCAGCCGCACGCAGCGCCGCCAAGAACGAGCGGGGGCTGGTGCGGCCGTGGGCGTCGGCCAAGTGGCTGGGCACCCAAGTGTAGGGAAAACCGCGCCGACGATCCCGGCCCATCCAGGGACCGGTGATGGCGTGGAATACCGCCCTTTGTGCCGCTTCGTCGCGAAGGAGTTGCTGGGGTGGCAAGAAGATACCCTCGACTTCGTCCCATCGGTAACCGAAGTGCTCCTCGACCTCCTGGCGGAAGGCATCGTCATCGGCGTTGCCGAGGTACTGGAAAAGCATGGCGTAAAGCTCCCGGTGGGGCCAGGACAGCTCAACCCGGGTAGAAAAAACCTTGGAGGCGTCTGGGAAGTCCGCGACGCGCCGCTCGTCGAGTTGGTCGGATCGCAAGAAGGCCTTGAGGCGAAGTCGCCGGTAGGGGCGCAGGTCAAGGGCGTTTTCGAGCAAGCCCCGGATGAGTCGGTGCATAGTCGGCCAGCTAGGGGCGCTCCGGTCGAGGGCGTCGAAGAGCACGAGGGCGTAGCGGCCTTTGGCGTCAAGGCGTTGGTCGAGTTCGTTAAGGAAGCGTTCGGCGGCTTCGGGGTGCGCGTCAACATAAGCAACCCGGGAAGCCCAGTCGGTGCCTGGTCCAACGACGTCGGTATCTCCGCGCGACAGCGCGTGGAGCACAACTGTGCGCCATACGAGGCGCGGCGCGTACCCACTGTTTAAGAGGTCCCCGAGGGTATCCCGTCCCGGGTAGCGATCCGGGTCAGGCTTCTCACCAAAGCCAACGTAGATCTCGGCGCGCTCAACTGCCTGGAGGGTATGGGACCGACCAGCGATGAGGCGCCGGAGCCTCTCGTTTTGGAGCGCGGCCCACCAGAAGCTCTTGCCTGCTCCGCGCATCCCCACTACCACCTGTGCGTCCGGATCGAGAGCCTTGGTGTGGGAGGGCGGTAGGTGGACGAAACGCGGCTCCGGCGCCTGGCCGTGGAGAGAGGTGTCCTGTGGTAATACCGCGCGTATTGTTTTGCGCGCCAACTCGGGTTGGATCCTTTTGCTCATGTGGGATCTTCCGCTCCCGCTTTAAGGAGTCCATCAATGGTCTCGAGGAACCTGTCAAAGGAGGCAGATACCAGTTGGTCGTCGAGGGCGTGCAAATTTCGCAGGCTCGCGAGGCCCCGGTGCCAGTAAATGGGGACCGGCGCGTGGGGCGCGGACTCGTCGGTGAGGTCGAAGTTGAAGGGCTCGAGCTCGCCGTCGGATTCAGAGGGGTTCGGCGGCACCTCATCGTATACGTAGTCACGAAAGAGGTCCCAGGCATGTTCCCGGAAGCTATCTAGGTACTCAGCTCGTTCGGTCTCCGGCACCAGGGCGGCCACGATCTGCAGACGTTCCCGCAGAGCGCGGACGGCCTCGGTGCGGCGCCAATGCTGGAAGAGCAGCTTGTAACCTTCCCAGGTTTGGTCGGTGTCGAGGGCAAATAGAAGCACGTCGGCGCCGAGATCAGTGACCGGGACCGAGGAAAGGTCGGCAAGCCCCGCCCGCACATCGATGAGGACCACGTCCGCCCCCTTGCGCACCTCGAGCTCCTTGATCAGGCGGACGAGCCGCTTCTCCCAGGACTCATGGCCGTTTCCATCAGGCTGGGGGGTATCGAGGTAGCAGCGCCCGAGCTTGGCTAGGTAGTCGCCGGGCAGCCTGCCGTGGCTTGGGGCCACCCAGAGCTGGCCGTCGAGGTCCTGCGCCAGGGGCGAGGCCGCCACCATCTCCTTGAGCACGACTTCGCCCTGGCCCACTGCGTCCTCGACGAACCAATCGACGATACCAAAATCGGGCAGCTGCTCGGTCGGCAAAAGGCTTGACGAGAGCCCGGGCGCCTCGAGGTCGAGGTCGAGCACGAGCACGTTCTTCCCTTGCCTGGCTAAGTGCCACGCCGCCACCGCCGCAGATGTGGAGCGGCCGACACCGCCCTTGAGGGAGTAGAAGGCGATGCGGTGCGCCTTTGTCGGTTCCGGTCTCGGTGTGGTCGCCCACCCGAGCCCTGTAACCTGGCGGTCGAGGAAGCGAAGCCTCGGGGGCCCCGCGTCGATTTCCCGGGCAGCGTTGAGCTCCGAGTCCACATCGGAAGCCAGCTCGCCTCGGTAGAGAAATGCCTGATCGGGTGGGTAGGCCCTTGGTCCGAGTTTTTCTTTGGCCTTCTTGGCGAAATCCTCGAGGGCCTTCCTGGCGGATTTCTGAAGAGCCTTCTCCTTGAAAGAGTCTTCCGGCCGCTTCTCAAGGACGAAGCGGATCCGACCGAAGAGGTCGCGCACAGCGATCAGGTCCCCGAGGTCTTCTGGTAACGAATTCTCGGACTGGACAAGTTCGCGAATTCTTTCCTCTACCTCGTCGAAGAGAACCGGTCCCGGCATCACAACCTCCCGTCCATGCGGGCACGGGAAACCACGCGGTGCACGCGCTCCAGGGCCTCCCGGTGTTTGACGGCGCTGGTCTCCGTTATTGCCTCACTCTTGTAGTAGCGTTGGTCAGTGTGCCAGTCGGAAAACGGATTCTCCACCGGAAGCATCGCGGCATAGGGCTCTGCTCCTCGGCCGGCGGCGAAGGCGTGGAACTCGGACCAGAGCCGATCAATGTGGACGCGGTAGCTTCTCGTTTTGGGTCCACCGTCATTCCTAAGGCGCATACCAAGTGCCTGCATCACAGCCTTGAGGCCGCACTCCGCGGCAAAACCATAAAGCTGGTCTGCATTGGGCCAGCGTTCGTTACCGAAGAGCAGGTCGGCGTCCGAACGGTGGCGTTCGAATGCATCGAGAAAATCTGTACTCACGTCCCGGCCATCCCCAGCCAGCAAGTTCTTGCCTCGACCATGTCGGTACCTATGGCGCCATAGTCGAGACCGGCAAAGGCGGTGGATTTTGCCGTTTCGAGGTTCTTGGAGCATGAAAAAGTACTCATCATAGGTTTACTTAGGTTACCACAAACGCAAGGGGTGGGCCAAAGGCCCGACCCTTGCGTTCGAAAACGCTCTAGAACCGCTCGGCCACCGTCTTCATCTGCAAAAAGAGCCTGAGGTAGTCGTGGCTCCCGGTCTTGGCCCCGGTGCCCGAGAGGTTGAAGCCGCCAAAGGGCTGGACGCCCACCAGGGCCCCGGTGATCTTGCGGTTGAAGTAAAGATTGCCCACGTGGAACTCGCGCCGGGCCTTCTCCAGCACCTCCCGGTCCCGGGCGTAGACCCCGCCGGTCAGGCCGTAGACGGTGTCGTTCGCGATCGCGAGGGCCTCGTCGAAGTTTTTCGCCTTGATGACCGAAAGCACCGGGCCGAAGATCTCCTCCTGGGCGATCTTCGCGCTCGGCGGCACCTCGGTGAAGATCGTGGGGGCGATGAAGTAGCCGGGCCCCTCGAGCTTCTCCCCTCCCAGGACGAGCTGCCCCTCGTTCTTGCCAAGGGCGATGTAGCGGAGGATCTTCTTCTCCTGATCGGCGTTGATCACCGGGCCCATGTCGGGGTTCTCCTCGGCGGGGCCGACCGAGAGGGCGCGGGTCCTGGCCTCGACCTTCTCCATCAAGTGGTCGTGGACCTCTTCCAGCACGATGAGCCGGCTCGCCGCCGAGCACTTCTGGCCGGAGAAGCCGTAGGCGCTTTGGAGGATGCCTTCGGTGGCGAGCTCGAGGTCGGCGCTTTTATCCACGATGATCGCGTCCTTGCCGCCCATCTCGGTGATGACCCGCTTCAAAAACCGCTGTCCCGGGCGCACCCGGCCGGCGGCCTGGTTGATCCAGGAGCCGACCTCGAGGCTCCCGGTGAAGGTGATAAACCGCGTCCTCGGGTGCTCGACCAGGTAGGCGCCCACCTCCTCGCCGATCCCCGGGAGGAAGTTGAGCACGCCGGGGGGCAGGCCGGCCTCCTCCAGGATCTCGAAGACCTTGTAGGCCACCACCGAGGCGTCCTCGGCGGGTTTGGCCACCACCGTGTTGCCCACCGCGATCGGCCCGGCGAACATGCCGGTGTAGATCGCCACCGGGAAGTTCCAGGGGCTGATCGAGACCCCGGCCCCAAGCGGGATGTAGAAGGACTCGTTGTCCTCGCCGGGGAAGGGCACCACCTCGATGGCCCCGGGACCCTTAAAGCGGAGGGCGGCCCGGGCGTAGTACTCGAGGAAGTCGATCGCCTCGGCGACGTCGGCGCTGGCCTCGACCCAGTTCTTGCCCACCTCGTAGACCATCCAGGCGGTGAGCTCGGTCTTTCGCCTCCGCATCAGGTGGGCCGCCTTCAAGAGCACCCGGCTCCGGGCCTCCTGGTCCCATCGCTTCCAGGATTCGAACGCCTTCCAGGCCGCTTCCAGCGCCGCCTCGGCGTCCTCCTTCCGGGCCCGGGCCACCCTCCCGACGACCCGGGAGGGGTCCGAGGGGTCCAGCGAGCCGAGGAAGGCCCCGGTCCAGACCCGCTCGCCGCCGATCACCAGGGGGTATTCCCTTCCGAACTGGGCCCGGACCTCGGCCAGGGCGGCCTGCATCGCCTTCCGGCTTTCCTCGGAGGTAAACCGCTCGACCGGTTCGTTTTTGAAGGGCTCGACCGTCATGCTCCTCGCTCCTTTCCTACCGCTTTAAAAGCCCCCTCAGGACGAAGAGGGCGTTCTCCGGGCGCTCGGCGATGCGGCGGGAGAAGTAGGGGTACCAAGATTTTCCGAAGGGCACGTAGGCCCTGGTGGTGTAGCCCTCGCGGGCGGTCTTTTTCTGGAGCGCCGGGCGCACCCCGTAGAGGAACTGAAACTCGTAGCGCTCCCTCGGGATTTCCCGCTCCCTCGTCCAGTCTTTGGCCCAGTGGAGGAGGGCGTCGTCGTGGGTGGCGATGGCGGTGGGGTTCCCCGCCCGCAGGTTCTTCTCGACCAGGGCCTTGAACTTCGCGCGGATGGTGGGAAGGTCCGGGTAGGCGACCTCGGGGGGCTCGGCGTAGGCCCCCTTTACCACCCGGACGTTCGGGCGGTAGGGGAGCAGGGCCTCGAGGTCCGCCTGGCTCCGCTTCAGGTAGGCCTGGAGCACGATGCCGACGTTCTCGAAGCCGGCCTCGCGCATCGCCCGGTAGACCGCGAGGGTCTTGTCCACCCGGGGGGAATCCTCCATGTCGATGCGGACGAAGACCCCGCCCTCCTTCGCGAGCGCGAGGATTTCCTCAAGGAGCTCCTTGGCCAGCGCCTCGCTCGTGTCCAGGCCGAGCTGGGTGAGCTTGACCGAGACGTAGCGGGGGTAGGGGAGGGCGGCGAAGGCACGGACCGTCTTCTTGATCTCCTCGGCGAAGGCCCGGGCCATCGCCTCGCCGGTGACCATCTCGCCGAGTACGTCGAGGATCGCGTGGACGCCGTCCTCCTCGAGCCGGTGGACGGCCGCGAGCGCCTCTTCCAGGGTCTCCCCGGCGATGAACCGGCGGGCGAGGCCCATCCCGTGGCGCCGCACCAGCCGCTCGACGGCGGGGCGGCCGGCCACCGCCAGCACCGCGTTTCGCCACAGGCTCACCGCACCACCCCCTGCACCCCGGCCAGGCGGCCGGCGACCAGGTCCTTAAACCGCTCGATGTGGGCCCGGGCCGCCCGGGCGGCGGCGTCGGCGTCGCCGGCCCGGATGGCCTCGACGATTGCCCGGTGCTCGGCCAGGGTCTTTGGGCTTTGGTTCTCGTCGCGGGAAAACCGCCGGGCCAGGGCCAGCTTGGCGTCGAGCTGGTGGAAGAGGCGCTCGAGCTCGCGGTTTTTGGAGAGTGCCACCAACGTCGCGTGGAAGCGGGCGTCGGCCCGGGTCTGGCCGGCCCGGTCCTCGGGGGCCAGGCGGCGGAGGGCGGCCTCGGCCTCGGCCAGGGCGGCGAGCTCGTGGGCCCCGGCCCGCAGGGCGGCGAGCCGGGCGGCCTCGGCCTCGAGGGCCGCCCGTACCTCGTAGACCTCGTGCACCTCCTCGGGGGTGAGCTCGCGGACCCAGGCCCCCCGGCCCGGCAAGAGCTCCACCAGGCCCTCCTGGGCCAGGCGCACCAGCGCCTCCCGCACCGGGGTTCGGGAGACCCCGAGCCGCTCGGCGAGCTCGGGCTCGGAGAGCCGCTCGCCGGGGTTCAGCCCCCCCTCGACCAGGGCTTGCTTGAGCTTCTCGTAGGTGGCCTCGCGGACCAGAAGGGGGCGGGCGATCTGCATATCGTATACAGTATACCACCGCTCCGCCGGGATAATGGGGGCGTGCGTCGCTTGGGGCTTTGGTTCCTCCTGCTCCTGGCCGCCCGGGCCCAGCCGGTCGCCACCCTGGCGCGCATCGAGGCCGACCCCGGGGCGTTCTTCGGCCGCGAGGTGGTGCTGGTGGGCTACGCCTGGCCCTGGTTCCGCCCCGCCCCGCTCGCCTGCCGGGACCGGCCCCTGGCCCGGGGCAACGCGGCCAAAACCCGCTCCGATGGCAACTTCTGCGACGGCACCCGGGTCGCCTTCCTCCCCGCCGGGGTCGGGCCCCGCTCCTTCTGCCGCCGGGCGATCCAGCTGGTGGTCCGGATCGAGCCGGCCCCCGGCGGGGGTTGGTGGCTGATCCCCCTGCAGGTGCGGCCGGAATGTGCCCCGGCGAAGGGTTAGCCGAACGGGCTTAGGGGTATTATCCCGACCAAGGAGGTCGGGATTATGCCGTACGCCAATCCGGAGGTACTGGTCAGCACCGCGTGGGTGGCCGAGCACTTGGACGACCCCGGGGTGCGGATCCTCGAGGTCGACGAGGACGTCCTCCTCTACGAGACCGGGCACGTTCCCGGGGCGCTCAAGATCGACTGGCAGCGGGACTTTTGGGACCCGGTGGTGCGCGACTTCATCGACGAGCGGGCCTTCGCCGAGCTCATGGGCCGGCTGGGGATCGCCAACGACACCACCGTGGTCCTCTACGGGGACAAGTCGAACTGGTGGGCGGCCTACGCCTTCTGGTTTATCAGCTACGCCGGCCACACCCGGCTCAAGTTGATGAACGGCGGCCGGGCCAAGTGGGAGGCCGAGGGCCGGCCGATGACCCGGGAGGTCCCCGAGGTCCGGCCGGCGACCTACCGCCCCACCTACCGCAACGAGCTCCTCCGGGCCTACCGCGACGAGGTCCTAAAGCACGTGATCAAGGTCAAGGAGGGGCGGGGGGCCCTGGTCGACGTCCGCAGCCCCGCCGAGTACACCGGCGAGCGCACCCACATGCCCGAGTACCCCCAGGAGGGGGTGCTCCGGGGCGGGCACATCCCCGGCGCGGTCAACATTCCCTGGGCGATGGCGGTGCAGGAGGACGGCACCTTCAAGCCGGCGGAGGAGCTCCGGGCCCTTTACCAGGGGAAGGGGGTCACCCCCGACAAGGAGGTGATCGTCTACTGCCGGATCGCCGAGCGCAGCAGCCACACCTGGTTCGTGCTCAAGCATCTGCTCGGTTACCCCGAGGTCAAGAACTACGACGGCTCCTGGACCGAGTGGGGCAACCTGGTGGGGGCGCCGATCAAGAAGGGCGAGGCCCCCTAGGGGGCCCGTTGCCGCACCCGCTCCTGGATCCGCCGGAGGGCGGCCTCGAGGCCGTTTAACCGCCGCGGGGTGAGCACCGCCTCCAGCCCCGAGCCCCGGAAGAAGTCGGCCGGCACCGCCAGCACCTCCTCGGGGGTGAGGCCGGAGAGCCCCTCGGCCAGGATGCCGCCGAAGGCCCGCACCGTCGGCGCCGTGGGGGGAACCTGAAACGCGAGCCGCACCCGCCCCGCCTCGTCGAACCCGACCTCCACCCCGAACGGGGTCTGGCACTCCTCCACCGGCTCGGCCTCGCCCTCGGCCTCCGGCATCTTGGCGGCGTACTCTAAGAGCAACTGGGTCTTCAAGGGGTCGGGGAGGCTGGCGAAGAGCTCGGCGATACGGGCGAGCGCGGGCGGTACCCGGGTTTCCATCCCCCTAAGCCTAGCCGAACCCGGGGCCCGGGAACGTGGCCCGGCGCTTAGTAAAAGGCGGCCTGGGGGGAGTCGCGCCGCAGGCCGGCGACGAGGCGCCGGGCGGCGCTGGCCGGGACCAGCGTCGCCACCGCCCCGCCGAACCCCGCCCCGGTGAGCTTGGCCCCGTAGGCCCCCAGGGCAAGGGCCCGCTCCACCAGCCGGTCGAGTTCGGGGGTGGAGACCTCGAAGTCGTGGGCCAGCGAGCGGTGGGAGGCCACCATCAGCGCCCCGAAGGCGCGGGCGTCGCCGGCCTCTAGGGCGGCCACCGCTTCAAGCACCCGGCGGTTTTCGGTGACCACGTGGCGGGCCCGGCGGCGGTAGGGCTCGGGAAGGGCCTCCACCGCTCCCGGGTCCTCGATCTCGCGCAGCGAGGCGACCCCCAGCAGCCGGGCGGCCTCGGCGCACTCGGCCCGTCTTTGGTTGTAGCCGCTTTCGGCCAGTCGGCGGGGGACGCCGGAGTCGATCACCACCACCCGGGCGCCGGGGAACAGGGGGAGCTTTCGGTAGGTGAGGCTTTTCGTGTCGAGGAAGAGCGCCTCGCCGGGCCGGCCCAGGGCGGCGGCGACCTGGTCCATGATCCCGCACCGGACCCCCACGTACTCCGCCTCGGCCCGCTGGGCCAGCTGGGCGAGCCGTAGGTCATCCAGCGGCAGGTCGTAGAGCGCCCGCAGGGCTTTGAGCGCGGCCACCT
>JALSRQ010000095.1 GCA_026984675.1 Thermaceae bacterium
AGGCCCGGGCGAGCTGGGCGTTGTCGTAGAGCATCTTCTCGAAGTGGGGGACCCGCCAGGCGGGGTCGACCGCGTAGCGGTGGAAGCCGCCCCCGAGCTGGTCGTGGATCCCCCCGGCGGCCATGGCCCGCAGGCTGGACCCCAGCCAGTCCCGGGCCCGGGCCTCGCCGAGCCAGGCGAGCCGGAGCAAAAACCCCAAAAGCGGGGCCTGGGGAAACTTGGGGGCGCTGCCGAAGCCGCCGTTTTGGCGGTCCGCGAGCCGGTCGAGACCCTCCAGGGCGGGCCCGGTGGGGTCCGCCCGGCCCCCCTCCCCACCGAGGGGGAGGTCCGCCGCCGCCAGCCGGTCGGCCTGGGCCCGGAGCTCGCCCTCGCGCTCGGCCCAGGCCCGGGCCACCGCGACCAGCACCTCGCCGAACTCGGGCCACCCGCCCCGGGACGCCTTGGGGAAGTAGGTGCCGCCGTAGAAGGGCCGGCCCTCGGGGGTGAGGAACAGGCTCAGCGGCCAGCCCCCCGCCCCGCCGCTCATGCGCTGGAAGGCCCGCATGTAGACCTGGTCGAGGTCGGGCCGCTCCTCCCGGTCCACCTTGACGGGGACGAAGTGGCGGTTGAGGAGCGCGGCCAGGGCGGGGTCCCGGAAGCTCTCCTGATGCATCACGTGGCACCAGTAGCAGGTGGCGTAGCCGATGGAGAGGAAGATCGGCCGGTTCTCCCGCCGGGCCAGGGCGAACGCCTCCGGCCCCCAGGGGTGCCAGTCGACCGGGTCGCCGGCGTGCTCCAGGAGGTAGGGGGAGGTCTCCCCGGCCAGTCGGTTCATCGCGGCCTCCGCGACCCCATCCTCGGCGGGCCGGAAGCCCGCCGCCAGGAGCGGGGCCACATTGCCCGCCACGCTTTCGCCACGCCCGCCGCCCTACCCTCGGGACGCCGGGTGGTTCCCGGTGAAAGGAGCTTGGAATGAACGCATGGCCGATCCACCCAAGCGACCCGATCGGGGGTCCCGCCCCCGGCCGGTTCTCCGCCCAGGGACGCCCCGACGGCGGCCCCCGCCGTCGGGAGGACGGCCGCCCCCCGGGGCGGTTTTTGGGAAAGGGGGCGCCCCGATGAAGGGGGTCGCGCCCTGGCTCCTCGGCCTCTTCCTTCTGGCCGCCTGCAACCGGGCGGCGCCCCCGGCCGACCCCGGCTACCTGCTGGTGGGCACGCCGACCGGGATCGTGCGCCTCGATCTCCAAGACGGCACCCTCGCCCCGCTCGGCTTCGGCAGCGGCTCCTTCGCCCGCAAGGACGACGCCCTCTACTACCGGGCCGGAACCCGAATAAAGGTCTACGACCTCGAGGGAAACCACCTCCGCGATGTGGTCATTGACCCTCCGGTCCCCTCGATCGAGATCGCGGTGGCCGCCGACGGGACCGTCCTGCTCCTGGACAACGACGGCGACAAGATCCACTTCCTAAACCCCGACGGCACGCTCGCGGCCTCGGTGGACTTTGGGGGCAACCCCGCCACGCTGGAGAACCTGTACCCCCTGCTGCGGGGATCCCAGCTGGTGGTCAGCGAGGACGGCTATAAGCGGGTCTTCGCGGTCTCGCTCGACGATCGCTCGGTTCGCGTGGTCAAGGACCTCTCCTCCCTCGAGGCCGACTGGCTTTCCGGAATCGCTTGGGATGGGGGCGCCTACTACGTGGGCACCAACCGGAGGACGATCGTTCGGTTCACCGAGAGCGGGCCGGCGACGGTGCTCGCCACCCTTCCGGACGTTCCGGCCGGCCTGGCCTACGCCGCCGGGAGGCTCTACGCCGCCGCCTACCACGCCGGCAAGGTCTACCGGATCGACCCGGCGAGCGGGGCCTTCGAAGTCGTCGCCCAGGGGCTCGACCGTCCCGCGATCCTGGTCGCCGGTCCCTAGCCGAGCTGCCGGCGGATCGCCTCGACCAGGAGCCGGTGTTCGACCCGGTGGACGCGCGCCTCGAAGGCCTCGAGGGACTCCCCGGGCTCGATCGGCACCGGCTCGGCCAGGATCACCGGGCCGGCGTCGACCTCGGGAACCACGTAGTGGACCATGACCCCGCCGCTTTCGACCTCGCCCCTTTGGAACGCCCGGTAGCTCCGGCGGATCGCGTCGAGACCGGGGAAGGCCCCGGGGAGGGCGGGGTGCAGGTTGATCACCCGGCCGGGGAAGCGGTCGAGGAAGGCCGGGGTGAGGATCCGCATCCAGCCGGCCAGCACCACCAGGTCGGGGCGGGCGGCGGCGGTGTGGTCGGCGAGCCGGGCGTCGTACCGCTCGCGGGGGGTGCCCCTGGGCTTGGGGAGGTAGAGGGCGGGCACCCTCGCCCGCTGGGCGCGGGCCAGGGCCGGGCTCGGCCGGTCCGAGACCACCAGCGCCACCTCGGCGGCCAGCCGCCCCTCCCGGACCGCGTCGAGGATGGCCTCTAAGTTGGTCCCCCGACCCGAGGCCAGCACCGCCAGGCGCCTAGCCATCGACCCCCACCACCCGCACCCCGGCCCCCTCGACGATCTCGCCGACCTCGCGGGCCTCGGGCAGGAGCGCGCGCACCCGGGAGGCCGCCTCGGG
>JALSRQ010000096.1 GCA_026984675.1 Thermaceae bacterium
CTTCGCTTTTAGTACTGCCCTGGGAGGGGCCGCTGGCGAGGGGGGCCTTCGAGGTGCGGGAACCCCGGGGGGGCCGGCCGCTGCCCCCGGAGGCCCTCGAGGCGGTGGTGGTCCCCGCCCTCGCCTACGACCACGCCGGCTACCGGCTGGGCCGGGGCAAGGGCTACTACGACCGCTTCCTGAAGGCGCTGCCCCCCGCGGTTCTCACCATCGGCTGGGTGCCCGAGGCGGTCCGCTTTCCCGAGCTCCCCCGCGACCCCTGGGACGTCCCGGTGCGGGCGGTGGTGACCGAGAAAGGGGTCTTCCCCGCCCCCTAGAGCCGGGCGCCCCGGGGCCGGAGGACCCCGCCCTTTAAAAGCCCGAAGTCGAGGGGGAAGCCGGCGGTGGTCACCAGGTACCACCCCGGGGCGCCCTCGGCCCCCACCGGCGCCCCGGTGGCGAAGGCCAGCGCCCGGGGGTCGTCGGGGGGGAGCTCGATCGTCGGCCCCGCCTCGCCGGCCCGAAGGGCGTGGGCCAGCATCCGCGAGGGGACGAACCGCCCCTTCCGGGCCTCCCCCAGGTAGAGGCCGGGGGCCGGGGCGGCCAGCCCGGTCAGGCTGGGAAGCCCCTCGGGCACGGCGTAAAAGTGGCCCGCCCGCTCCCAGAGCCGCTCCGGCAGGGGCCTTTGAATACGGTCCTGCCAGAAGGCGGTCAGGGCCGAGAGCGCCTCCCTCCGCGGGGGTGGAGGCAGAAAGCGCGGAGGGCTCCCGGGCTCGCCCTCGGTCTTTCGCAGGCGCGCGAGGTAATGCCCCTCCCCCCGGAGGCGGTGGGGCCAAAGCCGGGCGGTTTTCAAAAGCCTGGGGTCTCCCCCGCCCCAATCGGGCACGCCGGGGGCGAAATCGGGGTGGATTCGGGCGTCCTCGACCTCGAACTCCGGGTGCGCTTTGAGGAACGCGCCCACCACCCCCTCGTTCTCCTCCGGGGCGAAGGTGCAGGTGGAGTAGACCAGCACCCCTCCCGGCCGCACCAGGGCGGCCGCCGACCGCAGGAGCCCGGTCTGCACCCGGGCCATTCGGGCCGGCGTGCCCGGCCCCCAGTGCCCCCGCACCGCCGGGTCCTTGCGAAACATCCCCTCCCCCGAGCAAGGGGCGTCGAGCAGGACCCGGTCGAAGTAGGGGCCGAAGCGCGCGGCCAGCCGCTCCACCGGCGCCCCCACCACCGCCACCGGCGCCCCCCACCGCTCGAGGTTCTCCAGAAGCCCCCGGGCCCGCCGGGGGTCGACCTCGTTGGCGACCAGCAGACCCCGCCCCTCCATCGAGCCGGCCAGGTGGGTGGTCTTGCCGCCGGGGGCGGCGGCCAGGTCGAGGACCCGCTCGCCGGGTCGGGCCCCGACCAGCTCCCCTGCGGCCATCGCCGAGGGCTCCTGGATGTAGTAGAGCCCGGCGTAGAAGTAGGGGTGGGGGCCGGGGCGGGCGTCCTCGGGGTAGTAAAAGCCCCCGGGGCACCAGGGAATGGGCGCTAAGGGCCACGGGCTCATTCGCTGGAAGGCCTCGGGAGAAAGCTTCAGGGTGTGGACCCTTAGCCCCCGGGCAGGCGGCTCGCCGAGCGTGCGCAGAAAGGCGTCGTACTCAGGCCCGAGCAGCTCGGCCATGCGCTTTAGGAAGGCCCCGGGATAGCCCACGGGACAAACCGTATCATGAGGGGGATGAAGCTGGTCGTCCTCCCCCACCGGCTCTACCTGGCAAAGGCCCAGGCTCTGCCCGAAGACGTCCGCTCGGCACCCTTTTGGGTCTACATTCAGGCCGAGGGCGCGGGCACCCTTGTGGTGCCCGAGGAATACCTTCCCGAGGGTGCCGAGGCCGAGGGGCCCTTCGTCGCGCTCGCCTTCGAGGGCCCGCTGCCGCTGGAAATGATCGGGGTGCTGGGGCGGGTCGGCAGCCTGCTCGCCGAGGTGGGGGTCAGCCTCTTCGCCTACTCCGCCTTCGACACCGACTACATCCTGGTCCGCGAGCGCTACCTCAAGCTCGCCCGCGAGACCCTGGAGGAGGCCGGCTACCGGGTGGTGGACTAGGTGATCGTGGGGCTGGGGGTCGACCTGGTCGAGGTGGCCCGGATCCGCCGGCTGCTGGACCGCCACCGCGCCCGCTTTCTGGAGCGCGTCTTCTTCCCCGAGGAGCGGGCCTACGCCCTGGCCCAGGCCGATCCCGCCCCCTCCCTGGCCGCCCGTTTCGCCGCCAAGGAGGCCTTCGTCAAGGCCTTCCCCGGCCGCGCCTGGATCACCGAGGTGGGGGTGGCGGGGGCGGCGCCGCCCCGGCTCGTCTTCCGCCCGGCGCTCGCCGAGCGGGTGCGGACGCTCGGGCTCACCGCCCACCTGACCCTCAGCCACGAGCGCGGCCAGGCGGTGGCGGTGGTGGTCCTCGAGGCCCCCTAGCGCCCCTCGGTGAGGCGCCACTCCCGCTTCAGGATCCAGCGCACCATGGCTCGGAGCTCGGCGTCCGAGATCTTCTTGCGATCCTGGGCCGGCATC
>JALSRQ010000097.1 GCA_026984675.1 Thermaceae bacterium
GGGGCTCTACTGGACGGCGGTCCGGGGCCCGGTGGCCCGGGTGGTGCCGACCTGGGTCCGCATACCCGGGGTCCTGCATTTTTATAAAAGTTAGTTCCATCCCCCTAAAGGGGTCTGCGCCCGATGCGCCCTTGCGTAAAGGGTTCTTCTTAGGATATATGTCCCTATAGGCGGTTTGCCTTAAGGAGGCGATATGAAGAAAATCGGCTACCTAGGGCTGGCGGGGCTCCTCCTCGCGGGGCTGGCCTTCGGCCACAACGTGGCGATCGTCGGCGACAGCCTGCAGGACCGCGAGGTCGCCCGCCTGCTCAAGTGGGTGCTGGCCTTCTCGGTGGTGATCTTCGGCGGGGTGGCGGGGACCCTGGTCTACGCGGTCTACCGCTTCCGGGCCCGTCCCGGCGACCGCGAGCTGCCGCCGCAGTTCCGCGAGAACCCCCGCCTCGAGGTCAGCCTCACCGTCATCCCCCTGGTCATCGTGCTGATCCTCTTCGTCCTCACCGCCCAGGCGCTGGTCAAGATCAACCGGCCGATCGCCGGGGCGCTGGGGGTCGAGGTCACCGCCCGTCAGTTCTGGTGGGACTTCAAGATCCCCGCGGAGGGGATCCGCCTCTCCAGCGAGCTGGTGGTCCCGGTGGGCCGCCCGGTCGAGGCCAAGCTCACCTCGGCCGACGTGATCCACTCGTTCTGGGCCCCCAGTCTGGGCGGCAAGACCGACGCGATCCCCGGCCAGGTCACCTACAACCGCTTCATGGCCACCCACCCCGGCAACTACTACGGCTACTGCGCCGAGCTCTGCGGCCCCTCCCACGCCCAGATGCGCTTCCGGGTACTGGCCCTCGACCCAGAGGACTACCGCCGTTTCGTCGAGGCCCTGAAGGCCTACCGCGCCCCCGAGCCCAAGACCCCGAAGCAGGCACGGGGGCAGCGGCTGTTTTTGAGCCGCTGCGCCGCCTGCCACACGGTGAAGGGCACGCCGGCCGCGGGGGTGATCGGCCCCGACCTCTCGATCCTCGGCAACCGGGTCGCGCTGGCGAGCGGGGTGCTTAAGAACACCCCCGAGAACCTGATCCGCTGGATCCGGGATCCGGAGGCGATCAAGCCCGGCGCCAAGATGCCGGCCTTTAAGGGCCAGCTCACCGATGCCGACCTCGAGGCCCTGGCCGCCTACCTCGAGTCCCTCAAGCTTCCCGGCTTCGACTTCGCCTCCCTGCCCAGGTACTAGGAGGACGCATGGCTACCCTCACCCGAACCCCTGCCCGCTCGTTTTCGGCCACCCTTTGGGACTGGCTGACCACCGTCGACCACAAGAAGATCGGGATCCTCTACACCGCCACCGCCTTCATCACCTTCGGCCTTTCCGGGATCGTCGCCTGGCTCTTTAGGCTCCAGCTCGCCCACCCCACCGGCCGCCTCTTCACCGGCGACACCTTCAACCAGATGATCACCGTCCACGGGGCGGCGATGCTCTTTTTCTTCATCATCCAGGCCGGGCTCACCGGCTTCGGCAACTTCGTGGTGCCCCTGATGCTGGGGGCCCGCGACGTCGCCCTGCCCCGGATCAACGCCTTCTCCTACTGGGCCTTCCTCTTCTCGATCCTGCTGGTGATCGCTGGGCTGTTTTTTGGCCAGCTCCCCGAGGCCGGCTGGACCTTCTACTACCCGGTCTCGCTCAGCCTGGGCTCGGCCTTCTACTTCTCGGCGATCCTCCTCCTCGGCATCTCCTCGCTGCTCGGCAACGCCAACTTCGTGGCCACGATCTACAACCTCCGGCGCCGGGGGATGGGCCTGTGGCGGATGCCGATCTACGTCTGGTCGGTCTTCGCCGCCAGCATCCTGAACCTGCTCTCGCTGGCCGGGCTCACCGCCGCCACCCTGGTCACCTTGCTCGACGTGAAACTGGGGATCAGCCTCTTTAACCCCGCGATGGGCGGCGACCCGGTGCTCTTCCAGCAGTTCTTCTGGTTCTACTCCCACCCCACCGTTTACGTGATGCTGCTCCCCTACCTCGGCATCCTCGTCGAGGTCGCCTCGACCTTCGCCAAGAAACCGGTCTTCGGCTACCGGGCGATGGTCTACGCCCAGATGGGGATCGTGCTGCTCGGCCTCCTGGTTTGGGCCCACCACATGTTCACGGTCGGCGAGTCGACGATCTTCCAGCTCGCCTTCGCCTTCTTCACCGCGCTCATCGCGGTGCCCACCGGGGTCAAGCTCTTTAACATCCTGGGCACCCTCTGGGGCGGCAAGCTTGAGATGAAGACCCCGCTCCTTTGGGTGCTCGGCTTCATCTTCAACTTCCTGATCGGGGGCATCACCGGGGTGATGCTCTCGATGGTTCCCCTCGACTACCAGTTCCACGACTCCTACTTCGTGGTCGCCCACTTCCACAACGTGCTGATGGCGGGCTCGGGCTTCGGCGCCTTCGCCGGGCTCTACTACTGGTTCCCCAAGTTCTTCGGGCGGATGTACCACGAACGGCTGGGCCGGCTGCACTTTTGGTTCTTCCTTTTCGGCTACCTCTTTACCTTCCTGCCGCAGTACGCCCTGGGCTTTCTCGGCATGCCCCGGCGCTACTTCACCTACCCCACCGAGGTCGCCGGGCTTTTGCCCTTGAACCAGCTCTCCACCTTCGGGGCCACCCTCTTCATGATCGGCGGGCTGATCTGGGCTTGGAACATGATCGCCTCGCTCCGCTCGGGGCCCAAGGCGCCGGCGAACCCCTGGGGCGGCTGGACGCTGGAGTGGCTCACCGCCTCGCCGCCCAAACCCCACAACTTCGACGTCCGCCTGCCGGAACACTTCGAGAGCGAGCGGCCCCTCTTCGACTGGGAGCAAAAGGGCCTGGAGCTAGAGGAGGAGGACCCCGCCCGCATCCACCTGCCCCGGTCCTCCTACTGGCCGGTCCTCACCGCCACCGCCCTCTTCGTCTTCTTCCTCGGCTTGGCCGGGTGGAGCTGGCCGAACCCGGTGATGCTGGTCGGGGCGCTCCTCACCGTGGTCGGCCTGGTGGGCTGGGCGCTGGAGCACGAGTACGAACACCCCGAGCACGCCCTCCACGAAACCCTCACCGGCAAGTCCCACGCCTTCATGGGGATGATCTGGTTTTTGACCTCGGAGATCGGGCTCTTCGCGATCCTGCTCGCCGGCTACCTCTACCTCCGGCTCTCCGGGCACGCGGTGCCGCCCCCGGAGCGCCCCGAGCTCTGGCTGGCGCTGGTCAACACCTTCTTCCTGGTCTCCTCCTCGTTCGTGCTCCACTTCGCCGCCGGCGACCTCAAGCGGGGGAACCGCTCGAGCTTCATGCTGGGACTCTTGGTCGCGATCGTGTTCGGCCTCGTCTTCCTCGGGGTGCAGAGCTACGAGTTCGTGAAGGCGGCCCACCACATGAACTGGCGGGAGCAGCTTTGGGCCTCGGCCTTCTTCCTGGTGGTGGGGCTCCACGGCCTCCACGTGCTGATCGGGGCCACCGGGCTCACCCTCGCCTACCTCCAGGGGGTCTTCCGCCGGATCCTGCCCCAGCAGCCGGGGACGCTGGAGGCGGCCAGCCTCTACTGGCACCTGGTCGACGGGGTCTGGCTGGTGATCGTGACCCTGTTCTATATCTGGTAGCCCCTCGGCGAGCCGCCGGCCGGGCCTTGCCCGGCCGGTCCTTTGCGTTCATCATGGGGCCATGAGGGAACGCCTCCGGGAGGTCTTTGGTGAGAGGGTGAGCTTTTCCCCCTCGGTGCGCGAGGCCCACGGCCGGGACGAGGGCTACCCCGAGGTGCGGCCGGTCGACGCGGTGGTCTTCGCCGAGTCGGTGGAGGACGTCGTGCGGCTTTTAGGGCTCGCGAGCGAGCTGGGGTTTTCGGTGATCCCCTTCGGGGCCGGCACCAGCATCGAGGGCCACCTGATCCCGGTGAGGTCGCCCACCGTGAGCCTCGACCTTTCCCGCATGAACCGGATCCTCGAGGTCCGCCCCGAGGACTTCCTGGCGGTGGTCGAGCCCGGGGTCACCCGGGAGGCGTTAAACAAGCGCCTCCGGCCCCAGGGCCTCTTCTTCCCGGTGGATCCCGGCGCCGACGCCACCCTCGGGGGCATGGCCGCCACCAACGCCTCCGGCACCACCACCGTGCGCTACGGGGGCATGCGGGCGAACGTGCTCGCCCTGGAGGCGGTGATGGCGAGCGGCGAGCTCGTCCGTTTCGGCCGCCCGGTCCGTAAGACCAGCGCCGGCTACGACCTGAAGGACCTCCTGATCGGCTCCGAGGGGACCCTTGGGGTGATCACCCGGCTCTACCTCAAGCTCCACCCCCTGCCGGCCCACGTCCACACCCTCCGGGTCTTCTTCGAGCGCGTTAAGGACGCCGCCGACGCCGCCACCGCCCTGATGGGGGCGGGGCTGCCGGTAGCCCGGCTGGAGCTCCTCGACGAGAACGCCCTGGTAGCGGTCAACCGCTACGTCCGGAAGGACTACCCCGAGCGGCCGGCGCTCTTCGTCGAGTTCCACTCCTCGACCCCCGAGGCCCTCGCCTCCGAGTCGGCGATGGCCCGGGAGCTCCTTTTGGAGTTCGGCCCCCTCGAGGTCGACGCCGCCACCGGCGAGGCCGAGCGCCGCGAGCAGTGGGAGGCCCGCCACCAGGCCTACTGGGCCCTCGTCCACCTCTTCCCCAACCGCAAGTACGCGATCACCGACACCGCGGTGCCGCTCTCCCGCCTCCCCGAGTTGGTGGGCCACGCCCAGGCGTTGATGCGGGAGCTGGGGTTGGAGGGTTCGATCCTCGGCCACGTCGGCGACGGCAACTTCCACACCATCGTGGCGGTGCGCGAGGAGGACTACCCGAGGGCCGAGGCCTACGTCGAGCGGCTGGTCGAGCGGGCGCTGGAGCTTGAGGGCACGATCTCCGGCGAGCACGGGGTGGGTCTCCGCAAGCGGAAGTACCTCGCCGCCGAGCACGGGCCGGCGGTGGCCTGGATGCGCCGCCTGAAGGAGACCTTCGACCCCAAGGGGATCCTGAACCCGGGCAAGATCCTGCCCCAGGCGGGGGTTTCTCATGCCCCCCCGCGGTAGGCTGGGGGCCGTGCGCTACGCCTACCGAACCCTTCGGATTCCCGGCCCCCTCGCCTGGGCCCTCGGGGCCCTGGCGGCGGTGCTCGGCCTGGTGCTGGCGGTCTGGCTGCTGGCGACCGCCTTCGTCCTCGCCCTGGTCGCCCCCCTCGCGCTCTACCTCTACCTCGGCTACCTCCGGCTCCGGCACCGCCGCTGGCGCCGGCTGCCGCCGCGCTAGGCGCAGCAGGAGAGCCTCTTCACGTCGGTGTCGAGGGCCTGGGCGACCAGGCGCACCCCCTCGGCGAGGGTCAGGTAGGGGTGGTAGGTCTCGGTCAGGACCCGGTAGGAAAGCCCGTGCTTGACCGCCAGCACCCCCTCCTGGAGGACGTCGCCCGCCTCGGGCGCCAGCACGTGGAGGCCCAGCACGGCCCCCGAGGCCCCCACCACGATCTTGAAAAACCCCCGGGTATCGAAGGCCGCCAGCGCCCGGGGGAGCTCGGCGAGGTCGAGCCGGGCGACCCGGACGCCCTCCTCCCGGCCTCGGGCCTCGGCCTCGGTGAGGCCCACCGCGGCCAGCGCCGGGTCGGTGAAGGTCACCCGGGGCACGGCGGAAAGGTCGAGGCGTTCGCTCGCCCCCAGGGCGTTTCTGGCCGCCACCCGACCCGATTGGGCGGCGACGTAGACGAACTGGGGCAGCCCGGCGACGTCGCCGGCGGCAAAGACCCTCGGGTTGGAGGTGGCCAGCCGGTCGTCCAGGCGTAGGAATCCCCGCTGGTCGACCTCGATGGCGGCGGCTTGCAGGTCCAGGTCTTGAAGCCTCGGCCGGCGACCGGCGGCGACCAGCAGCCGCTCGGCCTCGAAGACCCCGGCGTCGGTGTGGACCCGGTAGCCGGTTTCGCCCTCCACCCGCTCGACCCGGACGCCGGTCCGGATCGCGATCCCCTCCCGCTCGAGGTAGCCGACCAGGGCCCCCGCGAGCTCCTCGTCCTCGGAGGGAAGGACGCGGGGGGTGGCCTCGAGCACGGTGACCCGGCTCCCCAGCCGGTGGTAGGCCTGGGCCAGCTCCAGCCCCACCGCCCCGCCTCCGATCACCAGGAGGCTTTCGGGAAGCGCGTGGGAGGTGGTGGCCTCGAGGTAGGTCCAGGGCCGGCTCTCCTTTAGCCCCGGGATCGGGGGCAGGTGGGGCCCGGCCCCGGTCGCGAGGAGGTAGGCCCGGGCCAAGAGCGGCCCGCCGTCCACCGCCAGCGTCGCCGGATCCAGAAACCGCGCCCGCCCCTGGATCAGCTCGACGCCGGCGGCGGCGAGCACGTCGGCGTACTTGGCCTTTCGCAGGGTTTGGACCCGGCGGTCGCGGGCGCCGGCGACCTCGGCGAAGTCGACCTCCACGCCCCCGGCCCGCACCCCGGGTACCCGGGGCTGGGCCGCCCGGTGGGCCGCCTCCCCCGCCCGGAGCAGGGTCTTGGAGGGGACGCAGCCGACGTTGACGCAGGTGCCGCCGACGGCGCCGGCCTCGACCACCGCCACCCGGGCGCCCCGGGTCCGGGCCTCGAGCGCCGCCGCCACCCCCGCCGACCCGCTGCCGACGACGACCAGCTGGTAGGGACCCCGGCCCGGCATCAGGCCCCCTCGCGGGCGGCCCGGTGGCCGGCCTCCCGGACCGTCCGCGCCTTCGCCACCGCGCGGGCGCCGTGCCCCCAGGTCATGCCCTCGATCCTTCGCCCCATGCTGCCCTCCCTCCCCGGGAGCCTAAACCCTGGAGCTTGCTCCAAGGTCAAGCCCCCGCTCGGGGCGGCCGGGGGGGAAGCAGACCCCCCCGGCGGCCCCGGCCGCCTGGCGGAGGGCGAGGGGCGCGTCCTCGGGGCAGGCGAGGCCCGCCCGGGCCCGCTCGACCAGGGCGAGCGCGTGGCGGCTCCCCGCCAGCAGGAAGTAGCGGGCCCCGGCGATCTTCCAGTGGCGAGCGGCGTCCTCAAGCGCCCCGGCGAGCTCCAGCCTCCGGGCCCGGAGCACCGCCTCGGCCCCCGGCCGCACGTCGAGGTCGACGGCGAGCCAGTCGGGGGGCTCGAGGAAGACCTCCTCGGGGGGTTCGAGGACCCCCGCGAGCTCGGGCTGGCGGGCCAGCAGCTCGGCCGAAAGCCCCTGGAAGAGGAGCTCCCGGCGGGCCTGGCGTTCGAGCTGGGCGGCCGGGTGGCGGCCGAGGGGGGCGGGGAGCTCGTCGAGGGCGGCCTCGGCCACCAGGGAGAGGAGGAAGGGGGCGGCCCGGGCGGTGACCTCGAGGGCCTCCGGGTGGGTCTCGGGAGCGTTGGGCCGGATCCCCAGGCTGAAGGCGTAGCCGGCCACGTGGTAGTTAAAGCAGCTCCACCCGAGCTCGGCGCTGCAGCTCTCGAACAGGCGGGTCCGGGCCCGCTCGAAGGTCATCAGGAGCCGGGGGTCGAGCTCGGCGAAGCGCTGGAGCTTGTTGCGCACCGGGCCGGGGAAGAACACCCCCGCCCCCCGGTCGTAGACCACCGCCACCCGCCCGCTGGCCAGGAACCCCCGGCCGAAGGCCTGGACCAAAAGGCCGTAGACCTCGCCTAAGGGCAGGGTGCTGAAAAAGACCAGGCGGCGCCCGGGCTCCCCCATCGCCGCCTGGATGCGCCGGATGGCGGGCTCCGGGATGCGGTCGTCGGTGGCCGGGCCGAGGAGCCCGCCCTCGACCTCCAGCGCCCAGATCGCCGGGGTCACGGCGGGGGCTCCAGGTAGACGCAGGCGTCGCGGCCGTCGCAGGCCGGGTCGGGGTGGGCCCGGGCCCAGGCCAGGCGGTCCTCGAGCTCGGCCCTCAGGGCCTCTAGGGCCGCGATCCGGGCCTCGATCTCGGCCAGCTTCGCCTCCAGGGCCCGGCGGACGTGGGCGCAGGGCCGGGTGCCCTCGTCCATGACCTCGAGGATCCCGCGGATCGCCGTCAGCGAGAGCCCGAGCTCCTGGGCCCGCTTGACGAAGGCCACCCGGCGCGCCGCCTCGGGCGGGTAGAGGCGGTAGCCGGCCGGGCTGCGTCCGGCCGGGGCCAAGAGGCCGATCCGCTCGTAGTAGCGGAGGGTGTCCCGGGAGACCCCGGCGACCTCCGCCAGCTCGCCGATCCTGAGCACGCCCTCACTCTAGCCCCCGGGCCCGCTCGCCAGGGTAGGCCGGGCGACCTTCGGCGTATACTCTAGGCCGGTGGAGGCGAGCGCTCCGCCCCATTGGAGAGGCAAGATGGAAAAGTACAACCCCCACGCCCTCGAGCCCAAGTGGCAGCGTTACTGGAACGAGATCGGGCTGATGAAGGCCCGCGAGGAGGGGAGGAAGTACTACGTCCTGGAGATGTTCCCCTACCCCTCCGGCGACCTCCACATGGGCCACCTCAAGAACTACACCATGGGGGACGCCCTGGCCCGCTTCCTCAAGATGCAGGGCTATGAGGTGCTCCACCCCATGGGTTGGGACGCCTTCGGCCTGCCGGCCGAGAACGCCGCCCTCAAGTTCGGCCTCCACCCCCGCGAGTGGACCTACCGGAACATCGAGCGGGCCAAGGAATCCCTGCACTTAATGGGGATCCTCTACGACTGGGACCGCGAGGTCACCACCTGCGAGCCCGACTACTACAAGTGGAACCAGTGGTTCTTCATCAAGATGTACGAGCGCGGCCTCGCCTACCGTGCCGAGGCCGAGGTGAACTGGTGCCCCAAGTGCCAGACCGTGCTCGCCAACGAGCAGGTGATCGACGGCCGCTGCTGGCGGCACGAGGACACCCTGGTCGAGAAAAAGAACCTCAAGCAGTGGTTCTTTAAAATCACCGCCTACGCCGACCGGCTCCTCCGTGACCTCGACAAGCTCGAGCGCTGGCCGGAGAAGGTCAAGGCGATGCAGCGGGCCTGGATCGGGAAGAGCGAGGGCGCCGAGATCGCGTTCCCGATCGAGGGCCATCCCGGGGAGGTCCTCAAGGTCTTCACCACCCGCCCCGACACCCTCTTCGGCGCCACCTTCATGGTGATCGCCCCCGAACACCCGCTCGCCCTCCACCTCGCGACCCCGGACCGGCTCGAGGAGGTCCGGGCCTACCTCGAGGCCGCCAAGCAAAAGACCGAGGTCGAGCGCCAGGCCGAGGGCCGGGAGAAGACCGGCGTGTTCACCGGGGCCTACGCCCAAAACCCCGCCACCGGGGAGCAGATCCCGATCTACGTCGCCGACTACGTGCTCATGGGTTACGGCACCGGCGCGATCATGGCGGTGCCGGCCCACGACCAGCGGGACTTCGAGTTCGCCCGGAAGTACAACCTGGAGATCCGACCGGTCATCCAGCCGAAAGACGGCGAGCTCAAAGAGCCCCTGGAGGCGGCCTTCGAAGAGCCCGGGGTGATGGTGAACTCGGGACCCTTCGACGGGACGCCCAGCGAGGAGGGCAAGGCCCGGGTCACCGCCTGGCTCGAGGAGAAGGGCATCGGGAAAAAAGCGGTGAACTACCGGCTTCGCGACTGGTTGATCAGCCGCCAGCGCTACTGGGGGACCCCGATCCCCATGGTTCACTGCGAGCACTGCGGCGTGGTGCCGGTGCCCTTTGAGGAGCTCCCGGTCAAGCTCCCCGAGATCGAGGACGTCGAGGAGATCCGCCCCAAGGGGAAGAGCCCCCTGGAGGCCCACCCCGAGTTCATCGAGACCACCTGCCCGAAGTGCGGCGGCCCCGCCCGGCGGGACCCCGACACCATGGACACCTTCGTCGACTCCTCCTGGTACTACCTTCGCTACACCGACCCCAAGAACGACGCGCTGCCCTTTGCCCGGGAGAAGGCGGACTTCTGGATGCCGGTGGACCAGTACATCGGGGGGATCGAGCACGCCGTCCTCCACCTGCTCTACTCGCGCTTTTTCACCAAGGTGCTCCACGACATGGGGCTGGTGGCGGTCGACGAGCCCTTCGAGGGGCTCTTCACCCAGGGGATGGTGCTGGGCTGGACCGACTTCGGCCCGGTCGAGGTCGAGGGCGACGCGGTCCGGCTGCCCGAGGAGACCCGGATCCGCCTGGAGCTCGAGCAGAACGAGCTCACCCTGGACGAACTCAAGAAGATGGGGGCCGAGCTCAGGGAGGGCGAGGACGGCCGGACGCACCTTTGGAAGCCGGCGGTGATGTCGAAGTCGCTCGGCAACGGGGTGATGGTGGGGCCCTTCGTCCGCGAGCAGGGGGCCGACATCGCCCGCATCACCATCCTCTTCGCCGCGCCCCCCGAGGCCGACATGGTCTGGACCGAGGAGGGGGTGGCCGGCGCCTGGCGGTTTTTGAACCGGGTCTGGCGCCGCTTCGAGGAGGACCGGGAGGCGCTCGAAAAGACCCCCGAGGCCTTCGACCCCGCCGCCCTCTCCGGCCAGGAGAAGGCGCTTTGGCGGGCGCTCCACCGGGCGATCAAGAAGGTCACCGAGGACACCCGGGGCTTTCGCTTTAACACCGCGATCGCCGCGCTGATGGAGCTTTTGAACGCGCTCTACGACTACCGCAAGAAGGCCCCGGTCGCCCCGGTCTATAAGCGGGCGATGAAGGATTACCTCCGCCTGCTCGCCCCCTTCGCCCCCCACCTCGCCGAGGAGCTTTGGCACCGCTTCGAGGAGGACTCGGTCTTCCTCGCCGGCTGGCCCGCGTACGACGAGAAGGCGCTTCTCGCCGAGGAACTCGAGATCGTGGTCCAGGTGAACGGCAAGGTCCGCGGCCGGATCACCGTCCCCGCAGGCGCCCCCGAGGAGGAGGTCAAGCGCCTGGCCAAGGAACACCCGAACGTCCGCCGCTTTCTTGACGGCAAGGCGGTGGTCAAGGAGATCTACGTGCCGAAAAAACTTTTGAACCTGGTGGTGCGCTAGCGCGGCTCCTTCTTGGGCGGGGCGGCGCCTTGGGCCGCCCCGCCCTTCGGCGTTAGCCTCGCTTAAACCCCAGCAGCATCCCCGCCGCGAAGCCCGAGGCGAAGGGGAGGTTGTAGGTGAGGACCTCGAGCAGGCGCCGCCAGAGGGCTTTGAGCGCCGGACCCCGGAAGAAGGGCTCGACGTCGTGCTGGATGCGGGTCCAGTGGACCTCGAGGTACCCGGCGTAGGCCAGCAGCTGGACGCTGATGAAGAGGAACCCCACCACCAGGGCGAAGAGCTTGCCGATCTTCTTCAGGGTGTAGCCGCTCACCACCCCGGCGACGCCGCCGAAGCCGAGCTGGGCGAGGATGGGGGCGTAGGCCTCCATGCACCCCCATGATAGTCGGTTAGGCTAGGAGCGGATGTTCGCCGGGA
>JALSRQ010000098.1 GCA_026984675.1 Thermaceae bacterium
CGGTGCCGAACTTCTTCCGAAACTCGGCGACCTTGGCGTCGGAGAGGGGGGCGTCGGAGGCCCCGAAGTGGACGGTCTGGGCAAAGAGCTGCCGGACGCCGCCGCCGGAGCCGATCGACTGGTAGTTGACCCGCACCCCGGTCTGCTGGTGGTAGACCGCGAAGTACTTGGCGTAGAGGGGGTAGGGGAAGGTGGCCCCGGCCCCGTTCAGCTGGACCGGACGGGCCGCCGCCAGCCCCAGCAGCAAAAACCCCAAGAGGAGGATCCCTTTACGCATGCACCATCACCTCCACGACCAGGCTAGCCCCCCAACGTCAGGGGAAGGTCAGGGCTAAACTCGGACCATGGAACCGATGTTCATCCCCCAGGGTGCCGCCGGCACCGTGACCGGGAGCTGCCACCTGCTCGCCTACCGGGGCTACCGCCTGCTGGTGGAGTGCGGGATGTACCAGGGCGAGGCCGAGCCCAAGAACTACACCCCCTTCGGCTTCGACCCCGCCCGGGTCGACGCGGTGGTGGTCACCCACGCCCACCTCGACCACATCGGCCGGCTCCCCCGTCTGGTCCGCGAGGGCTACCGGGGGCCGGTCTTCGCCACCGAGCCCACCCTGCTGCTCATGCGGCCGATCCTCGAGGACGCCCTCAAGATCATGAACGAGGAGATCGCCCGCGCCCGCAGGAAGGGCCTGCCGGTTCCCGAGCCGCTCTGGGACGAGGACGACCTGGCCGAGCTCTACCGCCGGCTCCAACCCCTCCCCTACTACCGGCCCCGCCGGTTCGGCCCCTTCTCGGTCGAGCTGCAAAACGCCGGCCACCTGCCGGGCTCGGCCTTCGTGGTGGTCGAGGTGGAGGCCAAACGGCTGGTCTTCTCCGGCGACCTCGGCCACCGCCGCAAGGAGGTGCTCCCCGACCCCGACTACCCCCCAAAGGCCAACCTGGTAGTCAGCGAGGGCACCTACGGCGACCGCCCCCACAAGCCGCTGGCGGCCACCCTCGACGAGTTCGCCCAGGTGGTGGGCGCGACCCTGGGCCGGGGCGGGAAGGTGATCGTCCCCGCCTTCGCCCTGGAGCGGGCCCAGGAGATCCTCTACTACCTGCGGGAGTTCGAGGAGCGGCGGCGGATCCCGGTGGCCCCGGTCTTCGTCGACTCTCCCCTCACCACCCGGGTGAGCGCGGTCTACGAGCGGGTCCGGGACGCCTTCTCGTTGAAGGTGCAGGCGCTCTTCAAGGCGGGCAAGGACCCCTTCCGCCCCCAAAGGCTCCGCTACACCGCCGACGTCGAGGAGTCCAAGCGCCTCAACGAGCTCGAGGGCCCAGCCACCATCATCGCCGGCAGCGGCATGCTCACCGGCGGCCGCATCCTCCACCACCTCCGCCACCACCTCGGCGAGCCCGAGTCGGCGGTGCTCTTCGTCGGCTACCAGCCCCGCGGCGGGCTGGGGCGAAGGCTCTTGGAGGGGGCCCGCCGGGTCCGCATCCACGGCCACGAGGTCCCGGTGCGGGCCCGGGTGGTCGGGCTGGGGGGCTTCTCCGGCCACGCCGGGCAGGACGAGCTCCTCGACTGGCTCGCCGGCGAGCCCCGGGTCCTCCTGGTCCACGGCGAGCCCGACAAACTCAAGGCGCTCCAGAAAAAGCTCCGCGAACGGGGCCAGCGGGCCGAGCTCGCCCGCCTGGGCCAGGGCTACCCCTTCTGACCCTGATTAGGGCAAATGCCCCTAACCGCCGAACCTCCGAGCGGGCGATAATACACCAAATATCCTCGCGTCGTCCGCGAAAAGGAGGTGAGGCATGCTCACGCGAAGGCAGGTCTTGAAGCTTGGGACCCTTTCCTCCAGCGTTTTCTTGCTCCGGGGGAGGGCCCAGCCCTCGGCCGGCACCCGGCTCCACAAGCCGGTCGGCGAGCACCCGGTGATCTGCCCCTACTGCGCCACCGGCTGCGGGATGATCGCGGCCGCCCAGGGGGGGCGACTGGTCAACCTCGAGGGCGACCCCGACCACCCCATCAACCGCGGCCGGCTCTGCCCCAAGGGGGAGGCCGCCCGGGGCTTCGCCGAGAGCCCCTTCCGGATGACCGAGGTCCTCTACCGGGCCCCGGGCTCGGACAAGTGGGAGAAGAAGGACCTCGACTGGGTCATCGACAGGGTGGCCCGCCGCATCAAGGCCACCCGCGACAAGACCTGGCAGGCCACCGACAGCGAGGGGCGGACCCTGAACCGCACCGAGGCGATCGCCTTCCTGGGCGGGAGCTCCAACGGCAACGAGGAGTGCTACCTCTTCGTCAAGCTGGCCCGGGCCCTCGGGCTCAGCTACATCGAGCACCAGGCCCGGATCTGCCACTCCTCCACCGTTCCCGCCCTGGGCGAGAGCTTCGGCCGGGGGGCGATGACCAACCACCCGATCGACTTCAAAAACGCCGACGTGATCCTGGTCGAGGGCGGCAACCCCGCCGAGCAGCACCCCCTCACCTTCCACTGGATCATGGAGGCCAAGAAGCGGGGCGCCAAGCTGATCGTGGTCGACCCCCGCTTCAACCGCACCGCCTCCCGGGCCGACCTCTTCGCCCAGATCCGGGTGGGCACCGACATCGCCTTCATGGGCGGGCTGATCCACTACATCCTGGAGCACGGGCTCTACGACGAGTACTACGTCAAGAACTACACCAACGCGAGCTTCCTGATCCACCCCGACTTCAAGACCGCCACCGACCTCGACGGGGTCTTCAGCGGCTTCCAGCCCACCCCGGAAAACCCCGAGCAGGAGGGGGTCTACGACCGCAGCACCTGGACCTACCAGCTCGACGAGCAGGGCTACGTCAAGCGCGACCCCACGCTTCAAGACCCCCACACCGTCTTCCAGCTTTTGAAAAAGCACTATTCCCGCTACGATCTTAAGACCGTCTCCGACATCACCGGCATCCCGGTCAAGAAGCTGGAGAAGATCTACGCCACCTACGCCTCCACCGGCCGCCCCGGCCGGGTGGGCACGATCACCTACGCAATGGGGGCCACCCAGCACTCCTACGGCACCCAGCACATCCGCACCTACGCCATCGTTCAGCTCCTGCTCGGCAACATCGGGGTGGCGGGCGGCGGGGTGAACGCCCTCCGGGGCCACTCCAACGTCCAGGGCTCCACCGACCACGCGATCCTCTTCCACATCCTCCCCGGCTACATGCCGACCCCCAAGGCCCACCAGCAGAGCCTGGAGACCTACCTCGCCGAGTCGACCCCGAAACGCCTCCTCCCCAACGCCCCCAACTGGTGGGAGAACCTCCCCAAGTACTTCGTTAGCCTGCTCAAGGCCTGGTGGCCGGAGATCGACCCCAAGATCAGCTACCACTACCTCGCCAAGCTCGCCCCCCACAAAGACGGCAAGCCCGACGCCTCCACCGACTTCTCCCACCACGCCCTTTTGCACGCGGCCCTCTCCGGGGTGCTCAAGGGGATGGTGGTGCTCGGCCAGAACCCGGCGATGAGCGCGGCCAACGTCCACATGGCCCGTAAGGCGCTCGACGCCCTGGAGTGGATGGTCGTGCTCGACCCCTTCGAGACCGAGACCGCCGCCCACTGGAAGCGGCCGGGGGTGAACCCCGCCGACGTCCAGACCGAGGTCTTCTTCATCCCCACCCCGGTCTGGATCGAGAAGACCGGTTCGATCACCAACACCGGGCTTTGGGCCCAGTGGTCGGAGAAGGCGGTGGACCCGCCCGAGGGCACGGTCGACGAGATGTACTTCTTCACCCGGCTGGTGGAGAAGCTCAAAGAGCTCTACCAAAAGGAGGGCGGGGCCTTCCCCGACCCGATCCTCCACCTCTCCTGGCCCCAGTACTCGGAGAAGCAGGCCGAGGCCTGGGCCAAGGAGATCAACGGCTACGACCTCACCACCGGCAAGCAGGTGGCGAGCTTCACCCACCTCAAGGCCGACGGCACCACCGCCGCCGGCAACTGGCTCTACTCCGGCTCCTGGACCGAGGCCGGCAACATGATGGCCCGCCGCGACTCCAAGACCGACCACCCGGCGGGGATCGGAATCTACCCCAACTGGGCCTGGTGCTGGCCGGTCAACCGGCGGATCCGCTACAACCGGGCCTCGGTCTGGTTCGACACCGGCCAGCCCCGGGACCCAAAGCGCTGGGTCATCCGCTGGGACCCCGAGAAGAAGAAGTGGCTGGGCGACGTGCCCGACGGCGGCTGGGCTCCGGGCACCGTGCTCCCCTTCATCATGAAGCCCGACGGGGTCGGCCACATCTTCGCCACCAAGCTCAAGGACGGCCCCTTCCCCGAGCACTACGAGCCCTGGGAGAGCCTGGTCCTAAACCCCATGGGCCACCAGAACGACCCCGTCTGCAAGGTCTGGAAGTTCAAAGACCTCGACGTCTACGGCGACCCCGAGGCCTACCCCATCATCGCCACCACCTACCGGCTCACCGAGCACTGGCACACCGGCATGATGAGCCGGAACGTCCCCTGGCTCCTGGAGCTCCAGCCCGATCCCTTCGTCGAGATCGGCACCGCGCTGGCCCAGGACCTGGGGATTAAGAACGGCGACTGGGTCCTGGTCGAGTCCGCTCGCGGCTCGGTGGAGGCGGTGGCCATCGTCACCCAGCGCATCCAGCCGATGAAGATCGAGGACGCCAAGGGGGTGCGCACCGTCCACCAGGTCGGCCTGCCCTGGCACTGGGGCTACATGGGCGGCGGCGCCCGACCCAACTCGGCCGGGAACGCCCTCACCCCCAGCGTCCACGACCCCAACGCCTTCATCCCGGAAACCAAGGCGATGCTGGTCCGGATCAAGAAGCTCGCCCGACCGCCCAAGAAGATCGACCTCGACTACAAGCGGCTCTCGCGCGAGCAAAAGCTCCGCTTGGCGGAGAAGCTCTAGGGAGGGAGCATGCCAAGGTCCAGCGATTTTGCCATCCTCTTCGACGCCTCCTACTGCATCGGCTGCCGGGCCTGCCAGGTCGGCTGCAAGCAGTGGAACGACCTCCCGGCAACCGAGACCCAAAACACCGGGTCCTACGACCCACTGGTCCTCTCGGCCCAGACCTGGCTCAAGATGAGCTACCACGAGGGGCTGGATAAGCAGGGCGAGGTCTACTGGGACTTCACCCGCACCTCCTGCATGCACTGCAGCGAGGCGGCCTGCGTCGAGGCCTGCCCCACCGGGGCGATGAACTACCGCCCCGGCGGGGTGGTGACGGTGGACCAGGACTGGTGCATCGGCTGCCGCAACTGCGTGCAGGCCTGCCCCTACGACGCGGTGCACTACGACGAGGAAAAGGGCGTGGTGCAAAAGTGCACCCTCTGCCACGACCGGATCGCCAACGGACTGGAACCGGCCTGCGTCAAGGCCTGCCCCACCGGGGCGCTCCGCTTCGGGACCTACGGGGCCATGCGGCGGGCCGCCCGGGAGCGGGTCGAGGCGCTCAAGGCCGAGGGCTACGACGAGGCCAACGTCTACGGCCTCAAGGAGATGGGCGGCACCCACGTGATCTACGTGCTGCTCCGCCACCCCTCGACCTACGGCCTGCCGATCGAGCCGATGACCCAGCGCCACAAGGTGGCGGTCGACTGGCTCTCCGCCGGCATCGCCGCCGCCACCCTGGGCACGCTGGGCTGGGTGATCGCCCGTCGCGAGGAGGTCTCGGGAGGTGAATCATGAGCGGCGGCGAGTGGGGCATCTACATCGTCCTCTACTTCTGGCTGGCAGGCTTCGGCGGGGGGGCGTTCCTCCTCGCCCTGAGCCAGCGGGACCGCTGGCTGGAACGGGTCGGGGCCTGGCTCGCCTTCCTCGGCGTGGTGGTCGGCGCCCTCCTCCTGGTCATCGACCTCGGCCAGCCTCTCCGGTTCTGGCACCTCTTGGCGAGCTTCCGGCCAATCTCGGTGATGTGGCTGGGCTCGGCCTTCCTCTTCCTCGACGGGATCGCGCTCTTTATCCTGCTGTTTTTGCGGGAGTGGCCGCCCCTCCTGGTCTGGGTGGCGGCGATCCTGACCCTCTTGGTGGTGGGCTACACCGGGGTCTTGCTCACCGCCACCGCCAAGCCCTTCTGGTCGGCGAGCCCCTTGATCCCCTGGATCTTCCTGGCCTCGGCCGGCACCACCGGGGCCGCCGTGCTCGCCCTCTTTGGAGCGAGCGAGGGCGTCCACCGGGCGGCCTACTGGCTGGCCTGGGTCGAGGGGGCCCTGATCCTCCTGCACCTGGTCTGGACCTACCCCAGCGCCGAGACCGCCGTGCGGGCGCTGCTCTCGGGCCCGCTGGCCTGGGCGTTCTGGGGCTTCGTGGCCTTTGGCTTTGGCCTCCCCCTCTGGCTGGAGACCCGCAAAAAGGGGCTCTGGCTGGCCGCCCTGTTGGTCCTGGTGGGGGGGTTCCTGCTCCGCTACTTCGTGGTCTACGCCGGTCAGATAGGGTACGTGATCTAAAGAAGGGGCCGCCTCCGGGCGGCCCCGTTCGGGGAGACTTCCATGACGCTGGCCGAACTCTACCGGGAACTCGACGCGATCCCCGCCCCCGACTGGACGCCGGGGGCCCCCTTCAGGGAGGCCGGGGCGGTGCTCCGGGCGGTGGTCGAGAGGCTTCGGGCCTACGACCCCGAGCTGGCGGAAGAGGCCGCCGGGCTCCTCGGGCTGGAGGCCGGGGAACTCGAGGCCCTCCTGGCCGAGGCCTACGCCGGCGAGCTTGGGGACCGGCCGGAGGCCGAGCGCTTCGCCCTCCTCGCCGCCCTCCGGGCCTACGCCCGGGGAATGGGCCGGGAGGCCGAGGGGGAGGACGCCCGCTGCCCGGTCTGCGGGGGCGAGGCCGACGTCGCCTACCTCGACGAGGAGGGGTTCCGGCACCTGGTCTGCGGGGTTTGCGACAGCCGCTGGACGGTGCCCCGCATCGCCTGCCCCTACTGCGGCGAGACCCGCCACGAAAGGCTCCGCTACTACCCCTACGACCCCCACTACCGGCTCTACCAGTGCCTCACCTGCGGCGCCACCCTGCCGGCGGTGGACCTAAGGGAGGCGGGGCGGCTCGACCTCCCTTCGCTCCGGGCGGCGGGGGTCGAGATGCGCTACCTGCTCGAGACCCAGCGGGTGGAGGGCTAGCCGTGTACCGCTACCAAAAGGGCGAGCTGGTCCCCGCCGAGTTCCCCCTTCCCCCCGAGGACGAGCTCGAGGTGGTGGTCAACGACCGGGTGCTGGTCCGGCTCGCCTACACCCCCGGCGCCGAGGCCGCGCTGGGGCTCGGCTACCTCTGGAACCAGGGGTTTTTTGACCGGCTCGACCAGGTGGCCTGGGTCTACGACCCTGACCGGCGGCGCTTTTGCTTGCGGGTGGAACGGGTTCCCGAGGCCGAGGTCGGCCTCCGGAGCTCGGCCTGCGTCGGCGGGCTGAGCTACGGCCGCCGCCCGTTGAGGCCGCTGCCCGAGGCCGCCGTCGAGCCCGAGCTCCCCTTCCTGCTCCACCGAAAGCTGCAGGCGGCCTCCCGGCTTTACAAAAGGACCCGCGGGGTGCACGCGGCAGCGCTCTTTGACCTCGAGGGCCGCCTCCTCCTCCACTTCGAAGACGTCGGCCGCCACAACGCCCTCGACCGGCTGGCAGGGGCGGCGCTCCTCGAGGGCCTCTCGGGGCCCTTCGCCCTCGCAGCCACCGGCCGGTTCTCCCGCGAGATGGCCGAGAAGGCGATCCACCTGGGGGCGGTGGTGGCGGTCACCCGCACCGGGGCCACCGACCGGGCGGTGCGCCTGGCCCGGGCCTTCGGGCTCACCGTGGTGGCCTACGTCCGGCCCGGGAGCTACCGGGTCTACGCCCACCCCGAGAGGCTCTCGAGGTCCTCGGGCCGGTTGACGTTGGCGAAGATCGAAGACCCGAAGCGGTCCCGCACCTCCCGCCAGGGGAGGTAGCGGGCCCCGCCCTCGTCGAGCAGGCGGCGGATAAAGTAGTCGCCGCTTTTGAGCAGGCGCTCGGCCAGGGGCAAAAGCGCCTTGGTGTAGACCGCCGCCAGCGGCTCGGGCCAGTCCTCCGGGCCCATCGCCACCACCGCCGGGGCGTCCTCCAACCGCTCGAGCAGAAAGGCCCAGTACCCCGGGGTGAGGTTCGGCAGGTCGCAGGCGGCCACCGCCACCGCCCGGTTTCGAGCGTGGAAGAGGGCGGCGTGGATCCCCGAGAGGCTGTCGCCGCCGGGGATCACGTCGGGGTAGACCGGCACCCCGAACCCGGGGTAGGGGCGGTTCGCCACGACGAAGCTCTCGTCGGCCTCGCTCAGGCTGTCGAGCACGTGCCCCAGGAGGGGCTTGCCGCGCCAGACGAAGCGGGCCTTGTCCCGCCCGAAGCGCCGGGAGCGCCCGCCGGCCAGCACCGCGGCGGAAAAGGGGGGGACCACGGCCCCACCATACAAAAGGCGGGGGCCCCTAGGGGCCCCCGCCGCGGCCACGCCGGCTACTTCAGGTCCAAGTAGAACCGCGGGCCAAAGCTCAGGTAAACGAAAGGCCGGCTGGCCCCGAAGGTGTAGTAGACCCGCGCCCAAGTCAGGAACGAGACGTTCCCGGCAAAGGCAGGCCGCCACTCGTAGCCGGCGCTGAGCCGCGTGTGGAAGTAAAACCGGCTACCCCCGTAGTGGGCGCCCAGGCCAAGCCGAGCCAGGGCGCTCCCCTGCTCGGACTTCAGGAAGGGGTACTCGACGAACCCGGTGAACCAGGCGTTTTGCCACGAACCCACGTGGAAGGAGAACGAGGCGCCGGCCGAAAGGGGCCCGATCGCCTCGGGAACGCCGGCGGCGATACCTGCCCCCAGTCCGAAGCTGGGGTAGAAGTCGAGACCCGCCCAGGTCGTGTCCACGAAGACGGTGCGGGCCTGGGCCCAACCCAACGCCAACGCCAGACCGAGGAACCACGCCAAATACCGCTTCTTCATCGCATCACCTCCGCCGCCATGGTACCGTCGGGAGCGGACGGAGCCTGTGACAAACCGACACGGCTAGGCCGGCACCTCGGCGACGATGCGGGTCCCCCGGCCGGGGGCGCTCTCGATGGCCAGCCGCCCGCCCCGGGCCTGCACCCGCTCCCGCATCTGGGCCAGGCCGAAGTGCCCCTCCCGGGGGGCCGCCCGGGGGTCGAAGCCGACCCCGTCGTCGGCCACCTCGAGGCGGGCCCCCCGGGGGTTCTCGGCCACCAGCCGGACCTCGACCCGCCGGGCGCGGGCGTGCTTGGCCACGTTGTTGAGGGCCTCCTGCAGCACCCGGAAGAGGGCCAGCTCGGAGGCCTGGGTGAGAGCGGGCTCGCCCTCGACCGCTACCGCCACCCGGAACCCGGCCTGCTCGGCGAAGGCCTGGGCGTAGCGGCGCACCGACTCGACGAAGCCGTAGCGCTCGAGGTCGATCGGCCGCAGCGCGAAGATCGAGCGCCGCACCTCGCGGATCTGGGCCCGGAGCACCTTGCGAACCCGGGCGAGCTCCTCCTCGGCGCGGTCGGGATCCTTCCTAAGGAGCCGGGCGGCGAGGTCGAGCTTTAAGGCCATGAAGGCCAGGGCCTGGGCGATGCCGTCGTGGATCTCGCGGGCGATCCGGGTGCGCTCCTCGTGGATGGCGAGCTCCTCGGCCCGAAGGTAGGCCTGGGCATTCCGAACCGCCAGGGTCACCTGGGAGGCGAGCAGCTTGAGGAAGGCGAGCTCGCCCCGAAGCCGCTCGTGTTCGCCGATTAAGAGCAGCACCCCCACCGGGGTCTTGTCCCCCAGCGGGACCGCCAGCCAGCCGGTGCCCAGGAAGACCGGTTTCTTGAGGGCGTCGCGCCAGGCCCCCTCGGGGAGGAAGGCCCGCCGGCTCGGGGCCTCGCCGCGGAAGGCCCAGAGCTTTAGGACCCCGCCCTCGTCAAGCAGGTAGACCGCCCCGCCCTCGGCCCCGGCCCAGGCCACGATCCGCTCGAGCAGGCGCTCCAGCAGCTTGCCGAGGTTGGCCTCGGCGCGGAGGGCCTCGTCGACCTCGAAGAGGGTGAGGAGGTCGCGGGTGCGGGCCTCGGCGGCCTCCAGGACCGAGTCGACCTCGCCGGCGAGGACCTCGAGGAACCCCTTCTCGACCTGGCCGAAAAAGCAGAGCCGCCCCCCGCTCCGGGGCAGCTCGACCGCCACCAACCCCTCGGCCCGACAGCCGGCGGAGGGAAAACCGGCGGTGCTGTAGCGGTACTCGCCGAGCTTGAGCGCCACCTCGCCCCCCAGCGTCTCCCGGATCGCCTCGGCCACCGCCCGCATCACCTCGTCGAGGTTCTCGGCCTCCAGCGCCCGGTGCACCACCGTGCGCACCGCCGAGAGGCGGCGGTTGGCCTCCAGGAGCGCCCGCTCGGCCTCGGCCCGGGCCTCCAGCTCGTCGGAGATCCAGTCCAGGGTGAGGTAGACGATGAACGGCCCCAGCAGCCCGTAGAAGGCGAGCTGGAGCCAGAAGGCGTGGGGGTCGGGAAGGCTCGCCCGGATGCCGAACTGGAAGAGGACCACGAAGAGGACGATCAGCAGGGGCAGGAAGACCCGCGCCGAGCGCACCCGGCGGGCCAGCCCGCCGACCCCGGTCCCTAGCGCCACCGCTCGGCCTCCCGGCGGATCGCCCAGCGGCTCTGGCGGATCAGCCCCCGCAGCATCGAGAGCTCCCCGGCGGTGGGGGCGGCCCGGTGGAAGATCCGGCGGAACGCCCGCATCACGTGGGGGAGGCGGCGCTCGTCGGTGTAGCCGATCTCCAGGAGGAAGCCCTCGAGGTCCCGAAAGAACCCCTCGACCTGCTCGGCCGGCGCCGGGGTGGGGGCCTCGGTGGTCCCCGGCCGGGCCAAGAAGAGCTCGTAGGCCAGGACCAGCACCGCCTGGGCCAGGTTCAGGCTCTTAAACCCCGGGTCGGTGGGGATCCGCACGACGAAGTGGGCCCGGTCGAGCTCGGCGTTGGTGAGGCCCGAGCGCTCGCGCCCGAAGACCAGGGCCACCCCCTGGCCGGCCTCGAGCGCCGCCCTCAGAAAGGGGGCGACCTCCCGGGGGGTGGTGGGCTCGCCGGGGTACTCCTCGCGGGGCCGGGCGGTGGCCGCCGCCACCCAGTGCACCCCGGCCAGCGCCTCGTCGAGGGTGGCCACGGTCCGGGCCCCCTCCAGCACGTCCCGGGCCCCGACCGCGAACTTAAAGGACTCGGGGCCGATCGCCGCCTGGGGGGCGGTCAGCACCAGCTCGCGGAGCCCGAAGTTCTTCATCGCCCGGGCCACCATGCCGATGTTCCCGGACTCCTGAACCCCCACCAGCACCACCCGCGCGCCCGGCATCGCCCCCCATCTTACGGCCGGGCGGGGGGTTATTCCTTAAGCCAGCGGGCCAGGGTGCGCACCCCGAAGCCGGTGCCCCCGGCCGGCCCGAGCTCCCAGGCCTCGGGCAGGAACGCCGGCCCGGCGATGTCGAGGTGGGCGTAGGGCCCCTTCGCGAACTCGGTCAAAAACAGCGCCGCCTGGATCGCCCCGCCGTGACGGGTGCCGACGTTGGCGAGATCGGCGACCTGGCTCCTCAAAAGCTTCTTGTAGCTCGGCTCCAGCGGCATCGGCCAGACCTTTTCGCCCTCCTGGGCCGCCGCCCGCTCGATCCCCTCGCGGAGGCGGGGGTCGGTGGCGAAGAGGGCGGCGATCTTGCGCCCCAGGGCCACCACCGCCGAGCCGGTAAGGGTGGCGATCGAGACCACCGCGTCGGGGGCCTGCCGGGAAGCGTAGGCCAGGGCGTCGGCCAGGGTGAGCCGGCCCTCGGCGTCGGTGTTCCCCACCTCGATCGTCTTGCCGTTCATCGCCCGGACCACCTCGTCGACCACGTAGGCCCCTCCGCTGATCTTGTTCTCGGCGGCGGCGATGACCCCGTGGACCTCGACCTCGGGCCGGAGTTCGGCCAGCGCCCGGAAGACCCCCAGCACCGCCGCCGCCCCCGCCATGTCGGCCTTCATGTGGCGCATGCTCTCGGTGGGCTTGAGCGAGTAGCCCCCGGTGTCGAAGCAAAGCCCCTTGCCCACCAGGGCCACCCGGCGCCGGGGCTTTTCCGGCCGGTAGACGAGGTGCACCAGCCGGGGCGGGTTGGCCGAGCCCCGGGCCACCGCCAGGAAGGCCCCCATGCCGAGCGCCTCGATCTGCTGGGGTCCGAGCACCTCGGCCTCGAGGCCGGCCTCCCCGGCCAGGCTCCGGGCCTCCTCGGCCAGCCGTTCGGGGGTCATCCGGTTGGGGGGCTCGTTGACCAGATCGCGGGCGTAGAGGGTGGCCCCCGCCAAAACGGCGGCCTCGGCCACCGCCCGCCCCCGACCCCGGGCGATCCAGTACCGCACCCGGGGCGGCCTCTCCCCGCTTCGGTACTTCACGAAGCGGTAGCTGCCGAGGTGGAGCCCCTCGGCCACCGCGTAGCTGGCCGCCTCCCGGCCCAGCCGATCGGCCCAGAAGTTCTCCACCGCGACCTCGCGCACCCCCAGCCGGAGGGCCTCGCCGGCCACCCGGGCGGCGGCCTCCCGGGCCCGATCGGGGGTCACCCCCCGCTTGCCGCCCAGGCCGACCAGCAAAAGGTAGCGCTCCCCCTCCCAAAGGAGCAGGGTCTCGCCCTCCTCCCCCCGGAACCGGCCCTTTTTTAGCGCCTTGGAAAGCATCCCACCGGCGGCGGCGTCGAGGGCCTCGCCGGCCTCGGTGAGCGCCCCCGAAACCACCCCAACCGCGCGCAGCTGACCCGGCAGCTCGGCCACCGGACGGCGCGCCGACCTTAGATCAATCTTCATAACGCTTCCCAGCCTACCACACGCGCGGCCTCGACTTTCTCATTGAAAACAGCCAGAATGGAGGGCGTGAAGACGCCGACCATCGGTGGCAGCGCGGCGTTGGAGGGCGTGATGATGAAGGCCCCCGGGGCCTGGGCCCTGGCGGTCCGGCTGTCCTCCGGCGAGATCCACGTCGAGCGCCACCCCGACCCGGCCGACTGGACCCGCCGCCCCTGGGCCCGCTGGCCGCTGGTGCGGGGGCTGGTCGCCCTCATCGACGCCCTCCGGGTCTCCTACCTGGCGCTCGCGCGCAGCGCCCAGCTCGTCGAGGGCGAGGAGGAACCGATCGGCCGGGGGGCGCTCTGGGCCACCATGGCGGTCAGCACGCTGGTCGGGATCCTCTTCTTCATCGTGCTCCCGGCCTACCTGGCGGGGTTCGCCGCCGACGCCCGCGCCCACCCGGTGCTGTTTAACGCCCTGGCCGGAACCCTGAAGGCCGCCGTGCTGGTGGGCTACCTCTGGTTCCTCCGGCGCTTTCCCGATACCCGGCGGTTCTTCATGTACCACGGCGCCGAGCACAAGGCGATCCACGCCTTTGAGAAGGGGCTTCCGCTCACGGTCGCCAACGTGCGCGCCCAGCCCCGCTTCCACCCCCGCTGCGGCACCACCTTCATCGCCTTCGTGATCCTGGCCTCGATCCTCGTCTACAGCTTCCTGCCCCGGGCCGACCTGCTCTGGTGGCGCCTGCTGGGCCGGGTGGTCTTCCTGCCGCTGGTCGCCGGGGTGGCCTTCGAGCTGCTGCGGTTTTCCGCCAGCCACCAAGACCCCCTCTCCCGCGCCCTCCGCTGGCTGGGCTTTCGCTTCCAGGGTCTCACCGTCGACGAACCCACCGACGCGATGATCGAGGTCGCGATCCAGAGCACCCAGGCGGCGGTGGCGGATCATGAGGCCGCCCCCCTGGTGGCCTGAACCGCCGGGCCCCGATCGGAACCCCGCTCGCCAACCGGTCTACGCCTTCCTGCTAAACTTTTGCCTCGTGAAGCCGCGGGTGGTGCTGGGGCTTTCCGGCGGGGTGGACTCGGCGGTGGCCGCCCTCCTCCTGCTCGAGGAGGGCTACCAGGTGGTCGGGGTCATGCTCCGCCTCGAGGCCGGCCAGGCCGAGAACTCCTGCTGCAACGCCGCCGCCCAGGCCCGGGCCGCCGAGGTCGCCCGGCGGCTGGCCATCCCCTTCGTGGTCAAGGGCGAGGAGGACCGCTTCCGCCGGGCGGTGGTGGCGGCCTACCTCGAGGCCCACCGGGCCGGCCGCACCCCCAACCCCTGCGTCCGCTGCAACCCCTTCGTCAAGTTCGCCGGGCTCTTCGAGGTGGCCGACCGGGTGGGCGCCGCGTTCGTCGCCACCGGCCACTACGCCCGGCGGGAGGGGGATCGCCTGCTCCGGGGGCGGGACCCGGCCAAGGACCAGAGCTACTTCCTGTGGGGCCTGGATCCCGCCCGGCTCGGCCGCCTCCTCTTCCCCCTGGGGGGGCGCACCAAGCCCGAGGTCCGGGCCCTGGCCGAGGACGCCGGCCTGGCGGTGGCCCGGGCCCCCGAGAGCCAGAACCTCTGCTTCGTCGAGAACGACCCCAAGGGCTTCCTGAAGGCCCGGCTCGGGGCCCGGCCGGGGCCGGTGGTCGACGCGACCACCGGCGAGGTAGTGGGGGCACACCCCGGGGCGATCTTCTTCACGGTGGGCCAAAAGCGCGGGCTGGGGCTGTTTAAGAGCCACCAACCCCGCTACGTGGTCGCCACCGACCCGGCCACCAACACCGTCTACGTGGGACCCCGGGAGGCGGCGACGGCCCGGGGGCTGGCGGCCGAGCGCCCCAACTACCTCGTGCCCCCCGAGGACTGGCCCGAGCGGGTCGAGGTTCAGGTCCGCCACCGCGCCCGCCCGGTGCCCGCCCGGGTGCGCCGGGCCGACCGGGAGGGCCTGGTGCTCGACCTAGAGGAGCCCGCCTTCGCGGTCGCCCCCGGGCAGTCGGCGGCGGTCTACGCCGGCGAGGTCCTGCTCGGCGGGGGCGAGATCAGGGCGGCGATGGGAACCCCGCTAGAAAGCCGGGTTCCCGCCGCGGCCGGCTAGCCAGGGCGCGGTAGATCGCCCAGTCCCGGGCCACCCGGCCGAGGTAGCGGCGGGGTTCGTCGCGGGGCTGGAACCGCCAGAAGTCCTCGAAGTTGCGGTAGCGCCTGAGCCCCCGGGCGACGTAACCGGGCCCGCCGTTGTAGGCGATGAGGGCCAGGCGAACGTCGCCGAACCGGCGCAGGAGGGCCCCCAGGTAGTAGGCCCCGTAGCGGATCGCCGCCCGGGGGTCCCGGGGGTCGGCGGGGGCCTCCCCCAACCGGGCGGCGACCTCGCGCCAGGTGGCGTCGGTGAACTGGAGGAGCCCTTGCGCCCCGGTGGGGCTCACCGCCCGGGGGTCGAAGGCGCTCTCGACCCGGATCACCGCGTAGAGGAGCCAGGGGTCGAGCCCGGCGCGTTGGGCCCGGGCCAAGACCCAGGCCCGCCAGGGGGTGGGGTAGCGGAGCCGGGGCCCGCCGTAGCGGGCGGCCGCGGGGTAGTCGCCGAGGCGATAGAGGACCCAGGCCCAGGCCCGCGCCTCCGCGCCCCGGGCGGCGGCTGCCCGGTAGCGGGCCTCGCCCCGGGCCCAGTCCCAGCGCCCGGCCCGGGCCAGCGCCCGCACCACCCGAAGGCCCCGGGGGGCGGGGGGAAGGGGCTTAAAGGAAAGCCGCCCCAGGGGCTTTCCGGCGAGCGCGGCATAGCCCCCCCGGAGCGCCCGGTAGGCCCGCTCGACGAGCGCCCCGTCGCCCCGGCGGCGGGCCAGCTGGTAGGCGCGGTAGGCGGCCGCGTCGCCGAGCTCCCCGGCCCGCCCGGCCAGGCGGAGGTAGAGGGCGACCGCCCGGGCAGGCTCGGCCTTTTCCAAAGCCCCGGCGGCCTCCCACAGCCCCCGGTCGCTGGCCTTTAGGAAGGCCGCCACCGCCGCCGCCCTCCGCCCCTCGGCGAGGAGGGCCCGGCCCAGCCCCAGGAAGTCCCCGGCCTGCCGGAAGGCGGCCGCCGCCTGGGGGGAGCGGCCGAGGGCCAAAAGCGCCCGGCCCCGGTCCTCGGGATCCGCCAGCAGGCTGAGCGCCTCCCGGTAGCGCCCCAGGCCCAAAAGCGCGCGGCCCCGGTCCTCGGGGCGGCGGAGGTAGGGGAGCACCGCCCGGTAGCGGCCGGCCCTGAACAGGGCCTCGATCGCGGCGGCGTTCCCCTCCCGGGCCAGGCGCACCAGGGCGGCCCGGGCGGCGGGCTCGCCGATCGCCCGCCGGTAGTAGGAAACGGCCAGGTCGGGCGCCCCCAACCGCACCAGAAGCTCCGCCCCCCAAAGGAGCGCCGGCCGCCCCTCGAAGGCCACCGCCGCCCGCACCCACCGGACCCGTTCGGCGGCCGGAACCCGGGGGTCCTCGGCCAGCGCCCGGGCGGCCACCACCGCGGCGTAGCCGGGCCGCTCGGCGAGGGCGCGGAGGGCCGCCAGGTCGCCGGCGGCGAGGGCGGCCGCAAGCCGCCCCCAGGGGGCGGGCAGGGCGGGGGTCGGGGCCGGGCGGGGGCGGAAAACCAGCAGCCAAAGCCCCAAAAGGAACAACACCCAAAGCCCCGCCCCGACGATCCTTCGCACCCTTCCCCCACCCTACTGGACAAACCCCGGGGCCGGGATTAGCATGATGAACGCGGCGCGTGGGGCCGTGGCGCAGCTGGGAGCGCGCCTGAATCGCACTCAGGAGGTCAGGGGTTCGAATCCCCTCGGCTCCACCAGCCAAAAAGGGGGGCGGCCACCGGCCGCCCCCCAGCGCGTTGGTCCGGTTACTCGTTCTCACCCAAGAAGACCCCGTGCCAGGTGTGCACCCAGACCTCGCCGGAGTAGGCGTTGACCGAGAGCATCCCCTCGATCTTCCCACGGCCGAAGTCGAAGGTGTAGTAGCCGTCGAAGGCCTGCCGTTCGAAGATGCGGCTGCCCGGGAGGTAGCCCTTTAAGAACTCCCGGGCCAGCTTCTCGGCCCCCTCGAGGTCGTAACGCGGCTGGGCCCCCAGGAAGCGGCCTTGGCCCCGCCACATCATGTTGGGGCCGGGCTCGGGGAAGACCACGCCGGAGTAACGATCCACCAGCACCTCGGCGAGGCCGCGACCCTCCTGATCCACGATCTGGGCGTAAGTAGTTCTGGCTAAAGGCCATCACATCCTTGACCTGGGCTCCCGGGGCCACCCGGGCGGCGAAGTCGGCAAACCGACGGCGGGCCTCGTCTTCGGAGATGGGGCGGGCGCTGGGGGGGTAGATCCCCATCATCCCGGACATCCCGGGGCCCCCCATCCCCATGCCGGGCCCACCCATCATCCCGCCGTAGCCCGGACCGCCGTAGCCGGATCCCGGGCCGCCCATCATCCCCTGACCGAGGGCCACCGCCAACCCCAGCACCAAGACCGCTCCCGCCAAAAGCCCCGCGTTCTTCCTACCGATTCCCTTCTTCATCGTTCACCTCCAAGGGTAGGATCGGCGCCCCGTGTAAAGTCCGCATAAAGGAAGCGGCCCCCGCACCTACGGGGGCCGCGGTCGGCGGTTGCTAGCGCGATCGGTACGCGAGCTTCAAGCCGGCGGCCTGCCAGGCGTTCATGCCCCCGGTGAGGTCGTAGACCCGGGTGTAGCCAAGGCGCACCAGCGTCGCGGTCGCCACCCGGCTCATCGCCCCGCTCCGGCAGTAGACCACCAGCGGGCTGTCCTTGTCCTTGGGCAGCTTGGCGGCGAGCTCGGCGACGCGGTCGTAGGGGAGGAAGAGGTCGGTGCCCGGGATCTCGCCGGCGTAGGGCACGTGGACGTTGATCAACAGGAAGCCCTTCTCCTTCCGAACGAGGAGGGGCAGCAACGTCCGCACGTCGATGGGAACGACGCGGCCGCTCGTCGCGGCGGGCAGGCCCCCGTGACCGGTGTGGGCCAGCCCCGCCCCCGAAAACGCGGTCAGAAAGGCGGCCAGGGCGAAGACGGCAAGCCCCCTCATCCTTCGACCTCCTCCCCCTTCAACCGGGCCAACTCGGCCTCGAGCGCCTCCTCCTCGCCGAGCTCGGCGAAGGCCTCCGAGAGGCCCTCCTCGGCGTCCAGGGCGGCCATCGCCTGATGCCGGTCGGCCATCGCCTCGATCCGCTCGGCCATCGCGTCGAACGCTTCGGCGGCCGGGTGGGCGTCGGTGCGGGACCTTAGCCGGCGCACCGACTCGGCGGCTTGGTAGGTTCGCCGCCTGGCCAAAAGAACCCGCTTCTTGGCCTCGGCCTCGGCGATCTTGGCCCTCAGGGCCTCGAGCTGGGTCTTGAGCCGCTCCGAGGTGACGCGCTCCTCCTTTAGCTGGCGGTCGAGCTCCTCGGCCAGGGCCTCGGCCCGACGGGCCTTCCTAAGGGCTTCCCGGGCCAGGTCGTCGCGGTCGGCCTTCACCGCCTCGCGGGCCCGCACCCGCCAGGTCTCGGCCATGGCGCGGTAGGCCCGCACCTCCCGGGCAAGCCGCGCCTCTTCAGCAAGGACGGCGGCGACCTCCTCCTTGGCCTCGCGGTAGGCCGCCTTCATGTCCAAAAGGGCCTGGTTGAGGATCTTCTCGGGGTCCTCGACCCGTGCGATCAGGTCGTTCAAGTTGGCGCGCAAAAGGCGCCCAATCCGGTCCAAAAGGGTCATCGTCCGCCTCCTTCCAAGCGGGCCACCCGGGCGGCGGCGGCCTCGGCCTCGAGGCTCGCCACCAGCGCCTCCAGCTTCAAAAGCGCCCGCTCGCTGCTCCGGAGGGCCTTCTCGGTGTTCCTAAGGGCGTCCTCCAGGGCGAGTTTCTCCTCGAACCGCTCGTGGGCTTCGAGCCCGAGCTCGTCCAGGGCGGCGGCGGTGCCCTCCTCGAGAACCGCCAGCCGGGCCTTGAGCCGGCCCCGCTCCTCCCGGAGCGAGGAAACCCGGTTCCTAAGGTTCACCAGCTCCTTCCGGGCGGCCTCGAGCTCGGAAGCGAGCCCCGGCTCGCCGGCCGGCGGGGAAACGAGCCGTCCCTTGGCGGCCAGGTAGGCCTCCCGGTCGAGCTCCCCCCGGGCGTACTGGAGGTCGATGGGGTCCCGGCGGATCGCCGGCACCCGTTCCTCCCTTTCCTCGCGATGACGACGGCTTCCGTGACCGCAACCCATGATCAGCCCTCCAGGTCCTGAATCAACCGGCGGTAGGTCTCGCGGTCGATCTCGCCCCGGGCGTAGCGCTCGCGGGCGGCCTCCACCGCGCTGCGGTCGCCGTTTTGGGAGCGGCCCGAGGGACGCTCGGGCCCCCGCAAGAGGTAGCCAAAGAGCACGACCGGCACCAGCAGCAAGAGGATCATCCAGAAGAACCCAAACCCCATGAACCCCATCACGCGAACCCCTCCAATCGTCCTATTGCCCGCTCCAGCCGTTCCCGTACCGCCCCGGCGAGCTCGGGGTCGGGCCGCTCGGTGGCCCCCGCCAGGGCCACCGCGGGATCCTGGTAAAGCACCGCCACCCGGCCCTCCCCCTCGTCCCGCACCACCAGCGCACACGGAAGCACGACCCCCACATCGGGATGGCGCTTCAACGCCTCCTCGGCCAGGGCCGGATGGCATACTCCGAGCCGCACATAGGCCGGCATCTCGACGTTCCGCTTTTCCTTGAGCACCTGGTGAAGCGCCACCCGGGTCAAAAGACCGAACCCCTCGTCCTTGAGCGCCGCCAGGAGTCGGGTTTCGACCTCCTCGGGGATGCCCGCCAGGTAGGTTTTGTGAACCATGTTCCACCTCCGTCCTTAGGAAACCGGGGTTCGGTAAAGTTCCCGTAAAGCCCCCTAGGCCAGCCGGACCCGACGGAGGAGCATCGCGTTGACCGCCACGATGACGGTGGAGAGGCTCATGAAGAGCGCCCCCACCGCCGGATTCAGCACGATCCCCAGGGGGTAGGCCACCCCCGCCGCCAGGGGAATCGCCACCACGTTGTAGCCGCTGGCCCAGAGAAGGTTCTGCACCATCTTGGCGTAGGTCGCCCGGGCCAACTTGAGCGCCCGGACCACGTCGAGGGGGTCGTTCTCGACGAGGACCAGGTCCGCCGACTCGATGGCCACGTGGGTGCCGGCCCCGATCGCGATCCCAAGGTCGGCCTCGACCAGGGCGGGGGCGTCGTTGATGCCGTCGCCCACGAAGGCCACCCGCCCGCGCCCGGCCAACTCCCGCTTGAGCTCGGCGACGATCCTCGCCTTATCGGCGGGGAGCACGCGGGCGAAGTACCGGCGGATGCCGAGCTCGGGGGCCACCGTGCGGGCCACCGCCTCGGCGTCCCCGGTCACCATCACCGGCTCGATCCCCATGGCGAGCAGCCGGCGCACCGCGGCCCGGGCGCTCTCCCGCACCCGGTCGGCCAGCGAGAGGAGGCCCAAGACGCGCCCTTCCTCGAAGAGCAAAACGGCGCTCTCTCCCCGGGACTCCGTCTCCTTGAGGGCCGATGCCAGCTCCCCCGGCTCCAGCCCGAAATCGGCAAGCCACTCGGGACGGCCCAGGTAGATCCGCCGGTCCTCGACCTCGCCGACCACGCCCTGGCCCGGAACCGCCCTGGCCTCCTTGACCTCGGGAAGCTCAAGCCCTCGTTCGCGGGCGGCCTCGACGATCGCCTCGGCCAGGGGGTGGCTGCTGGCGGCCTCGAGGGCGGCCGCCAAGCGGAGCACTTCCTCTTCCGAAAGCCCGGCACCGACCACCCGGCGCACCGCGAACCGCCCCTCGGTCAGGGTTCCGGTCTTGTCGAAGGCCACCGCCCGCACGTTCCAGGCCCGTTCAAAGGCCTCCCGGTTCCGGACCAGAATGCCGTTTCGGGCCGCGATCGCGGTGGCGTTGGTGGTCACCAGGGGAATGGCAAGCCCCAGGGCGTGGGGGCAGGCGATCACCAGGGTGGTCACCGCCAGCGCCAAGGCAAAGTTGAACCCCTGGCCGAGCGCCAGCCAGACCCCAAAGGCCATCGTCCCCGCCGCCACCGCCACGAAAAACAGCCAGCCGGCGGCGCGGTCGGCCAGGGCCTGGAACCGGCTCCGGGCCGCCTGGGCCTCCTTCACCAGCCGCACGATCTGGGAAAGCGTGGTGGCCTCGCCGGTGCGAAGCACCCGGACCTTGAGCACCCCCTCGTGGTTGATCGAACCGGCCACCACCTCGTCGCCCGGCTTCTTGGTCACCGGCTTGGACTCGCCGGTGAGAAAAGCCTCGTTTACGCTGCTGGTCCCCTCGACCACCTCGCCGTCAGCGGGGACCTGCTCCCCGGGCAGCACCAGGATGAGGTCGCCCTCCTTGAGTTCGCTGGCCGGCACGTCCTTGGCCTCGCCGTTTTCCAGGCGATGGGCCACCCGGGGCAAAAGCTCGGCCAGGGCCTCCAGGGCCCGGCCGGCCTGCTGCACGCTGGTCATCTCCAGCCAGTGGCCCAGGAGCATCACGTCGATCAGGGTGGCGAGCTCCCAGTAAAAGGGCCGCCCCGGGAACCCCAACGAGACCGCCAGGCTGTAGAGGTAGGCCACCGAGATCGCCAGCGCGATCAGGCTCATCATCCCGGGCCGGCGGATCCGGAACTCACGAAGGGCGCCCACCAGGAAGGGCTTGCCCCCATAGAAGTAGAGCACCGTGCCCAGCACCGGCCCCACCCACGCGGTCCCGGGGGCCTGGTAGGCGCGGTAGCCGAGCCAGGACTGGAGCTGGGTGGAGAAGTAAAGGACGGGAACGGTGAGCAAAACGCTCACCCAAAACCGACGCAAGAAGTCCTTGGGGTCGTGGCCCTCGTGCTTATCGTGGCCCTCGTGACCCCCGTGACCTCCATGGCCCTCGTGACCCCGGTGGCCCGAATCCTGCCCCGAAGGAGGATGCGGTGGGTGGGTGGCTCCTTCCATGCCGTGCCGGTGGTGTTCGTGTTCGTTTTTCATCGCTTACCTCACCTTCCGTTCGGGGCCGCGCCCCCGGAAACGATCGATGAACGCGGCCGCCAGCTCGGCGTCGAAGGGCGCCAGGTCGAGCCGCTGTCCCCAGGCGGTCAGCACCACCTTGGAACCCAGCCCGGCCAGCGGCACCGCCACGACTCCCTGGAAAGGAACCTCGAAAAGCCGCGCCCAGCGCTTGAGGGTGGCGATCGCCCGGGGGCCCGGACGGTCGTAGTAGACCACCACCTCGCCGTGCTCCAGGCTATGGACCAGCTGGGTAAAGGAGGGACGCTCGCGGTAGAAGCCGGGACCTACGTCGAGGGGGCTGTGGGGCCCCGAGGTCGGGGGGAGGGAGGCGTAGCGGATCTCCCTTCCCAGCGGGAGGTGGCTTCGGTCGGTGAGGGCGGGTGCCTCGGTGTCGGGCAGGCGGGGCGCCCCGGCCCGGGCGAGCGCCTGGAAGGCCGACGCCTCGCCGCCGGTGCGGACCTTCCAAAGACCGTAGCCGCCGAGGAGCGCCAGGGCCAAAATCCAGGGAAGGTAGCGCCGGGGGGCCGGGGCCCTCCCGGCGCCCCGGTTCGGAAAACCGCGGGTGCGGGGATCGGGTTTCGGACGCATGCCGCCAGGCTAGAGGCGGCCTGTAAAGCTCAGGTAAAGCCCACCGCCGGCAGGGTGAAGCAGAAGGTGGCCCCGGGGCCTTCGGCCTCCTCCAGCCAGAGCCGGCCGCCCATCGCCTCGACCAAGCCGCGGGCGATGGTGAGCCCGACCCCGCTCCCGCCGGCGCGCCCCCGGGCGGCGTCGCCGCGGAAGAAGCGTTCGAAGATGCGGTCCCGGATGGCCTCGGGCACGCCAGGGCCGGTGTCGCTCACGCAAAACCGCACCGCCCCGTCCCGGAGCGCCAAGGCCAACCGCACCCGCCCCCCCTCGGGGGTAAAGCGCAGGGCGTTGGCCAGGAGATTCGCGAGCACCTGCGCTACCCGCTCGGCGTCGGCCCGCACCGGGGGAAGGGGGTCGGGGGGGAGGACGAGGGAAAGTTCGACCCCCTTTTCCTGGAAGGCGGGGGCGAACCGTTCGACCGCCCGCCGGGCCAGGGACTCGGGCTCGTAGGCGGCCAGGTCGAGGGGGACCGTCCCCACCTCGACCCGGGAGACCCGGGCCAGGTCCTCGACCAGGCGGGCCATCGCCTTGACCTCGCGCCCGATCTTGGCGGCGGCCTCGTCCGGCGGCATCACCCCGTCGGCCATGGCCTCGGCGTACCCCTGGAGGGCGGCCAGCGGGGTCCTGAGCTCGTGGGCCACGTTGCCGATCAGCTCGGCCCGGGTCTGCTCGATCCGGGCCAACGCCTCGGCCAGCCGGTTGAAGTGCACCGCCAGCTCGGAGAGCTCGTCGTTCCCCAAAACCGGCAACCGCACCCGGTAGTTCCCGGCCGCCACCTTGCGGCTCGCCTCGGCGAGCATCTCGGCGGTGCGGGTGAACTTACGGCTGGTGAAGAAGGCGATCACCCCGGAGACCCCGAGGGCCAGCGGCAGCGAGGCCAGAAAGGCCGAGTTCAAGGTGGAGTAGAGGCTCCTCTGCAGGTCCTCCTTGAGGGCCTCGGCCATGACCCCGCCCCCCATCATCGAGACCATGTGAACCATCCGGGCGACGTGGCCCTGGAAGAACCGGGGGGCGAAGCTCTCGACCAGGACCACCACCAACAGCTCGGCGAAGAAGACGACCAGCAGGTAGCTGAAGAAGAGCTTGAGGAAAAGCCTCACGAGGCGTCCCCCAAAAAGCGGTAGCCGACCCCCCGCACGGTCTCGATGAAGCGGGGGTGCTCGGGGTCGTCGCCGAGCTTTTTGCGCAGGGCGGCGACGTGGACGTCGACCACCCGGTCGACCCCGTAGAAGTCGCCGCCCCAAACCCGGTCCAAAAGGCGCTCCCGGCTGTAGACCAGGCCGGGGTGCTGGGCCAGGGTGAGGAGGAGGTCGAACTCGAGCTTGGAAAGCGCCATGGGACGGCCCTCGAGGAAGACCTTCCGCTCCTGGGGCCGGATCTCCAGGGGGCCGTAGACCAGCCGGTCGCGGTGGCCGAAGCGGCGGAGCAGGGCCCGCACCCGGGCCACCACCTCCCGGGGGGAAAACGGCTTGGTCACGTAGTCGTCGGCCCCGAGCTCGAAGCCCTTGACCCGCTCCTCCTCCTCGCCGCGGGCGGTGAGCATCAGGATCGGCACCTCGCTCCCGGCCTCCCGGAGCCGCCGGGCCACCTGCCAGCCGTCGAGCTCCGGCAGCATCAGGTCGAGCACCACCAGGTCGGCCTCGCCGGCCTTTTCCAGGGCCTCGGCCCCGGTGGCGGCCTCGAGGACCCGGTGCCCCTCCCGCCTGAGGTAGGCCCCGAGGATCTCCCGGATCGCCGGGTCGTCGTCGACCAGGAGAACGCTCGCCATCAGCCTCCCAGATCCCGTTTCATTCGCTCGAAGGTCTCCTTATCGATCTCGCCCCGAGCATACCGCTCCCTGAGGATCGAGAGCGCCCGGTCGGTTCCGTCCCGCTCGGGCCCCCTCGGCGGCGGACTCACCGCCCGGAAAAGGGCGTAGATCGCCCACGCGATCAGGAGGAACCAGAGCAACCCGAAGACCCATCCGCCGATCCCGTATCCGTAGCCGCACCAAGGGCAACCCCACATCCAAAGCCACCTCCTCGTCCATAGCCTGATCGGGCTCGGTAAAGCTTGGGTAAAGATCGCCGCCCCGGTCCCGCCGCCCCGGCTAAACTGGAACCGTGCTCAAGCGGGGGCTTTCGCTCGGGGTGCTCCTGGGGCTCGCCCTGGCCCAGGTCGAGGCCCGTTTCGTGGTCTACGATCGCCTGCTGGTCGGCGGCGAGCTCAGGGAGTACGTGGGCACCCGCATCTTCCCGGTCGCCACCGAGGACGAACTCAGGGCCCTGGTGGCCCGGCTCAACCGCCGGCCTAAGGACGCCCGCTTCGTCTACCAAAAGGACCGGGGCTGGTACGGGGTCGAGAAGGTCGGCTACCGGATCGAGGTCGGCAAGGCCCTGGCCGCCTACCGCCGGGCGCTGGCCTACGGCCGGTCGAGCTTCTACCTGCCCGAGGCGGTGGTGCCGCCCCGGCGGAGCCTGGAGTCCCTCTACCGCCGGGGGATCCGCCAGCTGGTCGGCGAGGGGGTCACCGACTTCCGGGGGTCCTCGAGGAACCGGGTCTGGAACCTCCGCCTGGCCGCCCGCAAGCTCGACGGCCTGGTCATCCCGAGGGGCGCCACCTTCTCCTTCCTCAAGGCCCTGGGTCCGGTGGACGAGAAGGCCGGTTACCGGCAGGGCTACGTGATCCTCGGCGACCGCACCGAGAAGGGGGTGGGGGGCGGGGTCTGCCAGGTCTCGACCACCGTCTTCCGGGCCGCCTTCTTCGCCGGGCTGCCCATCCTCGAGCGCCACCCCCACTCCTACCAGCTCCGCTACTACCGCCCAAGCGGCCTCGACGCCACCGTTTACGGCCCCTGGGTGGACCTCAAGTTCCAAAACGACACCCCCGGGGACCTGCTGCTCCGCACCTACGTCCGGGGCACCCGGCTCTACGTGCGGCTCTTCGGAACCAAGGACCGGGAGGTCGGCTGGCGGGGACCGATCTTCCTGGAAAGGACCCCGCCCCTCCCCCCCCGCGTCATCGAGGACCCCACCCTGCCGGCGGGGACCCGCAAGCAGGTCGACTGGCCGGCGCCGGGGGCCCGGGTGCGGGTGGTCCGGACCGTCCGCTACGCCGACGGACGCCAGGTTCAAAGGGCCTTCACCAGCGTCTACAAACCCTGGGGGGCGATCTACCTGATCGGCCCGCCGGCGGCGCCCCCCGAGGCCCGCCGCTAGGCCCCGTACTTCTGGAGCTTGCCGGCCTGGGCCAGCATGAGCGGCAGGAGCACCGGCCCGAGGAGCGACCCGAGCGAGCCCCGGGCGGCCTCGTCCTCGGTGAAGCGGCGGGCGGCGTCGGCCCGCAGGTAGGGGCCCTTCAGGAGCACCGGCACCGGGTGCCAGGAGTGGGCCCGGTAGACCGCCGGGGTCGAGTGGTCGCCGGTGATCAGGAGCACGTCGGGGGCCAGCGCCAACAGCTCGGGGAGCAACCGGTCGAAGAGCTCGATCCGCTCCACCTTGCCCTCGAAGTCGCCGTCCTCCCCCTTGGAGTCGGTCTTCTTGAAGTGGAGGTAGAAGAAGTCGTGGGCCCGCCAGTGGGCCCGGAGGGCCCGGAGCTTGGCCTGGGGCCGGTCCGGGTCGTCCTCGTCCTCCTCCAGCGGCAGGGCCTCCATCCCCACCAACTCGGCGACCCCCCGGTACATCGGGTAGCTGGCGATCGCCGCCGGGGCGAGCCCGGCGACCTCGGCGAGCGAGGGGAAGTCGGGCCGCTTCGAGGCCCCCCGGAGCAGCACCCCGTTGATCACCGGCTCGTCCTTCAGCACCTCGCGGGCGAGCTCGGCGAAGCGGTTCAGGATCCGGGCGGTCTTGGCACTGCCGGCGTCGGCGGGGTCCTCGGGCTCGGCCTTCCGGGGGGGAACGCCGGCGACCTGGGGGTCGGTGTCGGTGACCCGGTCGCCGAGGCCGGGGCCCCGGAGGACCAGGGCGAAGCGGTGCTCGCTCTCGGTGTAGAGCTCCACCCGCACGTCCTCGATGGTGGAAATCGCGGCCTTCAGCTTGGCCAGCACCCGCCGGTTCTCCTCGGTCGGGGGGCGGCCGGCCCGGCGGTCCTTGACGGTCCCGTCGGGGTTCAGGGTGGCGAAGTTGCCCCGCACCGCGACGTCGTCGGGCCCCAGCGGCACCCCCAGCCCCAGCGCCGAGAGCACCCCCCGCCCCACCCGGTACTTGAGGGGGTCGTAGCCGAAGATCGCGAGGTGGCCGGGGCCCGAGCCCGGGGCGATGCCCGGGGCCACCGGGGTGAAGAGGCCGAGGGCCGACTCAGCGGCCAGCCGGTCGAGGTTGGGGGTCCGCGCGGCGGCGAGCTCGGTGGGGCCGCCGGGCTCCCGGGGCAGGCCCCCGACGCCGTCGAGCACCACCAGGAGGATCTTGCTCGGGGTCCGTTTGTGGATCTCCTTGAGCTCCAAAAGCAGGTCCATGGACCCATTATGCGCGCCATAATGGGGGCATGCGCCCCCGCGCCAAGTTCTGGCTGGAGGCCGAGGACGGCCGCTACCTGATGGGCCCCCGCACCCACCGGCTGCTGCGGGCGATCGAGGCCACCGGCAGCCTCAAGGCCGCCGCCCGGTCGGCGGGGTTTTCCTACCGGGCGGCCTGGAGCCGGGTGCGGGAGGTCGAGGCGGCGCTGGGGTTCCCCCTGGTGGCCTCGAGGAGCGGGGGCGAGCGGGGCGGGGGGAGCCGGCTCACCCCCGAGGGCCGGGCCTTCCTGGAGGCCTACGAACGCTTCCTCGCCGAGGCCGAGCGGGGCCTCGCCCGCGCTTTCCAGCGGGCCTTCGGTGGGGAAGAATAGGCCCATGGAAAGGATCCACGTCCTCTTCGTCTGCCTCGGCAACATCTGCCGCAGCCCCATCGCCGAGGGGATTTTCCGCAAGCGGGTGGCCGAGCGGGGCCTGGAGGGGCGCCTGGAGGCCGACTCGGCGGCCACCGGCCCCTGGCACGCCGGCGAGCCCATGGACCCCCGGGCCGCCGAGATGCTCAGACGCCACGGCGCCTACTTCGAGCACACCGCCCGGCCGATCGCTCCCGAGGACTTCGAGCGCTTCGACCTGATCCTGGCCGCCGACCGCGAGGTCGAGCGCGACCTCCTCCGCCTGGCCGGCCGCCACCGGGGGAAGGTGCGCCTTCTAACCGAGCCCTGGGGCGGCGGCGAGATCACCGACCCCTGGGAGGGGGACCTCGCCGCCTGCGAGGCGACCTACCTCGAGATCGAGGACCTGGTCGACCGCTGGCTGGAGCGGATCGTCGGTGAACCCGAGGGCGATCCTCAAGCGGGCCGGGCTTAGGGCCGACGCCGTCGTCCCCCTGGCCGGCGGCGACGTGGCCCGGGTCTACCGGGCCGGCGCCTACGTGGTGAAGACCCACGCAGGGCCCCCGCCGGGGATGTTCCCCGCCGAGGCCGAGGGGCTTAAGGCCCTGGCCGCCGCCGGGGTGCGGGTGCCGGAGGTCCTCTGGGTCGGGGAGGAGGGGATCGTGCTCGAGTACCTCCCCCCGGGACCGCCCGACTGGGAGGGGCTGGCGGCGATGCTGGCCGGCCTTCACCGCACCCGGCGGCCCCGCTACGGCTGGCCCCGGCCCGGCTACCTCGGCACCTTTCCCCTCCCCGCCGGGGAGGACGACGCCTGGGGGCGGTACTTCCGGGAACGGCGGCTCGGGCCCCTGCTGGCCGCCACCCGGGGGGCCCTTGGCGAGCTCGTCCACCGCATCGAGCGCCTGCTCGCCGCCTACGCCCCGCCGACCGAGGGGCCGACCCTCCTCCACGGCGACCTCTGGCAGGGCAACCTCCACATGAGCCAGGCGGGCCCCGCCCTCCTCGACCCCTCGGTCTGGGTCGGCGAGCGGGGGATGGACCTGGCGATGATGCGGCTTTTCGGCGGCTTTCCCGAGCGCTTCTGGGCGGCCTACCGGGAGCGGCTTCCGATCCCGCCCGAGGTCGAGGCCGCCCTGCCCTTCTACCAGCTCTACTACCTGCTGGTCCACGTGCGCTTTTTTGGCTCCGGCTACCTGCCGGCGGTGCGGCGGGTCCTGGAGCGCTATGGCGGGTAAAACCCCCGGGGGCCCCGAGGGGCCCGCTAGAACTCGACCTCGATCCGCATGTCGCCGCAGGCCGCGAAGGTCACGGTGATCCGCTTGACCACCTCGCCGTTTCGTTCCTTTTGGTAGACCACGGTGCCGTCGTCGAAGCCAGGGGCGTCGGGGTGGGCGTCGGCGCATGCGCGCGAGAAGTGGAGGGGGTCGTCGGGGTCGGTGTGCACGCTGAGCACCGCCTGATCGCCGTCGCGGTCTACGGTCACCGTGCCGCTAAGCGCAAGCGTCCCCGCCAGGCGAGGGTTCGCCGGGTCGTCGGGGGTGTAGGTGCCGGTGCGGTCCAAGGTGGTGGTGGTGGTGCGGGTCACCTGGCCGCGGGTGGTGGTCACGGTCAGGGTGAACCGCTTGGTCAGGGTGACCGAGGCGAGCCCGCCGTCCTGGTTCCGCACCGGGCTCAGCTGGATCGTGCCGTCGAGGGTGCGCTCGCGCTTGGTGTAGATACCGTTTTTGCCGGTGCCCTCCACCTTGACGTAGAAGTTATCGAACGCCAGCGTACGGGAGATCACCGCCGGGTCGCGGTCGTCGTCGTCGCCGTAGGTCACCCGACCCTCAAGGACGAAATCGTTTCCGCTCGGGGTCGTACCCGCGCAGTCGAACTCGGCGGCGAATCCCCCGAGAACCCCATCGCCGTCGTTATCGGTACCGGAAGCGATCTGGATGTGGCAGCTCCCGCTGGCCCCCGGGCGGGGCAGGTGCACCCCCCAGTGTCGGAGGGCGCGGACCACCGGGCGGGGCAGGTTCCAGCCCCAGCCCTCGGCCGCGAGGCCCTCGGTGCTCATCGCCCCGGTGTCGGTGAGGTCGCTGAGCATCGCGCTATCGAGGGCGAGCTCGTCGGCCACCGCGACCGCGGGGCCGTCGTCGTCGACGGCCGGCGGCGCCCCGGTGGTCGAACAGGCAGCCAGCAGCAAAACGCCCAACCCCATCGCCAAAAGACCCTTGCCGTATCCCATACCGAATCACCTCCACCCCCAGCCTGCCGCGCGAGGGGCGGGCCTCGTTTAATGAACGCTTAATGAACCTTAAGCGAGGGGCCGGGCCTTCTGGCCCGGCCCCCTTTCCGACGGGGGGCTACTTCGCCTGGTTGGCGGCCACCAGCAGGGGGTCCCAGACCGGGCTAAAGGGCGGGGCGTAGGCGAGGTCGAGGGCGCGGAGGTCCTCGACGGTGGCGCCCTTATGGATCAGGGCGGCCACCGCGTCGATCCGCAGCGCGTCGTTCCCGTGGCCCACGATCTGGGCCCCGAGGAGCCGCCCGGAAGCGGCCTGGTAGACCAGCTTGACGAAGAGGGGGTGCCCCCCCGGCATGTAGTGGGCCCGGTCACGGGAACGGATCGCCGCGGTGCCGACCTCGAGGCCCCGCTTCCGGGCCGCCTGCTCGGTGAGGCCGGTCATCGCCACCGTGCGGTCGAAGACCTTGGTGATCGCGGTGCCGAGCACCCCCTTAAAGGCCGCCCGCCCGCCCCCGATCACCGTGCCGGCGGTGCGGCCGTGCTTGTTGGCCACGTCGCCGAGGGGGAGCCAGTAGGGCTCGTTGGTGAGGAGGTGGCGGCTTTCGGCCACGTCGCCGGCGGCGTAGACGTCCTCGAGGTTGGTCCTCTGCTGCTCGTCGACCCGGATCGCCCCGGTGGGGCCGAGGGCGACCCCGAAGCTTTTGGCCAGGTCGGCGTTGGGCCGGATCCCCACCGAGATCAGCACCAGCTCGGCCTCGACCCGGCCGGCGGTGGTCTCCACCGCGGCCACCCGCTCCTCGCCCAGAAGGGCGGTCACCCGGGTGCCGGTGGCCACCTCGACCCCGTTCTTGGCGAGCGCCTCGGCGAGCTGGTCGCTCACCTCGGGGTCGGCCATCGGCATCACCCGGTCCTCGGCCTCGATCAGGGTCACCGCCAGCCCCAGCCGGCGGAAGGCCTCGGCCATCTCCAGCCCCACGTAGCCGGCCCCCACGATCGCCGCCCGGCGGGCCCGGGCGGCCCACTCGCGCACGGCCACCCCGTCCTCGGGGACGCGGAGGGTGAAGACGCCCGCAAGACCGACCCCGGGGAGGTCGGGCACCACCGGCCGGGCCCCGGTGGCCACCACCAGGTGGTCGAAGCGGTCGGTGAAGGTGCGCCCCTCGTCGAGGGCGCGCACGGTGAGGGTGCGGTTGGGGTAGTCGACCTCGACCACCTCGTGCCGGGGCAGGGCGAGGATCCCCTGCTTCTTGAACTGCTCCGGGGTCCGGGCCACCAGGTCCTCGACCCGGGGAACCTCGCCGGCGACGAAGTAGGGCAGGCCGCAGGCACCGTAGGAGACGAAGTGGGTCCGCTCGTAGGCGACGACCTCGAGGTCGGGGTTGGTGCGCTTGGCCTTGGCCGCGGCGCTCATCCCGGCGGCCACCCCTCCGATCACGACGAGTCGGCTCATGGCTCCTTTTATACCGCGTATAGTGAACCCGTGAGCGCGACCTACCGCTGGGACTACACCGCCCTCTTCCCCACCCCCGAGGCCTACCGGGCGGCCCTCGAGGAACTCAAGAGCCGCGCCGAGGCCATCGCCGCCTGGCGCGAAAGGCTGCCCTCGCTCGACGAAAAGGGGTTTTTGGAGCTGGTGGCCGCGATCGAGGCCTTCACCGAGCTCGCCCACCGGGCCCGGGCCTACGCCCTGCTCCACTTCTACGAGGACTCGGGCTCGGAGACCGCCCAGGCCGAGGCCGCCCGGGTCAACAACCTGCTCGGCGAGCTGGGCACCAAGACCCTCTTCTTCGAGCTGTGGTGGCAGGGCCTCGAGGACGACCGGGCGGCGGCCTTCCTGGCGGCGGCCGGCGAGCGCTACCGCTACTGGCTGGAGGAGCTCCGGGCCTGGCGCCCTTACACCCTCTCCGAGGAGGCCGAGCGGGCGATCCAGCTCAAGAACGTCGCCGCCCGCGCCCACGCCCGGACCTACAGCGTCCTCAACGACCGCTACCGCATCGCCTTCGAGGTCGAGGGCCGGCGGGTCGAGATCCAAAAGAGCGAGCTCGGCCGGTACACCCACGACCCCCGCCCCGAGGTCCGCCGGGCCGCCTACGACGCCGCCCTCGGGCTCTACGAGGGCGAGGCCCTGGTCCTCGGGGAGCTCTACCGGCTGGTGGTCCAGGACTGGCAGAACGAGTACGTCAAGCTCCGGGGCTTCGCCGCCCCCATCGCCGCCCGCAACAAGATGAACGACCTCCCCGACCCGGTGGTCGAGGCCCTGCTGGCGGCGGTGCGGGCGGAGGCCGCCACCTTCGCCCCCTACTTCGCCCTCAAGGCCCGCGCCCTGGGCACCGACCGCCTCGCCCGCTACGACCTCTACGCCCCACTGGCCGCCAGCGAGCGGCGGTTCGACTTCGAGGAGGCCCGGGCGCTGGTCGCCCGCGCCTACCGCGCCTTCGACCCCGAGTTCGCCGAGCTCGCCGAGCGGGTGGTGGCCGAGCGCCACGTCGACGTCTTCCCCCGCCCCGGCAAGCGGGCGGGGGCGTTCTCCTACGGCCCGGTGCCGGGGGTCACCCCCTACCTCCTCCTCAACTTCCAGAGCGAGGCCCGCGACGTGGCCACCCTCGCCCACGAGCTCGGGCACGCGATCCACGCCCTGCTGGCGGCCGAACACCCGGTCTTCACCTTCCACGCCCCCCTGCCCCTCGCCGAGATGGCCTCGACCTTCGGCGAGATCCTCCTCACCGACCGGCTCCTGGAGGAGGAGCAGGACCCCGCCCTCAAGGCCCAGGTCCTGGCCCACCAGCTCGACCACGCCTACGCCACCGTGGTGCGCCAGGCCTTCTTCGCCCTCTTCGAGATCGAGGCCCACCGGCTCCTCGCCGAGGGGGCCCCGCTCTCCCAGGCCCACGCCGCCTACCTGGCGACCCTAAGGGAGCAGTTCGGCGGGGCGGTGGAGGTGCCCGAGGCCTTCCGTTACGAGTGGCTGATGGTGCCCCACTTCTACCACACCCCCTTCTACGTCTACGCCTACGCCTTCGGCCAGCTTCTGGTCTACGCCCTCTACCGCCGCTACCAGGAGGAGGGCCCGGCGTTCGTGCCCCGCTTGAAGCGGCTCCTCCGCGCCGGCGGCTCGGTTCCCCCGGTCGAGCTCCTGGCCCGGGAGGGCTTCGACGTCGCCGACCCCGGCTTCTGGAAACAGGGCTTCCGCTTCCTCTCCGAGCGGATCGAGGCGCTAGAACGCCTCGTCTGACCCGTGAGGGCGGGCCTCCGCCCCTCGCATTGTTATAATGGCCCCGACCGGTAAGGGAAGGAGGTAGGTATGAAGCGGGTCTGGTTTTTGGTGCTCGGCCTCCTGGGTTTCGCCCTCGCCGCCGAGCCGATCAAAATCGGGGCGCTCTACATCCTCTCCGGCAACTTCGCCAACTACGGACAGGCCTCCAAGGAAGGGGCCAGCCTCGCCGCCGAGGAGATCAACGCCGCCGGCGGACTCCTGGGCCGCCCCGTCCAGCTCATCTTCGTGGACCACGGCAAGCCTGACCAGGCGGTTCGGGAGGCCAAGCGGTTGATCCTCGAGGAAAAGGTCGACTTCCTTTTCGGCATCGACTCGAGCTCGGTCAGCCTGGCGGTGGCGCCGGTGGCCAACGAGCACAGGGTGCCGCTCATCGTCACCCACGCCGCCACCCCGCGGCTCACCGAGATGTGCCTCCCCTACGTCTTCCGAACCTCGAACAACGCCCGCATGGACTCCTGGGCGGCGGCCGCCTTCGCCGCCAAGAAACCCTTCAAGCGCTGGGCCAACATCGGCCCCGACTACGAGTTCGGCCGGGTTTCCTGGGACGACTTCATTTCCCGTCTCAAGGAACTTAAACCCGATGTTCAAGTGGTCAGCGAGCAGTGGCCAAAATTCGGGTCCTCCGACTACTCCTCCTACATCACCGCGGTCATGCGGGCCCGACCCGAGGCGGTGTTTAGCTCGCTCTGGGGCGGGGACTTTGTTAGCTTTGCCAAGCAGGCCATCCCCTACGGCTTCTTCAAGACGATCAAGTTCTACGTCAACCCCACCGGGGGCGCTCTTCAGGCGCTCGAGCCCCTGGGCCGGAACGCCCCCGAGGGGCTGCTGGTCGGAACCCGCTACTGGTTCCTCTACCCCAAGACCGAAAAGAACCGGGCCTTCGTCAAGAAGTACCACGAAAAGTACGGTCACTACCCTTCCTACAACGCCGGCGAGGCCTACTCCGGCCTAATGATGCTGGCGGCGGCGGTGAAGAAAGCCGGTTCCACCGACCCCGACGCGGTGAAGGCCGCCTTCGAGGCGGACGGCGGGCTCAAGTTCGAGTCCATCGAGGGCACCAAGTGGATGCGGCCCGCCGACCACCAGGTCTTCGAGGACCTGCTCTGGGGCTACACCAAGCTCACCCCCGACTACCCCTTCGCCATACTCGACCCCATCATCGTGGTGCCGGCCAAGGACACGATCTACCCCACCAAGTGCCAACAGTAGCCGGAAGGGCGGGGTCCGCCCCCGCCCTTCCCCCCAGCCCGTCGCCATGAACCTCGACCTCGGCTTTCTCCTACAACAGTTTCTCACCGGCCTGGCCACCGCCAGCACGTTGTTTCTCCTGGCGGTGGGGCTGTCCTTGATATTCGGGGCGCTCGGCATCGTCAACTTCGCCCACGGCTCCTTCTACATGCTGGGCGCCTACCTCCTCTACTGGGCGGTGAGGGGCAACCCGGAAGGGCTCTGGTGGGGCCTGGTCGAGGTCGCCGCGATCGGCCTTACCCTTGGCGCCCTGGTCGAACGCGCTCTGCTCCGACCGGTGTACCCACGACCCGAACACCACCAGATCCTCCTCACCTACGCCCTGTTGCTGGTGATCGAGGACGGGGTAAAGCTCCTCTTCGGCGCCGCGTACAAGTCGCTCGGCCCCCCCCAGGCCCTCGCCCATCCGGTCTGGATCGCCGGCGCCCCGTTCCCCGCCTACTACCTGGTGCAGATCCTTCTGGCCGCGCTGGTGGCGGTCCTGCTTTGGCTGTTTTTAAAGCGCACCCGGATGGGCCTGTGGATCCGGGCGATCACCCAGGACCGGGCGATGCTCGAGGCCCTCGGGGTACCGGTGCCCCGACTCCTCACCGCAGTTTTTGCCCTGGGCATCGCGCTGGCGGCCCTCGGTGGCGGGGTGACCCTTCCCATGCAGACGGTGAGCCCGGGAGCGGCGGTGGAGGCGGTCATCAACGCTTTCATCGTGGTGGTGGTGGGGGGCCTTGGAAGCATCTGGGGCTCGCTGCTCGGGGCCTTCCTGATCGGCGAGATCCAGGCCTTTGGGGTGATGCTCTGGCCCGAATTCTCCATCGCCTTCGTCTACCTCCTGATGGCGGGCGTCCTGCTGATCCGGCCCTGGGGGCTCCTCGGACGCCCCCCGGCGCTGCGGACCTAGGGGGTGGCGGTGCGCGCGATTCCCCTCGCCCTGCTCATACTCTTGGCCCTTCTTCTCGCCCCTCTGGGCCTCTCGCGGTACGCCACCGAGATCCTTACCCAGGGTTTCATCCTGGCCCTGTTCGCCAGCGCGTTTAACCTCGTTTTCCACGCCCTCGGTCTGCTCTCCTTCGGCCACGCCGCCTTCTTCGGAGCGGGCGCCTACACCGCCGCCCTGCTGGCGGCCCGGGCCGGCTGGCCCTACCTGGCCACCCTTCCCCTGGCGGTGCTGGCATCCGCCACCCTCGCCCTGGTCCTCGGTTTTTTCTCGGTGCGCACCAGCCGCATCTACTTCACCATGTTGACGCTGGCCTTCGCCCAGCTGGTTTGGGCCGTGGTCCACAAGTGGTACGGCTTCACCGGCGGCGACAACGGCATCACCGGCCTCGAGGTAGGGGTCCTGGCCGACCCGCGGTGGCTTTACTACCTGGCGCTTTCGCTGCTGGGGGTTGGGCTCGGGCTCCTTTGGCTGGTGGAGCGGGCACCCCTCGGCTACGCCCTCCGGGCCACCCGGGACAACGAGGCCCGGGCCGAGGCGATCGGTCTTTCCCCGTTTTGGCTGCGGCTGACAGGGTTCGTACTCTCGGGTGCGATCGCTGGAGCGGCCGGGTTCTTGCAGGCCGCCTGGCAGCGCTCGGCCTTCCCGGACTTTCTCTATTGGACCAAATCGGCCGAGGCGATCATCGCCGCCATCCTGGGAGGAAGCGGCCACCTGCTCGGCCCCGGTCTGGGCGCGCTCGCCTTCATCGAACTGGGCGCCTTCGTCCAGGCAAGAACCGAGTACTGGCCGATGGTGTTGGGCCTCGTGCTGCTCTTCCTGGTGCTCTTCCTCCCGCGAGGACTGGCCGGGCTGTTGGGGGGGCGCGGTGCTCGAGGTTAGGGAGGTTACCAAAAGCTTCGGCGGCTTTCGGGCGCTAAGCAGCGTTTCGCTCCAGGTAGAGCCAGGGCGTTTCCACGCCCTGGTGGGCCCCAACGGAGCCGGGAAGACCACCCTGTTCAACGTTGTGGTCGGCCGCCTGAAGCCCGACCGGGGGACGGTCTACTTTCGCGGCCAGCCGATCAGCGGGCTGCCCACCCCGAGGATCGTCCGCCTGGGGATCGGAATCGCGTTCCAGCGCGCCCAGGCCTTTCTCAGCATGACTCCGTTAGAAAACGTGGCCCTCGCGGTCCTGTCGCTTCGTCGGGGTACCGGGGGTTTCAGGGCGCTTTTGTCCGATCGGGTGGCGGTGGAGCGAGCCCGTGCGTTGCTTTCATGGGTGGGGCTGACGGGGGCCGCCGATCGGCCCGCCGGTGAACTCCCCCTGGGGGACCTTAAGCGCCTCGACATCGCCATGGCCCTTGCCGGCGATCCCGCGCTGTTGCTCCTCGACGAACCCCTGGCCGGCCTTTCCCGCGCCGAGCGGCGGCAGATGGTGACCTTCATCGAAAAGCTCCTGCGCCGGCTCGGTCTTACCCTCTTGTTTACCGAGCATGACACCGACGCCGTGCTTCGCCTCGCCGACCGAATCACCGTGCTGCACCAGGGCGAGGTGCTGGCTGAGGGCGAACCCGAGGAGGTTAAGCGCGACGCCCGGGTGGTCGAGGCCTTTCTGGGGGGCGGCGATGCTTAGGGTCGAGGAACTCGTCGCCGGGTACGGGCGGATCCGGGTCCTGCACGGGTTGGACCTGCGGCTTGACCAAGGGGAGGTAGTGGCGCTTTTGGGACGGAACGGGGCCGGTAAGAGCACCCTCCTCAAGGCGATCATCGGCCTGGTTCCGGTCCGCTCTGGGCGCATTCGCCTCGAGGACCGCCCCATCGAACACCTCCCCGCCTACCGGCGGGCCGCCCTTGGCCTTGGCTACGTCCCCGAGGAGCGCAGAATCTTCCCCGAGCTTACCGTGCGGGAGAACCTCGAGCTGGCGGCCCGTCCCGGCGGACCCTGGTCCATCGAGCGGGTCTACGCCCTCTTCCCCCGCCTCGCCGAGATCGAGCATCGCCCGGGCGGCTACCTCTCCGGCGGCGAGCAGCAGATGCTCACCCTCGCCCGCACCCTGGTGACGAACCCGAAAATCCTCCTCCTCGACGAGCCCACCGAGGGGCTTGCGCCCATCCTGGTGCGGGCCATCGCGGCCACCATCGAGCGGCTCAAGGGCGAGGGGATGCCCATCCTCCTCGCCGAGCAAAACCTTGCCTTCACCGGCGGGCTGGCCGACCGCGCCTATGTGCTGGAGACCGGCGAGGTGCGGCTGGCCGGCCCGATGAACGCGCTCGTCCAAGACCCCCGGGTCAGGGAGCTCCTCGCCCTCTAGCGGCGAGGAGGAAGAGCGCCGCGCTCAGTCCCGCGGCGGCGTAGACCATCAGCATCACCAGGATCTGGTAGCGCACCGCGATCAAGGGGCTCACCCCAGCCAGGATCTGGCCGGTCATCAGCCCCGGGATCGAGACCACCCCGACCGCGTAGAGGGCGTTGGTGGCGGGAATCAGCGCGGCCTTGTAGGCCGCGGCCCGGGCCGAGGGCGGGGGCGCGCCCCCGCCGAGCTCGGAGAAGAACCGCTCGGCGGCCAGGCTCACCGCGTTCATCGCGTTGGAAAAGGCCATCCCCCCGAGGGGGATCCAGACCGCGGGGGCGTACCAGGGCTGGGGCCGGAGCACCAGCGCCACCGCCACCAAGAGGGCGCTCCCGGCCCCCAGGAGGATGGAAAAAAGCGCCCTCGGGTAGAGCCGCCGGCGCTCGGCGAGGACGGTCCGGAGCCCGATCCAGCCGGCGGCGGCGGCCATCAGGAGGAGCACCCCGAAGACCACCCCGGCGCTCCTCGTCCGGAAGATAGCGGCCAGGACGTAGCCGACGAGCAGGAGCTGAACCAGCATCCGCCCGATCGCCACCCAGGGGGTGCGGCGGTCGGCGCTTAGGCGTACGTAGAGGACGGCGACCAAAAGGGCCGGAACCAGGGCGAAAAGAAGCCGCGGGAGGGGGATCTCCACCATGCCCCCAGCCTACGCCGGGGGTAACCTACCCCCGGTGGCGGCGCTTTTGAACCTGGTGGCCCTCCTCGCCTTCTTCGTCAAGGGGGTGGCGGGGTTCGGACCGGCGCTCTTCCTGGTGCCGCTTTGGTCGCTTTTCCTGCCGCTCAAGACGGGGATCCCGGCGACCGCCTTCCTGCTCTTTCTGGCCAACCTGCCGATGCTGGCCCTGGTCCGCCGGCACCTCGATGCCCGCCGCGACCTCGCCGCCGCCCTGCCCTACGCCCTGGGGATCGTGCTCGGCACCCGGCTCCTCCTGGTGCTGCCGGAGGCGGCCTTGAGGCGGGTGCTGGGCGGGGTGCTGCTCGCTTTCGCGGGGTGGATCCTCCTCCGGCCGGCGGCCCCCGAACGGCCCCCGGCGCCGGGGGGCGGGGAGGCTCTTCGGCTCGCGCTGGTGGGGTTTTCCGGCGGGTTCTTGGTGGGGATGGTGGGGGCCGGAGCGCTCCCCTTTCTGATCTACACCCCGCTCCGCTACCCCAAGGACCAGGCCCGGGCCCTCTTCACCGCGGTCTTCGCCCTGGGCACCCTGGTCTGGACCGCGACCTACGCCGCGGTGGGGCTCCTGGGACGGGCGGAGGTGGGCCTCGCCCTCTCGGCCCTCCCCGGCACCCTGGCCGGCCTGGTCCTTGGTCAGCGGGTGGCCGAGCGGCTCTCGCCGGAGGGGTTCGCCCGGCTGGTGGGCCTCCTCCTCGTCTACCCCGCGCTCCGGATGCTCGGGGTCGTTTGATATGCTTTTTCGCGTGCGCTACCTCCTCCTCTCCGACATCCACGGCAACCTGCCGGCGTTCCGTGCGGTGATGGAGGACGCGCTCCGCCGGGGCTTCGACCGGGTGCTCTTCCTGGGCGACGCGGTCGGCTACTACCCCGACGGCGAGGCGGTGCTCACCGCCCTCAGGAAGCTGGGCGCCGAGGCGGTGCTCGGCAACCACGACGCCTGGCTCTTGGCCGGGGAGTTCCTCGAGGACGGCGGCCTGATCGCCGAGATCCTCGCCTGGCAGGCCGAGCGGCTCTCCGAGGCGAACCTCGCTTACCTGAAGAGCTGGCCCTGGCAGCGCAAGACCGAGGCCTACCACCAGGTCCACGGCAGCCCCTGCGACCCCTTCGTCTACGTCGACGACCTGGAGCCGGCCCGCGAGGCGCTCGCCTGCAGCGACCGGCCCTGGGTCTTCTTCGGCCACACCCATCTGGCCGGCGCCTACATGGCGATCGAGGGCCCCAAGGGCCCCTGGATCCGCTACAAGCCCTTTAGCGAGGAGGAGAACGCCCTGACCCTGGGGCCCAAGGCCCGGGCGCTGGTCAATCCGGGCTCGGTGGGGCAGCCCCGGGACGGAATCCCCCTGGCGGGGTACGCGATCTGGGAACCCGAGCGCCGGCGGGTCGAGGCCTACCGGGTGCCCTTCGACCTCCTCGAGGTCCGCCGGCGGATCCAGGAGGAGGGGTTCCCCAAGGTGCTCTACGAGCGGCTCCGGGTGGGACGATGAGGGAACCGATCGGCCACGACCGGGCCAAGGCCCTCCTGGCCCGGCTCCGCCCCCAGGCCCTCCTGCTCACCGGCCCCGAGGGGGTGGGGCGGCGGACCCTGGCCCGCTGGTTCGCCTACGGCCTCAACTGCGAGCGCGGCTTTCCCCCTTGCGGGGCGTGCAGAAGCTGCCGGCTCGACCCCCACCCCGACCACCTCGAGATCGCCCCCCAGACCGGCGAGCGGCAGCGGCCGGTGATCCCGGTGGAACGGATCGTGCCCCGGGAGGGCGGGGGCGCGAACCTCCTGGAGTGGATCGAGGCCGCCCCCCGCTTCCGGAGGAAGGTGGCGGTGATCGACGGCGCCGAACGGCTCACCGAGGCGGCCGCCAACGCCCTCTTGAAGACCCTCGAGGAGCCCCCCGGCCACGCCCACCTGGTGCTGGTGGCGGGGAGCCGCGACGCGGTGCTGCCCACGCTGGCCTCGAGGAGCCTCGAGGTCCGCCTGAGCCCCCTCCCCGAGGCCGAGCTCCGGGCCATCCGCGACGACCCCGACCTCCTGGCCTTCGCCGAGGGGGCCCCGGGCCGGCTGTTCTGGGCGATCGAGCACCCCGAGGAGGTGCGGGCCTTGGTGCGGCTGGTGGACGACCTGCTGCTCGGCCTCGACGACGGCACCGCCAGCGCCGAGCGGCTTAAAGAGCTTCTCTCCCGGGCCCAAAGCGGGCTCCCGCCCTGGCCGTTCCTGCGGCGGGCCTTCGCCAAGCTCCCCCCCGACGCCCGGACCGAGGCGCTCGGGTTCCTGGTTAAGCTTGAGGAAGCCCTGGCCGCCTTCGTCGCCCCCGACCTGCTGGCGGCCTGGGGGGTGCACGAGCTTAGGAGGATCTATGGAACCCTGCGTCCCCGTGCGCTTTGATCACGGGCCCAAGCACCACCTGGCGGCCTTCCGGGGTCCGCCCCCCGAGCCCGACGCCCGGGTGGTGGTGGCCACCCGCAAGGGCCCCCGGCTGGCCCGGGTCCGGGGCGGACCCCGGCCGGGACGGGCCGAGGTCGAGGTGCTCCGCCCGGCCACCGAGGAGGACCTCAGCCAGCACCGCCGGCAGACCGAGCGGGCGGTGCGGCTCAAGTGGCGGCTCAAGCCCTACTTCCGAAAGCGCCTGCCCCGCTTCAAGCTGGTGGCGGTGGAGTACACCCTGGACGGGCGGGTGGCCTTCCTCTACCTGAAGGGCGAGCGCCGCGCCCGCCTGGGCGGCGAGGTGCGGGAGCTGGCCCGCCTGGCCGAGGCCCGGGTCGAGGCGGTGATGGTCGGCGAGCGCGACGAGGTCGCCCTCCTGGGGGCGATCGGCGCCTGCGGCCTGGAGACCTGCTGCAGCACCTGGCTCCAGCAGTTCGGCCCCACCACCATCCGGATGGCCCGCGACCAGCAGCTCCCGCTCTCGCCGGAGAAGATCAGCGGGCCGTGCGGCCGGCTGCTCTGCTGCATCGCCTACGAGCACCCGATCTACCAGGAGCTCCTCGCCAAGCTGCCCCGGAAGAACGCCCGGGTCTGCACCAAGGAGGGGGTGTGCGGCAAGGTCGCCAAGCACTTTCCGCTCAAGATGGAGGTCGAGATCAAGACCCCCTCGGGGGGGCGGGTGGTGGCCCCGGCCGAGGAGCTCGTGCCCTGGAAGGAGGAGGCGTGAAGGCCTACCGCGTGGGCGAAAAACTCCGGCGGTTCTACCACTACTACCCCGGCACCGTGGCCGTGATCGGGGTCCGGGACCCCCGCCACGGCGCCAACTTCATGCCGGCGGTATGGAACGCCGGGCTCTCGTTCGAGCCCCCGCTGTTCGGGGTGGCGGTGAGCCCCAAGCGGCACACCTACGCCGCCCTCGAGGCCGGCGAACCCTTTAGCGTGAGCTTCTTTCCCTACCGGCAGGCCGAGCTGGTGGCCCGGCTGGGCAGCGTCTCGGGGCGGGAGGTGAACAAGGTCGAGGCCTTCGGGCTGAAGGTCCATTGGGGGGAGGCACTCCGGGTGCCCCTGCTCGAGGGCGCCTTCGCCGCCTACGAGCTCGAACCCTACGACCGCTTCCCCACCGGGGACCACACCCTCTTCGTGGGCCGGGTGCGGGCCGTCTGGGAGGACGAGGCCGCCTTCGACCCGGACGGTGTCCCCACCCCCGACCGGGCCGACGCCCTGCTCTACTACGGCCGCTTCCTCTACGGCCGGCCCGCGCCCGAGACCCGGCGCCTCAAGTTCCGGTGACCGCCGAGATCCTCCGCCGGCAGGTGCGCGGCTTCCGGCTCAACCGGCCCCGCACCGAGGCCCAGCTGGTCTTCGAGGCCGGGATCTGGCACTTCCGCTCCGACGGGCACGCCCACTGGTGGCGGGCCGGCGGCGCGCCCCCCAAGGCCCCCCTCCAGGCCTTCTGGCTGGTGCCCGAACGGCGGCTTTTGGTGGTGGTCTTCGCCGACGGCTCGGCCCTGCTGGCCCGGAAGACCTGGCTCGGCCCCCGGATCCGGGCCCGGCCTAGCGCACCAGAAGGACCGGGGCGTTAGCCAGGGCGACCACCTTCTGGCTCTGGCTGCCGAGCAGGGTCCCGGCCACCCCCCCGAGGCCCCGGGTGCCCATCACGATGAGGTCGGCCCCGCGGGCCTCGGCGACCCGCAGGATGGCCGAGGCCGGGGGGCCCTCGAGGACCTCGACCTCCAGCCCCGGCACCTCGCCGATGCGCCCCTTGGCCTCCTCGACCACCCTCTGGGCGTGGGTGACCCGCCGGGCCAGGGCCTCCTCAAAAAGCGGCTCCCCCAGCCACTCGGGGACCGGGTCGTAGGCGTAGACCACCACCAGGGCGGCGCCGTGGACCCGGGCCTCCTCGCCGGCGAGGGCGGCCGCCTTCTGGGCGTGCGGCGAACCGTCGTAGGCCAGAAGAATCGTCTTGTACATGCCCCGAGCCTACCAAAACCGGGGGCTGACCGGCGGGTCAGTTCTGGGCTAGACTGGCGGGGTGCCGCCGGTCCTCGCTCTCCACCTCGTCACCTTCTTCTTCTTCCTCGCCTACGGCCTGGCCCTGCCGGTGCTGCCGCTCTACCTCAAGGCGCTGGGGCTCGGCAGCCAGGCGATCGGGTTGGCGGTCGCCCTGATGCCCCTCGCCGGCCTGTTGCTCCGCCCCTGGGGGGGCCACGCCGCCGACGCCTGGAGCCGGAAGAAGCCGGCCGCGATCGGCCTCTTAGCCAGCGCGCTGGCGGGGCTTTGCTACCTGGGGAGGCTGCCGCTGGTGCTGGTCGGGCGGCTCTTCCAGGGGGCGGGGATGGCGCTGTTCGCCCCCAGCACCCTGGCCCACACCTCCGACCTCGCCCCCCGGGAGGCCCTCGGCCGGGTGATGGGGACCCGGAACCTCCTGATCGGGCTGGGGGTCATGCTGGGGACCGCCCTCGGCGGCTTCCTGGTCGACCGCTTCGGGCCCCGGCCGGTCTTCCTCCTGATCCTCCTGGTGCAGCTCCCCTGGCTGCCGCTTTTGCTCTCGCTCCCCGAGGGCCTCGAGGCCCCCGCCGGCGGGCGCTGGTGGGAGGGGTTCCTGCGGGCGCTCGCGATCGCCGACGTGCGGGCGGCCACGGTGGCCAACGCCGGGTTCGCCACCGTCTTCGCCACCCTCCAGGCCTTCTACCCCATCTACCTGGTCCACCGGGGCTTCCCGGCCAGCTGGGTGGGGGGGTTCTTCGCCTACTACAGCCTGATCTCGGTGTTCGCCCGGATGCCCGCCGGCGCCCTGGTCGACCGCTACGACTCGGCCCGGGTCGCGGTCTACGGCTTCGCCGCCGCCAGCGCCGGCTTCTTCCTGCTCTGGCTCTTCCCCACCCCCTGGCCGGCCTTCCTGGGCGGCACCCTGATGGGGGCGGGGGCGGGGGTCTACCTCCCCGCCAACATCGTCACCGTCACCCGGGCCACCCCGCCCGGCCTCCGGGGGGCGGCCTTCAGCCTGTTCACCGCCAGCTGGGACGCCGGCGGCCTGGTCGGCCCGCCCCTGGCCGGGGTCCTGGTGGCCGCCGCCGGGGACGCCGCGCTCTTCCCCTTCGCCGCCCTCGGCGCCCTCCTCACCACCCTGGCCTACCTCGCCCTTCTGCCTTCCCGTTAGGATAAGCGGCATGGCGAAGGTCAAGGGCCCGACGCCCCAATCGGAAGACTTCTCCCAGTGGTACCTCGACGTCATCCAGATGGCCGAGCTCGCCGACTACGCTCCGGTGCGGGGGACGATCGTCGTCCGCCCCTACGGCTACGCCCTTTGGGAAAACGTCCAGCGAACCCTGGACGGGATGTTCAAGGCGACCGGCCACCAAAACGCCTACTTCCCCCTCTTCATTCCGATGAGCTTTTTGCAGAAGGAGGCCGAGCACGTCGAGGGGTTCTCCCCCGAGCTGGCGGTGGTCACCCACGCCGGCGGCGAGGAGCTCGAGGAGCCCCTGGCCATCCGCCCCACCTCGGAGACGATCATCGGCTACATGTGGTCGCGGTGGATTCGCTCCTGGCGCGACCTTCCCCAGCTCCTCAACCAGTGGAACAACGTGGTCCGCTGGGAGCTGCGCACCCGGCCCTTCCTCAGGACCAGCGAGTTCCTGTGGCAGGAGGGGCACACCGCCCACGCCACCAAGGAGGAGGCCGAGGAGGAGACCACCCGCATGCTCGGGGTCTACGTCGACTTCGCCGAGAACCACGCCGCCCTGCCGGTGATCCCGGGCCGGAAGACCGAGCGGGAGAAGTTCGCGGGGGCGGTCTACACCACCACCATGGAGGCGATGATGCGGGACGGGCGCGCCCTGCAGTCGGCGACCTCGCACTTCCTCGGCCAGAACTTCGCCCGCGCCTTCGAGATCACCTTCCAGGACAAGGACCTCAAGGAGAAGTACGTCTGGACCACCTCCTGGGGGCTCTCCTGGCGGATCCTGGGGGGGATCATCATGACCCACGGCGACGACCGGGGCCTGGTGCTGCCCCCCCGCATCGCCCCGATCCAGGTGGCGATCGTCCCCATCTACAAGGCCGAGAGCCGGGAGCGGGTGCTGGCCGAAGCCAGGCGGCTGGAGCGGGGGCTCACCGAGCTGGGGCTCCGGGTCCGCCTCGACGACCGCGACCAGTACACCCCCGGCTTCAAGTTCCACGACTGGGAGCTGAAGGGGGTCCCCTACCGGATCGAGCTCGGGCCCCGCGACGTCGAGGCCGGCACCGCCGTGCTGGCCAGCCGGCTGGGGGGCAAGGAGACCCTGCCCCTCGACGGCCTGGCCCGGGCCCTACCCGAGCGCCTCGCAGCCTTCCACCGGGAGCTGTTCGAGCGGGCCCGCAACTTCCGCGAGGCCCGGACCCGGGCGGTCGACGACTACCCGGCCTTCAAGGAGGCGGTCGCCGAGGGGTTCGCGCTGGCCTTCCACTGCGGCGACGCGGCCTGCGAGAAGGCGATCCAGGAGGAGACCCGGGCCACCGCCCGGGTGGTCCCGTTCGAGGCCCCGGCCGAGGAGGGGGTCTGCGTCCGCTGCGGCCGCCCCGCCGCCTACGGCCGCCGGGTGGTCTTCGCCCGGGCCTACTAGCGCGGTGGCCTGCCCCGAGGAATCCCCCTCCGCCCGGAGGCGCCGCGCCCGGGCGATCCTGAGGGCGCTCAAGGCGGCCTACCCGGGGGCCCGCACCGAGCTCGCCCACCGGAACCCCTTCGAGCTGCTGGTGGCCACCGTCCTCTCGGCCCAGTCCACCGACAAGGGGGTGAACCGGGTCACCCCCGCCCTCTTCGCCCGCTGGCCGACCCCCGAGGCGCTGGCCGCCGCCGACCCCGAGGAGGTCGGCGAGGTGATCCGGAGCCTGGGGCTTTGGCGGACCAAGGCGCGGAACCTGGTGGCGCTGGCCCGCCGGCTGGTCGAGGAGCACGGGGGGCGGGTGCCCGCCGACCCCGAGGCCCTGCGCCGGCTGCCCGGGGTCGGCTGGAAGACCGCCACCGTGGTGGCCGGGGCCGCCTTCGGGGTGCCGGGGATCGCGGTGGACACCCACGTCGCCCGGGTGGCCCGGCGGCTCTGCCTCTCCACCGCCGGCACCCCGGAACGGATCGCCCGCGACCTCGAGGCCCTCTTCCCCAAGCGGGACTGGATCTTCCTCCACCACGCCCTGGTGCTCCACGGCCGCTACCTCTGCACCGCCCGCCGGCCGAACTGCCCCGCCTGCCCGCTGGCCGACTACTGCCCCAGCGCCCGGCGGGGGTAGAGGGCGAGGCCGCTGACCACGTCGCGGGCGCGCCGGGGGTAGACCCGCCGGCCCCCGGCCCAGAGCTGGGCCGAGCCGCCCGAGTCCATGCGGATCGCCCCCCAGGCCCCCAACCCGGCGAGCGCCCGGGCCAGGACGCCGGGGGTGGTCTTCTCGCTGACCACCAGCCAGAGCCCCCCCTCCCGGGTCCAGGCCACCGCCGACTGGTAGGTGACCTTGGTGAGGAGCCGGGCGTCGGGGTCGAAGCCGTCCCGCTTGGGGTCGTAGGCCACCCGGCCGCGGTCGACGAGCCGGGGGCCGGCCTCGAGGGCGTAGCGGACCGGCGGCACCAGCTCGACCCGGAGGGCGATGGGGGCCCCCAGCGGCACCTTGTCGAGGAGGGGGTCGGGGGGGCGGTAGCCGAGCGCCCAGGCGCCGGCGGGGAGGCGGTAGGGGGCGGGCCGGCGGGCCGCCACCCGGTCGCCCCGCACCACCAGGAGCACCTCGCCCGCCCGCCCCACCGGCCCCGGCCCGGTGTAGGCGGTGTACCCCGCCGGGGTCCAGTTGACCCCCACCGGGATCCGCCGGCCCGAGAGCCGGACGTGGGCCCGGAAGCGGGGCCGTCCGGCGAAGACCCGCCCCCCGTCCCAGAGCAGGGCGGGCCGGCCGGTGGGGTAGGAGCGGGCGACCCCGTCCACCACCCACAGGCCCACCGGGGTCGCCGTCCTGGGGTCGAAGTAGCCCCCGTTCAGGAGGGCGGCGGCGTCGGGGGCCAGGCGGTCGAGCCGGTGGCGCTCGCCGGGCCGGCCCACCGGCACCAGCCGGTAGCGGCCGGGGGCGGCCTCGACCAGGTAGAGCTTGAGGGGGTAGGGGACGTAGGCGTAGCGGAGCCGGAGGACGATGCCGGGGGCGAGCGGCTCGCTCCGCTCCGGCTCCCGGGCGTAGAGATCGACGACCCAGCGGGGCGGGTCCGCCAGCGGGAAGGCGTGGAGGAAGCCGAGCCGCCCCTCGGGGGGGCGGTAGACGAGGCGGGTGCCCCGCCGGCCGTAGGCGAGGGCGAGGCCGGGGAGGCGGGGGGGGTTCTCGACGAAGTAGGGCAGCTCCAGCGCCAGGGGGGCCCTTCGGGCCACCGGGGCCCCCTCGGGCGGGGCCTTAAGGTCGAGCACCAGCCGCAGCCGCTCGGGGTAGCGGGCGTAGCGGAGCCGGGCCGGCGCCACCCCGGGCCCGACCAACCCGACCGCCCGCACCACCGGGTAGGCGAGCGCGTGGCGGGGGCCCTCGGGGGGCGGGAGGCCGGGGTCGAGGGGCGGGGCCCAGCCCACCCCGGGCACGTAGGCGAAGCGGACCCCCCGCCCCTGGTAGACCCAGGCGCCCCCCTGGCGGCGGAGGTCGAGCCCCAAAAGCCCGGGGGGCACCGCCGCCAGGGCCAGGCCGAGGAGGGCGAGGAGGCTAAGCAGGCGGCCCACGCCGGGCCTCCCTCCGCGCCCGAACCGCCCCGACCCCGCCCCAGGCCACCAGCACCCCCGAGAGCCCGGCCAAGAGCCCCACCGCCAGGCGGCGGGGGGAGGGGCCTGGGGGGCGGGCGGGGCGGAGCCAGCCCCGGCGGTAGGCCCCGGGGTCGAAAACGTCCACCGCGTTGGGGCTTTGGGGCGGGGCCCGGATCGCCCAGATCCCCCCGCCCACCTGGGTCCGCCGGAAGCCGTAGGGGGCGAAGGGGTCGTAGAGCCCGCTCACCGGGTAGTAGCGGTCGCGTCCGGGGGGGAGGGGGGTTTGAACCACGATCCAGTCCCCCTGGCGCCGGGCGGGCACCGGCACCGCCCGGCCGGTCTTCAGGTCGTAGAGGAGGGCCCCCCAGCCGCTCACCACCACCGCCCGATCGGCGGCGGCGTCCTCGGCGACCGGGAACCCCGCCCCGGGGAGCACCGCCAGGCCGCCGGGGCCGGTGTCGAGGTAGACCGCCAGCACCGCCAGGGAAAAGCCAAGCGGCGCCCGACCGGGGTTGGGGGTGCGGTCGAGGCGGAAGCCGAAGGCCAGCCCCTCCTGCTTCTTCTCGACCCTGAACCCCACCAGGTCGGCGAACCCCACCTCCTGGTAGACCGCCGCCTGGGGCCAGGCGTAGCCGGGCGGGGGCACGTCGCCGGCGGGGTCGGTGAGGAGGAGGGCGGTGGCCAGGGCCAGGAGGATCACGGCAGCAATCCTACCAACGCCCGGATGAGCTTTTTAGGGTCGTGCTGGGCCAGCGGGCCGGCCTCGAGGAAGTCCCCCTCGACGACCCGGATCCCCCGGGCCTGGAAGGGGGCGGGGTCGTAGGGCACCGGGTGCTGGCCCTCGGCGGCGTAGCGGGCGAGCACCCCCTCGGGGAATCCGGCGGTGTGGACCAGCGCGACCTCGGGCCAGCGGCCCAGGTGACGGGCCACCGCCTCGACGTGGGCGAAGGCGTCCATCCCGTCGGTCTCGCCGGGCTCGCTCATCAGGTTGACCACCTGGACCAGCCGTCCCGGGCTCGCCCGCACCGCCGCCCGCACCTTGGGGGGCAGGAGGCTGGCCACGATGCTGGTGAAGAGGCTTCCCGGCCCCAGCACCACCAGCTCGGCCCGTTCCAGGGCCGCCACCGCCTCGGGCATCGCCGCCACCTCGGGGGGGTCGAGGGCGACCCGGGCCACCCGGCCGCCGGCCTGGCGCAGCCGGCACTCCCCGGCGACCCGGCGACCGTCGTCGAGTTCGGCGACCAGCACCGCCGATTCCGGGGTGCTGGGCCAGACCGCCCCCAACAGCGCCAGCATGCGGTTGGCGCTGCGGATCGCCTCGGCGAAGTCGCCGGTGAGTTCGTAGAGGCTGACCAGGAAGAGGTTCCCGAAGGTGTGGCCGGCGAGCTCGCCGCCCCGGGCGAAGCGGTAGCGCATCAGCTCGGGGGTGCGGGCGGCCGGGGAGAGGGCGGCCATGCAGTCCACCAGGTCGCCGACCGCAGGGACCCCGAAGGCCGCCCGCAGCCGGCCGGTGGAACCGCCGTCGTCGGTGGCGGCGACGACCGCGGTGGTGTGGGCGGTGACCGACTTGAGCCCGGAAAGCAGCCGCCCGAGCCCGGTCCCGCCCCCCAGCGCCACCACCCGGGGGCCGGCCTCCAGCCGCCGGCGGCGGTAGACCAGGGCGGGGACCCGGTCGGGGTCGGTGAGGGCCGAGAGGATGCTC
>JALSRQ010000099.1 GCA_026984675.1 Thermaceae bacterium
CGGACCGGCTACCAGGTCTTCCCCGAGCGGTTTAAGAACGGCGACCCCGAGAACGACCGCCAGGCCCTGGCCTCCGACGAGTACAACTTCAACCGGGTCTGGCAGCAAAGGGACCCCCACTTCGTCCCCATCCTCTCCCCCTGGAACGGCCCGATCACCCCCTACCACTGCTGCCACCAGTACTTCGGCGGCGACCTGGCCGGGCTTTTGGAAAAGCTCCCCGACCTCGCCCGCCAGGGGGTCGGGCTCCTCTACCTGAACCCCGTCTTCGAGGCCGGCTCCGCCCACGGCTACGACACCCACGACTACCTCAAGGTGGCCGCCAAGTTCGGCGACAAGGCCCTCTTGCGCCGGGTGCTGAGGCGGGCCCACGCCCTCGGGATCCGGGTGCTCTTCGACTTCGTGCCCAACCACACCGGGCTCGGGTTCTGGGCCTTCCGCGACGTGGTCCGGCGGGGGCCGAACTCGCCCTACTGGAACTGGTACTTCGTCAAGAGGTGGCCCTTCCTCCCCGGCGACGGCCGCGCCTACACCAGCTGGTGGAACGTCGCCTCCCTTCCCAAGCTCAACACCGGCGACCCCGGGGTGCGGCGCTACCTGATCGAGGTGGCCAAGTACTGGCTGCGCTTCGGGTTCGACGGGGTGCGGGTCGACGTGCCCACCGAGCTGATCCGGGCCCGGGCCTTCTTCGCCGAGCTCAAGGCCGAGCTCAGGAGGATCAAGCCCGACGCCTACGTAGTCGGCGAGATCTGGGACCTCCGGCCCGATTGGGTGGGGCCGTCGGGCTTCGACTCGCTGATGAACTACCACCTCGGCCGCAAGATCCTGCTCCCCTACGCCAAGGGCAAGCCGGCCGCCTTCGCCAGCGGGCGCCGGGCGCTGGCCCGGCTGGCCGAGTACTACCGCCGGATGCCCGAGGCGGCGGCGGCGATGGGGTTCAACCTGATCGCCTCCCACGACACCTCGAGGCTGCTCACCGACCTCGGCGGGGGGCGCTTCGGCGAGGTTCCGAGCCCCCAGGCCAAGGCACGGGAACGGCTGGCCCTTGCCCTCCTCTTCGGACAGCCCGGGGTGCCGGTGGTCTGGCAGGGCGACGACTGCGCCTTCTTGGGGGAAAAGGCGCCCTACGACAAGGAGCGCTACCCGATCCAGTGGGACCGCTGCGACCGCTCGATGCGGGCCTTCTACCGCCTCCTCGCCGGCCTCAAAGGCCGCTATCCGGCGCTCAAAAGCCCCCTCCTGCGCACCTATTACGGCCGGGGGCCGGTCCTCGCCTTCTTCCGCGGCGAGCCCGGCCCAGGCGAGATGCTGCTCGCCTTCAACAACGGCCCCCGCCCCGCCCGCCTGCCCCTGCCCCCGGGGGCCTGGCAGGACGTCCGGGAGCTCCGCACCTACCGGGGCGCGCTCCCCCTGCCCCCGCTCGGCTGGCGCTACCTCCGCCGCCGCTAGTCGGGCCGCCAGCGGAGCACCGGGCGGCGGTTGGCCCTGACCTCGTCGAGCCGCCGGACCGGGGTGGTGTAGGGGGCGCCGTGGAGCCAGTCGGGATCCTCTTGCCCGCGCCGGGCGATGCGCCCGAGCGCCTCGGCGAAGGCCTCCAGGGTCTCCTTGGCCTCGGTCTCGGTGGGCTCGATCATCATCGCCTCCTTGACGATCAGCGGAAAGTAGATCGTGGGCGGGTGGAACCCCTCGTCGAGGAGGGCCTTGGCGACGTCGAGGGCGCGGAGCCCCTCGGGGGGCTGGGCGACGAACTCGTGCATGGTGGGGCCGTCGTAGGGGACGCGGTAGCCCCGACGCTTCAAGAGCTCCTTTAGGTAGCGGGCGTTCAGCACGCTGAGGGCGGCCGCCCGTTTGAGCCCCTCTCGCCCCAGCAGGCGGATGTAGGCGTAGGCCTTGACCAGCACCCCGAAGTTGCCGAAGAAGCTCCGCACCCGGCCGATCGACTTGGGCCGCTGGAAATCGAGGCGGTAGCCGGCCGGGGTCTTCTCGACCAGCGGCACCGGCAGGTAGGGGGCGAGGTGGGCCTTCACCGCCACCGGCCCGGCGCCGGGGCCGCCGCCGCCGTGGGGGGTGGCGAAGGTCTTGTGGAGGTTCAGGTGGACGACGTCGAAGCCCATGTCGCCGGGGCGGGCCCAGCCCATGATCGCGTTCAGGTTGGCGCCGTCGTAGTAAAGCTGCACCCCGGCGGCGTGGGCGGCCTCGGTGAGCGAGAGGATACGGCGCTCGAAGAGGCCCAGGGTGTTGGGGTTGGTGAGCATGATGGCGGCGACGTGGTCGCCGAGCTCGCGCTTCAAGGCCTCGAGGTCGACCTCGCCGTCGGCGTCGGAGGGAACCTCCCGGACCTCGAACCCGGCCATCGCCGAGGTCGCCGGGTTGGAGCCGTGGGCGCTGTCGGGGACCAGCACCACCCGCCTTTGCTCCAGCTCGCCGCGGTCGGCGTGGTAGGCCCGCACCACCAGCATCCCGGTGAGCTCGCCGTGGGCCCCGGCCGCCGGCTGCAGGGTGATCGCGTCCATGCCGGTGAGGGCCTTCAGGTACTCGCCGAGCTCGTGCATCAGGAAGAGCGCCCCCTGCAGGCTGGCCTCGTCCTGGTAGGGGTGGAGGTCGGCGAACAGCCGGGCGGCGGCCTCGAGGACCCGGGGGTTGTACTTCATGGTGCACGAGCCCAGGGGGTAGAAGGTGGTGTCCACCCCCACCTGCCGCCGGGAGAGGTTGGTGTAGTGGCGCAGGGCGGTGAGCTCGTCGACCTCGGGGAGGGCGGGGGGCCGCTCCCGGAGGTTCGCCTCGCCGAAGAGCTCGGCGGGGTCGGCCGCCCGGGCGGGGGCCGGGGTGCCCCGGCGGCCCGGGCGGGAGCGCTCGAAGATCAGGGGAACCCGGTCGGAAAAGCAAAAACCCATGTCAGCCTCCCACCGCCACGAAGAAGGCCCGGGCGAAGGCCAGCAGGTCGTCCTCGGTCATCCGCTCGCTGGCGGCGAAGAGGGCGGCCCCCTCGCCGTACTCGGGGATGGGGTAGGCCCCGTGGTAGCCGGCCTCGGCCAGCAGGGACCGGACCTCGGCCGGGTCCTTGGGGAGCCGGAGGGCGAACTCGGCGAAGAAGGGCGGACGGGTCAGGGGCCGGACCCCGCCGGCCTCGAGGAGGAGCTGGTAGAGCCGGCGGGCGGCGGCGGCCGTGGCCAGCGCCACCCCCTTGAGCCCCTCCGGGCCCAGCGCGGCCAGGTGGACGGTGGCCCGGAGGGCGGCGTTCTGGGCGTTGGTGGTGATGTTCGAGCGGGCCTTGGCCCGGCGGATGTGCTGCTCCCGGGCGGAAAGCGCCAGCACGAACCCCCGCCGGCCCTCGGCGTCCTCGGTCATCGAGACCAGCCGGCCGGGGAGCTGGCGGAGGAGCCCCTCCCTCACCGCGATGTAACCGAAGTGGGGTCCCCCCAGGCTCATCGGGTTGCCGAGCGGCTGGCCCTCGCCCACCGCCACGTCGGCCCCCTGCTCGCCGGGGGGGCGGAGCACCGCCAGGCTCAGGGGGTCGGCGACCACCACCAAAAGCGCCCCGGCGGCGTGGGCGGCCTCGGCCAGGGGGGCGTAGGCCTCGATGGCCCCGAGGAAGTTGGGGCTTTGGACCACCACCGCCCCGACGTCGTCGGCCACCGCGAAGGCGGGGGTGCGGTCGCCCTCGAGGGGGACCTCCTCGAGGTCCGCCCCCACCGCGTTCAGGTAGGTGGCCAGCACCTGCCGGTACTCGGGGTGCACCCCCCGGCTCACCATCGCCCGCATCCGCCGGGTGGCCCGGAGCGCCAGCAGCACCCCCTCGGCGAGGGCGCTCGCCCCGTCGTAGAGGGAGGCGTTGGCCACGTCGAGGGCGGTGAGCTCGGCGATCATCGTCTGGTACTCGAAGATCGCCTGCAGCACCCCCTGGCTGGCCTCCGGTTGGTAGGGGGTGTAGGCGGTGAGGAACTCCCCCCTGCCGGCCACCGTGTCGACGATCGCGGGGACGAAGTGGTCGCGCACCCCGCCGCCGAGGAAGACCCGGCCCGGCCGGTTCCTCGCCGCCACCTCGGCGAGGTGGCGGAGGAGGGCGTCCTCGTTCATCGGCTCGGGAAGCTCGATCGGGGGGTCGAGGAGGTCGGCGGGGAGATGGGCGTAGAGCTCCTCCAAACGCTCCAGGCCGAGGTCCGCGAGCATCGCCCGGACCTCGGCCTCGGTGTGCGGGGCGTACGGCATCGCTACCCCTCGGAAGCGACCAGCTTCCGGTAGGCCTCGGCGTCGAGGAGGGCCTCGACCTCGGCGGGGTCGGCGATCCGGAGCTTGAAGATCCAGCCCTCGCCGTAGGGGTCCTCGTTGACCTTCTCGGGGTGGTCGGCGAGGGCCTCGTTCACCGCCACCACCTCGCCGGAGAGGGGGGCGTAGATGTCGGAGGCGGTCTTCACCGACTCGATCACCGCCACCGCCTCGCCCCCGCGGACCGCCCGCCCGACCTCGGGGAGCTCCACGTAGACGACGTCGCCGAGCTCCTCCTGGGCGTAGTCGGTGATCCCCACGGTGGCCACCCCGTCCTCGATCCGGGCCCACTCGTGGGTTTCGCGGTACTTGAGCTCTTCGGGAACCTTCATACCTACCTCCGGATAAAGGGTAACGCATGCACCCGGGCGGGGTGCCGGCGGCCCCGGATCACGACCTCGAGGCCGGTCCCCTCCTCGGCCAACCCGGCCTCGACCCAGGCCAGGGCGATCCCCCGGCCCAGGACCGGCGAGATCCCCCCCGAGGTCACCCGCCCCACCGGTCGGCCGTCCTTCTCCACCGGGTAGCCCTCGCGGGGGATGCCGCTTTCCATCCAAAGGCCGACCAGCCGCTCCCGGCAGGGGGCCGCCTGCATCCGCTCCTGGCCCAAAAACGGCGGTTCCTTGGGCTTGATCACCCAGGCGTAGGGGGTGCAGAGGGGGTTGGTCGCGTCGGTGAGCTCGTGGCCGTAGAGGGGGTAACCCATCTCCAGCCGCAGGGTGTCCCGGGCCCCCAGCCCGGCCGGGGTCGCCCCCGCCTCGACCAGCGCCTGGAAGACCCCGGGCGCGTCCTCGGGGGTGAGGAAGACCTCGAACCCGTCCTCGCCGGTGTAGCCGGTGCGGGCCAGGATCGCCGGGCGGCCGGCCACCTCGGCCCGGAAGACCGCGTTCTTTTTGGGGCGCTCCAGGTCGGCGTCGGTGAGGCCCGAGAGGAGCTCGACGGTCTTGGGTCCCTGGACCGCCAGGAGGGCGGTCTCCTCGCTGGCGTCGTAGACCTGGGCGTCGTAGCCGGGGAGCAGGGCGGTGAGGTGGCGGTAGTCCTTGGCCACGTTGGCCGCGTTCACCACCATCAGGTAGCGGCCGGGATCGGGCAGGTAGAGGTAGGCGTCGTCCACCACCCCCCCCTCGACGTTGGGCAGCATCGTGTACTGGGCCCGCCCCTGCTTGAGCCGGCCGGCCCGGTTGGTGGTGGCGTACTCCAGGAAGGGGAGGGCCTCGTCGCCGACCACCCAGAACTCCCCCATGTGGCTGACGTCGAAGACCCCCACCCCCTGGCGCACCGCCAGGTGCTCGGCCTTGATCGAGCCGTAGTGGAGCGGCATGGCGAAGCCGGCGAACTCCACCATGCGGGCGCCCAGCCTCTTGTGCAGTTCGAAAAGCGGCGTCGGCTTCACGGCCCCCAGCTTAACCCCCGAGCCCCTCGACCGGCAGGCGCTCCAAGGCGGCGATCCTGGCCCTCAGCTCCTGACCCAGGGGGACCTTCTCCCGACCCGCCACCATCACGTGGACGGTCCTCGCCCGGGCCGCCGGTTTGCCAAGGGCGGCCACCAGGTAGGCCATCGCGAAGCTGGTCCGCCCCACCCGCTCGATCCGCGCCCCCACCCGGACCCGCTGGCCGAGGAAGACCGGCCGCAGGTAGTCGATCTCGGCCCGGGCCACCACCGGGGCCGGGCCGGTGCCCATGGCCCCCTCGGCCAGGCCCAAAAGCTCGAAGTAGCGCACCCGGGCGAGCTCGATGTAGGAGAGGTAGACCGCGTTGTTCACGTGCCCCAAGGGGTCGAGGTCGCGGTAGCGAACCTCCAGCTCGACCACCGCCGGATACCCTTCCATGCCCCTCATCCTTTCACACCCCGCGGGGGTAACATAGCGCCGTGCGGAAGTGGGCCTGGCTCCTGGTTCTGGCGCTGGCGGCCTGCCAGCCGAAGCACGGCGAACCCCTCCAGGCCAAGGTCCGCTTCGTCCCGGAACACCCCACCGTGGGCAAGGCCGAGGTGTGCATCGAGGTCGACCCCCGGGTCGAGTACACCCGGATGACGGTGGTCGGCGACATGACCCACCCCGGGATGATCCCGGTCAAGGCCGAGGCCCACCCCGCCGGTCCCGGGCTCTGGCGGGTCGACGCCTTCGACTTCAACATGCGCGGCGACTGGGTGCTCACGATCACCGCCTACGACGCGTCCGGAAAGAAGTACACGAAGGAGGTGCGGCTCACCGTCCCATGAGGACCTTCGACCTTTTGCGCGTCCCCCTGCTCGGTCGCTTTCTCCGCTGGCGCTACAGCCGGTTCGTGCTCCAGCTCCCCCTCCTGCTGGTGGCGTTTCTGGCGCTCTACGACGGCTTTTTCGGCCGCCAGCTCGCCCCCAAGAACTTCGCCACCGTCTCGGTCTGGCTGCACTACCGGGGGTTCTTGGTGCTGGCGATCGCGGTCTTCGGCAACCTCTTCTGCGCCGCCTGCCCGATGATGCTGGTGCGGGGGCCCACCCGGTTCGCCAAGCGCTTCCTGCCCCAGTTCCGTTGGCCCCGGCGGCTCCGGAACAAGTACTTCGTCATCGCGCTCACCGTCCTCTACCTCTTCGCCTACGAGTACTGGGACCTCTGGGCGAGCCCCTGGCTCACCGCCTGGCTGATCGTGGGCTATTTCGGGGTCGCCTTCCTGGTCGACGCCTTCTTCCCCGAGGGCACCTTCTGCAAGTACGTCTGCCCCCTGGGCAACTTCAACTTCACCCTGAGCACGGTGAGCCCCACCCAGATCACCGCCCGCGACCCCGCCCGCTGCCTCACCTGCGAGGGGAAGTACTGCGTGAACGGCCGGGTGGAGACCGCCGCCGGCCGGAAGACCGCCCGGGAGGCGGGCCCCGCCGAGGGGGTTCGCTACCCCGGCTGCGAGACCCGGCTCTACGTGCCCGAGATCAAGACCAACATGGACTGCACCCTCTGCCTGAACTGCCTGCGGGCCTGCCCCTACGACAACGTCGCCCTTAGACCGCGGTTTCCCGGCCTCGAGTGGCTCCGGGCCCGCTACCGCCTCGACGTGGTGTGGCTCGGGGTCCTGCTCTTCTTCGCCGGTTTCATGAACGCGCTGGGGATGGTTCCCGCCTACTACCGGATCGCCGAGGGGCTCTCCCGGCTCCTTGGGACCCGCAACGAGGCGGTCCTCCTGCTCGTCATCTACGCCCTTTGGATCGGGCTGGGGGCCGGCCTCACCCTGCTGGTGGCGACCCTCGCCGACCGCCTCTCCGGCGTCCGTCAGACGGCCTGGAAGGCGGTCCGCTACTGGGGGACCGGGTTCTTCCCGCTGGCCTTCGCGATGTGGGCCGGCCACTACGCCTTCCACTTCCTGACCGGCTGGGCCACCATCGTGCCGGTGACCCAGCAGGCCCTGGCCAACCTCGGGCTGCCGGTCGGGGAGCCCGACTGGACGCTGGCCGCGCTGGTCCCCGAGAACTGGCTCTACCCCCTCCAGGTGGGGATCCTCTACCTCGGCCTGTTGGCCTCAAGCTACGTGCTCTTCGGCCGGGCGCGCCAGCGGGACCACTTCCTGGCCGGCGGGGTGGTCTTCGCCTACTTCTTCCTGCTGGTGGCGCTGGCGCTTTGGGTGCTGGCCCAGCCGATGGAGATGCGGGGGACGCTGCTCTTGCCCCCGGGGTCGAGGTAGGCTGGTCGTCGTGCGAAGGCTCGCGCTCCTGCTGCCCTTCCTCCTCGGCCTGGCCTGGGCCCACGCCGAGCCGGTGCAGGCGGTGACCACCCTGACCCAAGGCCCCGCCGGGCTCGGGGTCAAGGTCGCGCTGGTCGGCGAGACCAGCACCCTGCCGATCCGGGGAGCGGTGCTCAAGGTGCTCCTGGCCAAGCCCGACCCCCGGCTCCTCGCCTGGATGAAGGACGGCCGGCTCTCCCGCACCGGCGGCGCCAAGCTCCCGGCCCCGGTGGTGGCCGAGGCCGCCCTCAAGGAGACCGCCCCCGGCACCTACCGCGCCCGGCTTCCCGACCCCGGACCCGGGCGCTACGTGCTGGTGGTCCTCGACACCACCTTCAGGGGGGAGGCGACGATGACCGGCCGGGTGGTGACCCTGCCCCCGGACCCCAACCCCCTGATCTACACCGGGATCATGCCCAAGACCCGGACCCCGAGCCGCTACCTGTTCTACGCCCTGGCGGGGCTCGCGGTGCCGGCGCTGATCGGGCTGGTGTTCGCGCTCCTCAGCCGGGCCGAGCGAAGGGGGGTCGAGGATGGATCCCGAGCTTGAAAAACGGGTGGAGGAGGAGCTCCAAAAGGCCCGCGCGCACACCCGGGCGGCGCTTCGGTACATGGCCCGCTTCGGGGTGCGCCCGGGCGGCGAGGTGCGGCTCTTCTTCCCCCCCGAGGCCCGCCAGAGGACGATCGACCGCATCCCGTTCGCCCACCCGGTGCGGGAACGGGTGACCTACCGCACCGCCCCCGGGGAGTTCTCGGCGGTCTGCCCCTTCTCGGGACTGCCCGACTACGGCACCCTGGCGATCGAGTACGTGCCGGGGAGCTGGATTTTGGAGCTCAAAAGCCTCAAGTACTACCTGATCTCGTTCCGCCAGATCGGGATCACCCAGGAGGAGGTCACCGCCCTCGTCTACCAGGACCTCCTGGCCCGCCTCGAGGACCCCCGCTACCTGGTGGTGGAGACGGTCTACAACCCGCGGGGGGGGATCCGCACCCGGGTCCGGGTCGACTCCCGGGAACAGGGCTAGCCGGCCGCTATGGTAAACTGGCGGCACTATGATTGAGCCCTCGATCGCCCTCTTCGGGGAGTCCTTCGAAGAGGCGAGCCGGGTCCTGGAAAAGCTGATCGAGGACACCGGAGCCCAGTACGCCCTCCTGGTGGACCGCAAGGGCTTCGTGCTCGCTCATAAGGAGGCCCTCTGGGCCCCGCGCCCGCCGGCGCTCGACTCCCTGGCCACCCTGGTGGCCGGCAACGCCGCCGCCACCAAGGCGCTGGCCGAGCTCCTCGGCGAGCCCCGGTTCTCCGAGCTGGTGCACCAGGGGGAGCGGCAGGGGCTCTACGTCGAGGAGGTCAACGACCTCACCCTGCTGGTCCTCATCTTCGACCAGAACGCCCCGGTGGGCCGGGTGAAGCTCTTCGGCAAGCGGGCCGCCGGGATGCTCGACCGCATCACCCAGCGGGCCAAGGTGGAGTCGGCCTCGGCCCGGGAGAAGCTGGGCCTCGACACCGAGTACCGGGAGTCGGCCTCGGCCCTCCTCGACGACCTCTTTGGAGACCTATGAGCACGATCAACTTCGCCACCCGGGAGATCAACTTCAAGATCGTCTACTACGGACCGGGGCTCTCCGGCAAGACCACCAACCTGAAGTTCGTCTACTCCCGGATCCCCGAGGACCGCAAGGGCGAGATGGTCTCGCTGGCCACCGAGGACGAGCGCACCCTGTTCTTCGACTTCCTGCCGGTGGACCTCGGCGAGGTCAAGGGCTTTAAGACCCGGTTCCACCTCTACACGGTTCCCGGCCAGGTCTTCTACAACGCCTCCCGCAAGCTCATCCTCCGCGGGGTGGACGGGATCGTCTTCGTCGCCGACAGCGCCCCCAATCGCCTGCGGGCCAACGCCGAGAGCATGCGCAACCTGCGGGAGAACCTCGCCGAGTACGAGCTCTCGCTGGCCGAGATCCCGATGGTCCTCCAGATCAACAAGCGCGACCTCGAGAACGCCCTCCCGGTCGAGATGATCCGGGCGGTGATCGACCCCGAGCAAAAGTACCCGGTCTTCGAGGCGGTGGCGATCCAGGGCAAGGGGGTCTTCGAGCCCCTCCGCGAGGTGAGCCGGCTGGTGCTGGGGCGGCTCGCCTCCCAGCGCTAGCTACTCCAACCGAAACGGCGTGCGCAGGCCCGCCAGGGCGATGGTCCGGGCCTCCTCCGGCGCCCACGAGAGGGCCAGCACCCCCCGGTAAGCCCGGAGCGCCCGCTCGCGCTCGCCGGCCAGGTCGCGGAGCTGGCCGAGCCGGGCGAGGAGGTAGCCGGGCAGGTAGCCGGGGTGGTGGAAGTCGCCCTCGGCGACCTTCTCCAGCAGGGTGAGGGCGTCCTGCCAGCGCCCGGCGGCGAGGTAGAGCTGGGCCGCCAGGTAGCCGGCCTCGGCCCCGGGGATCGCCTGCAACTGGGCGAGAAGGCTGGCCGGGTCGTCCTCCTCGGCGAGCCGCCAGGCCCGGTCGAGCACCGCCCGCTGCCGCTCGGCCTCGGTGGGTTCGTGGGGGCCGGGCGGCCGGGCCTCGGGGAGCCGGGCGAGGAGCTCGGGGTAGTCGAGGAGGTCGACCCAGACCGCGTAGCGTCCCGGCCCCCGCCGGCCGATCGCCTCGGCGACCTGCTCCATCCGGAGCTCCCGGAACCCGGTGGCGGGGCCCGCCCCGAAGCGGGTGCGGACGCCCTCCAGATAGCCCTTGAGCACCGCCAGAAAGGCCTCGTCCCCCAGCCGCTCGGGGGTGAGGGGGGTTTTTAGGGCGGCCTCGAGCGGGGCCCGGAGGGCGGCCTCCTCCTCCAGGTACCGCCGGCCCGCCGGCATCTCCTCGAGGTAGCCGCGGAACCGCTCGGCCTCCCCGCGAAGGTCCTCGGCCCGCTCCCCCAGCGCCTCCACCGGGACCCCGGTCCGTTCGGCCCAGGGGAGCAGGTGGTAGAGGGGGAGCTGTTCCTCATCCCGCCAGCGCCCCTCGGCCAGGCCCTCAGGGCTTTGGGAGGCGAGCAGGACGGCGTCGGGGCCGAAGGCCCGGGTGAGCTCCAGCGGGGTCACCGGGTTGTAGCGGGGGTGGGCGAGGTGCAGGGGGCCCAGGGTGGGGATCAGCAGGATCGCCATCGCCCCCATACTGCCCCCGGGAGGCCCCGGTTCGCCAGAAACCGTGTCAACCCCCAAACGGGGGCCCCCAAATGGGGGATGCTAAAATAGCCGAGAAGAGGTAGCCTGAAGACTTTTGCCTCCA
>JALSRQ010000100.1 GCA_026984675.1 Thermaceae bacterium
GGTTGGCTCGAAAGGCGGCCAGGGCGGCGTCGAGGTCGCGGGCGAGCAGGGTCTCGCCGAGCAGGGTGCGGGTGAGCCCCTCCTCGCCGGGGATGCCCACCCGGTCCCGGAGCCGCCCCTCGACGCCGGGGAGCCGGGGCACCGGCCGCTCGGGGGGCGGCTGGGCGAGGTCGCGGGCCAGCAGGGTGGCCGAGAGGCCCCGCTCCTTTAGCCAGGCCACCGCCTGGCGGAGGGCGGCCTCGTCGGCCACCAACACCCAGTCGACCCGCCCCGCCAGGGCGGCCTCGGCCGCCCGCCGGAGCTCGGGGGGGAAGACCAGGAGCTCGCCGACGCTCCCCAACACCCCGGGCAGCCCGGCCTCGAGGAGCGCCCGGGGACCGGCGGCGCGGCGGAGGGCCCTTTGCTCCCGGGCCCGCTCCCTCTGGACGGCGGCCAGCTCGGCCTCCAGCCGCCGGAGCTCGGCGGCGAGGGGATCCCTTTGCTCCGCGAAGGCCCGGCGAGCGGCCTCGGCGTCGGCTCGCTTCCGGGTCAGGGCCTCGACCTCGGCGGCGAGCCGCCGGCGTTCGGACTCCAGCCGTTCCCGCTCGGTCTGGGCGGCCCGGTGGGCCTCGAGGGCCGCCTGGTAGCGGGCCTGGGCCTCGAGGTAGCGCCGGTGGCGGGCGCGGGCCTTCCTGAGCCGCTCCTCCTCGGCCCGGATCCGGGCCTTGAGCGCCCGCTCGGCCGCGTCAAGTTCCTCCTCGCTCCGCTGGGGGCGGGGCGGAGGGTCGGGCAGGGGCGGCCGTTCGGCGAGCTCGGCCTCGAGCCGGGCCGCCTGCTCGGCCAAGAGCTCGGCCTCCCGAGCGAGCATCGCGGCCCGCTCGGCGAGGCGCTTTTCCTCGGCGGCGAGGAGGGCGGGTTCGGCCGCCGGCGGGGCGGCCTCCATTCGGGAGCGGAGCGCCGACTGCTCGGCCTTCCGCCGGGTCTCCTCCTCCGTCAAGCGGGCCAGCTCGGCCTTAAGGGCGGCCTCCCTGGCCTCGGCCTCGGCGATCGCGCGCTCGGCGCGTTCCATCGTCCGGGCCAGGAGGTGGCGGCGGATGCCCAGCCGCTCCCGGGCGAGCTCCCTGGCCCTCCGGGCCTCCTCGGCGGCCCGGGCCAGGCCGGCCCGCCGGTTGGCCAGGGCCTCGACCCGCTCGGCCCGCTGGTCGAGGCGGGCCCGGGCGGCGGCCAGCCTCTGCTCGGCCTCCCGGGCCTGGGCCTCGACCCCGGCCAGGCCGGCGGCCTCGATCAGGGCGGCCAGGAGACGCTCGGGCGGGGCCTCGATCGCCCCGGCCACCTGCCCCTGGCCGATGATCGCCGCTCCGCTCGGCCCCAACCCGCTGCCGGCCAGGGCTTGGGCCACCTGCCGCAGGCTGGCCCGCTCGCCGCCAAGGCGCACCTCCTGCCGGCCGTCGCGGTAGATCCGCCGGCGGACCTCGAGGCCCTCCGCCAGCCCCAGCACCACCTCGGCGAACCCCGCCGGCCGCCGCCCCGGCGCCCCCTGGAAGATGAGCTCCCCGGCCCCCCGGGCCCGGAGCCGCCCGGCCCGGGCCCCCACCACGAAGCGGATCGCCTCCACCAGGTTCGACTTGCCGGAGCCGTTCGGCCCCACCACCGCGGTCACCCCGGGGAGGAGGGCGAGCTCGGTGCGGTCGGCAAAGGACTTGAAGCCGTGGAGGACCAGGCGTTCAATCCGCATGGCGGGAGCGGTAGCGGCGCATCGCGGCCCGGGCTTCCTCGATCGGAAAGCGCTCGGTGAGCTCCCGGGCCTTGGCCTCCAGGGCGGCCTCGAGGTCGATTCCCTGCTGGTTGGCCAGCTTGAAAAGGAGCAGGAGGAGGTCGGCGATCTCCTCCCCCAGCCGCGCCTCCCCCTCCTTGTAGCCGCTCTGGCGCAGGAGCTCGCGGGCGATCTCGCCGAGCTCCTCGACCAGGTGGAGGGCGACGTGTTCGTCCCGGACGCCCTCCCACCCCCGCTCGGCGTCGAAGGCCGCCACCCAGTCCTGCCAGTCCTTGAGGGTCACCGCGCCCTCCGGATCGGGTCGGCCAGCGAGAGGTGGATGAGGGCCATCGCCGGTCGTCCGTCGAGGAGGAAGCGCACCTCCTCGGCGCCGCTGTTGGCCAGGGCGGTGTTGGCCAGCCCGTAGAGCAACAGGCTCTCGCCCCGAACCCCGTAGCCGAGGGCGCGGTAGGCCCCGGGCAGGTCGAGGAAGACCGTCCCGCCGGCCCGGAAGGCCCGGGGGGGCGGGGCCCCCTTGGGAAGGAGGGCCCTTGCGCCGGCGATCTCGGGGCCCCGGGCGAGCTCGGCGAGCGCCCGCGCGAGCCGGTCCTCGCCGGGCCCCAGCCGGACCTTGCGCCGCTCCAGGACGAACCCGGTGGCGTCGGCGTTGGCGAAGTAGAGGGCGAGGTCGGCCTCCCTGGGCTCGGCCTCGGGGGCCACCACCGGGGCGGGGGGGTGGATCACCCGCCCGGGCGGCAGCCGGCTCCCGTACCAAAGGCCCCCAAGCCCCAGCAGGAAGACCAGGGCGCCGGCCAGGTTCCATCCGCTCAGGTAGCGCTTCACGGCTTCCTCCCCAGGTAGGCGAGGACCCCGCGGGCGATCCTGCCGGCGGCCTCGCCCCCCGTTCCCGCCGGCAGCTCGACCAGGGCCGCGGCCTTGGGGGCCCAGGCCAAGAGGGCGATCTCCGCCTGCCCCCGGGGGGCCCCCAGGGCCTCGGCGAGCCGGGCGGCGAGCCGAACGCTGGCCTCGGCCGGGGCCACCAGGCGGGCGAGCGCCGGCGGCGCCCCCCCAAGCAGCAGGGCCTCGCGGGCCTTGACCACGAACCGGAGCGAGAGCGCCCGCCCCCGGGGGCGGTAGCTGTAGACCGCCGGGGCGGGGCCCGGGGCCAGGACCAGGAAGACGTCGGCGGCCGTGCCGGCCTCGGCCCGGGCGGCGGTCCCCTGGGCCTGGGAGAGGCGGGCCTCGAGGCCGGCCCGCCGGAGGGCGGCGACCACCCCCTCGGCCACCTTCCGGATCGCCGGGCTCTCGCCGCCGTCGACCACCACCCGCGGGGGGTCGGGGGCGGGCGGCGGGGACCCCACCCAGAACATCGCCCCCCCGGGCACCGGGGCGTAGCGGAGGGGCTGGTTCTCGGCCCCCCGCAGGGTCAGCACGAGGCCGTAGGGGTCGGGGGCCAGCTCGAGGCCGTAGAGGTGCCGGCCGAAGAGCGGCCAGAACCCGGGTTCGGCCGCCCCGCCGATCACCCGGAAGCGGCCGGCCTCGAGGGGCACCAGGTTGACGTCGCGGGAAAACCCCACGAAGAGCTGGTCGGCCTCCCCCGCCTGGCTGAGGAGGTGGCTTTGGTAGCGGGCCGGCGGCAAGCTCACCCGCAGCCCCACCGGGCTCCCCTGGTAGCGCGCCCCGAGGGCCTGGGCCACCGCCTTCACCGGCGCCATCACCCGCCCCTCCTGCCGGAAGGCGGCGGGCGGCTTCGCGGTCACCGCCGCCTTGGGGCCGGACGCGATCGCGAGCCGCACCCCCCGGGCCCCCAGGGTGAGGTAGAGGTCGCCGCCGGCGACCAGGTAGCCGAGCCCGAGCGCGCCGGCCAGCCCCCGCGCCTCGGTGTAGGAGATGCCCCGGTTCAGGGGGTAGCGGGCGGTGAGGGGGACGCCGTTCGCCAGCAGGGGCTTGGGCGCCTGGGCCAGCGCCAGCCCGAGGAGCGCCAGGACGCCGAGCGCCGGTCGCACGCCTAGCCGTACCAACTCTCGATCTCCCGCTCCAGCGCCTTGCGCTTGTCGAGGGCCTTCTTCTCGTAGGCCTTGCGCCCCCGGGCCAGGCCTAGGAGCACCTTGGCGTAGCCGCGCTGGTTGAAGTAGATCTTGAGGGGCACCAGGGTGAGCCCCCGCTGCTCCAGCTTGCCCCGGAGCCGCCGGAGCTGGTCGCGGTGCAGGAGGAGCTTGCGGGGCCGGCGGGGGTCGGGGTTGGCGTAGGAACCCTTCTCGTAGGGCGCGACGTAGAGGTCCTCCAGCCAGAGCTCGCCGCCCCGAAAGCGGGCGTAGCTGCCGGTGAAGTCCACCTTCCCCTGGCGCAGCGACTTGACCTCGGTCCCCTTGAGCACCAGACCGGCCTCGATCGTCTCCAGGATCTCGTAGTCCCGCCGGGCACGGCGGTTTTCCATGACCACGCCCCTATCTTAAGCGCGTATACTCAGAAACCGGTGAAGCGTTTCGACCCCTACCTGGCCCCCGCGGTGCTCGGTTTTGGGGTGCTGGGCTTTTTGTCGGCCGAGGCCGCCGGGCTCGGCTTCGGCCCCGGGGTCACCGGTCCCCTCGCCTGGGCGCTGGCGGCGTTGGCCCTTCTGGTCGCCGCCCTGGGGGCCTACCGCCGGCCCGGCGGGTGGACGCTCTTTGCCCTGATCGCCGCCCTCGCCGGCCTGGCCGGGCCGGCCCGGCCCCTCTTGGCCCTGGCCCCGGTGCTCGCTGCCTTTCTGCTCTACGGGGGGCTCCGCCACCGGCTCCCCGAGCGGGGGGCGGCGGCCTTCTGGGGTTGGGTCTTCGTCTGGCCGAGCCTCGCCTTGATCCTTGTCTGGCACGTCCTCCCCGGCCTGTTCGCCTTCTACATCAGCCTCTTTAATAAGGTGAGCTTCATCACCCAAAGCCGCTTCGTCGGGCTGCTCAACTACCGGATCCTCTTCCACGACCCCCTCTTCTGGCGGGCGATGTCGAACACCTTCTGGTACGTGGTCTTCACCGTACCCACCGGGATCCTCCTCGGCACCCTGGTGGCCGTTTTGCTCAACGAGCGGGTGCGCGGGCTGGGGCTCTTTCGCACCCTGTACTTCCTCCCCTACATCACCGCCCTCACCGCCGCGGCGGCGGTCTGGATGTGGATCTACCACCCCGAGTTCGGCTTTCTGAACTGGCTCCTCGGCACCCCGGGGTTCGACTGGCTCCATACCCCCGACGGCGTCTTCGCCCTCCTCTTCCGGCCCCTGGGGGTGCGCCTGGCGGGGTTTTGGGCCGGGCCCAGCGTGGCCTTCGTCGCCATCATGGCGATGAGCGTCTGGCACCTGCTGGGTTACAACGTGGTCATCCTGCTGGCCGGTCTGCAGTCGATCCCCCGGCAGTACTACGAGGCGGCGATGATCGACGGGGCCTCCTGGTGGCAGCTCCAGCGCCACATCACCTGGCCGCTGCTCTCCCCCACCACCTTCTTCCTCGCCATCATCGGCCTGATCGGGGCCTTTCAGGTCTTCACCCAGGTCTACGTCATGACCCCGACCGGAGGGGTCCTGAACGACACCCTGACCCTGACCATGTACCTCTACAACAAAGGCTTCCGCGACTCCGACTTCTCCTACGCCTCGGCGATCGCGGTAACGGTGTTCTGGGTGATCCTCTTCCTGACCCTGCTGCAGCGGCGGGTGCTGGAGCGGCGGGTGACCTATGGCGAGTAGGCTTCGTTTCCTCCTGGGGCGCGCTCTCATCTACGCGGTCTTGACCGCCGGCGGGGGGATCATGGCCTTCCCCTTCTACTGGATGCTGGCCACCAGCGTCAAAAGCCCCCAGGAGGCCCAGCAGGCCGAGCCGATCTGGGTGCCCCAGCGGATGCGGCCCGCCAACTGGCAAGCGGCGATGCGGCTGGGGGCCGAGGGGGGGAACCGGTGGTGGGGCGGCTTCGCGCCCGGACGTACGGTGACCTTCTTCGTCGCCGCCGGTGGCGAGGGGCCCCGCCCCCGGGTCCGGATCCCCAAGCCCCCGGGGGCCTTCCACGACCCCCGCAGCGAGGGCACCCGCATCGCGGTCGAGCGGGTTCCGGGGGGTTGGCGGTTTTCCTTTACCAACACCACCCATCGGCGTTTCCGCTTGCTGCCGGTGGTCCTCTACCTCCCCAAGTCCTACCGCGCGGTGCGGCCCGAGCTCGCGCCCGACGCGGTGCGCTCGGCCGGCGACTACTGGCGGATGGAGTGGGTGAACCTGAGCCCCGGCCTGTTCGGTTACGTCTTCCACAACTACCGCGAGGCCTGGCACGCCGCCCCCTTCGCCCGCTACTTCTACGTCTCCTTCGTCACCGCCGGCACCCAGGTGGTGGTGGGGCTCTTCCTGGCGGCGATGGCGGGGTTCGCCTTCGCGCGGGTGCGGTTTCCGGGAAGGGAGCCGGTCTTTCTGCTCCTTTTAGGAACGATGATGATCCCGGGCGAGGTGCTGCTCATCCCCAACTACATCGTCCTCGCCAAGCTCGGCTGGCTCGACACCTTCTACGCCCTGATCGTCCCCTGGCTGGCCTCGGTGTTCGGCATCTTCCTCCTCCGGCAGTTCTACCGCTCGCTGCCCCAGGACCTCTTTGACGCCGCCCGCATCGACGGGGCCAGCTACCTCACCCTGCTGTTTCGGATCGCGCTTCCCCTGGCGGTGCCGGGGCTGGTGACCTTTGGCATCTTCAACTTCCTGGGGGCCTACAACGCCCTGCTCTGGCCCCTGATCGTCACCCAGAGCCCGGAGATGCGCACCGTCCAGGTGGGGCTCCAGGCCTTCATCGGCGAGGCCGGCAGCGACTACGGGCAGCTGATGGCGGCCTCGACGATGGCGATCCTCCCGATCGTGGTGGGGTACTTCTTCGCCCAGCGGCAGTTCGTCGAGGGGATTGCCCGAAGTGGTATCAAATAGGAGGAGGTGATCGGTGTGAAGCGATGGTTGCTGGCGGTCCTGCTGATCCTTGGGGTGGCTTCGGCCCAGAAGGCCGAGGACGTGATCAAGGCCCAGTGCGCCAAGGCGCCGGTGGTCGCCGAGCTCTGGCACGCCTTCCGCGGCGGGGCCCCGCGGGCGGCCCTGGAGAACCTGGTGATCGAGTTCAACAAGCGCCACCAGGGCGAGTTCTGCATCCGGCCGATCAACCAGGGCGGCTACCGCGACCTCTCGACCAAGATCAAGGCCGCCTTCGCGGCCGGAAAGCTTCCCACCCTGGCCCAGGCCTACGAGAACCAGATCGCGCTCTACCTCGAGGCCAACGCGGTGACCCCGGTCCAGGCCCTGGGGGTCGACCTCTCCGGCCTCAACCCGACCTTCGTCAACGCGGTGCGGTTTAAGGGGCTCGTCTACGGGGTCCCCTTCAACAAGTCGGTCCAGGTCCTCTACTACAACCGCGACCTGCTCCGGAAGTACGGCGTCGCCGCCCCTCCGAAAACGCTGGACGCGTTCATCGCCCTGGCCAAGAAGCTCTCCCGGGCCGAGGGCAACCCGGTGTACTGGTTCCGCCCCGACACCTCGACCTTCGGCTACTGGTTCTTCACCCTGGGCGGCGCGTACATGAAGGACGGCAAGCTGGTGGTGAACTCGCCGGAGGCCAAGAAGGCCCTCCGCCTCATGGTCCAAAGCGTCCAGGAGGGCTGGGGCAAGGCGATCACCTCCGGCTACATCAACCAGAACTTCGGCAAGGGGACCTACGGCTTCTCCACCGACAGCTCGGCGGGGTACAAGTACTACCTGAAGGCGGCCAAGTTCGACCTCGGCCTCGCCCCCCTGCCCGGCCAAAGCCCCGACCGGCCCGGCTACGGGGTCGTTCAGGGCACCGACCTGATCGTCTTTAAGGCCGCCAGCGACGCCCAGAAGAAGGCCGCCGCCGCCTTCCTGAACTTCGTGATCACCCCCGAGGTGCAGGCGATCTTCTCGGCGGCCACCGGCTACGTGCCGGTGAACCCCAAGGCGGTCGGCCAGCCCGAGCTCGAGGACCGCCTGATGGAGGACCCCAACCTAAACGCAATCCTCAAGCAGGCCAACTACGCCAAGTACGAACCCCAGATCCCCCAGTGGGAGCAGATCCGCTTCGACATCCTGGGTCAGGCGATCACCCAGGCGGTGCTCGGCAAGGCCGGCGTCGACGAGGCCCTCGATCACGCCCAGGCGCTGGTCGACAAGCTGCTCTCCGGCCAGATTCGCTAGCCGAGGCCGGCCCACTCCCCCGCCGCTTGGCCGGCGGGGGCCCTTTTTGGCCGTAAGATGGGGCCGGGAGGTGCGCGATGAAGGTAGGCATCAACGGCTTTGGCAGGATCGGCAGGCAGGTCTTCCGGCTGCTCTTGGATCGCGACGTCGAGGTCGTCCTGGTCAACGACCTCACCGACAACCGGACCCTCGCCCACCTGCTCAAGTACGACTCCAACTACGGCCGCTTCCCCGGCGAGGTGGCCTACGACGACGAGTACCTGGTCGTCAACGGCAAGCGGGTGCACGCCACCGCCCAGCCCGACCCCGAGAAGCTGCCCTGGGCCGAGCTTGGGGTCGACATCGTGGTCGAGGCCACCGGACGCTTCCGCGACCGCCAGGGGGCCGAAAAGCACCTCAAGGCCGGGGCCAAGAAGGTGATCGTCACCGCCCCCGCCAAGGACCCGGACATCACCGTGGTGCTGGGGGTCAACCACAAGGACCTCCGGCCCGAGCACCGGATCATCTCCAACGCCTCCTGCACCACCAACTCGCTGGCGCCGGTGATGAAGGTGCTGGAGGAACGGTTCGGGGTGGAACGGGCGCTGATGACCACCGTCCACTCCTACACCAACGACCAGCGGATCCTCGACCTCCCCCACAAGGACCTCCGCCGGGCCCGGGCGGCGGCGGTGAACATCATCCCCACCACCACCGGGGCGGCGGTGGCCACCACCCTCACCCTGCCCAGCCTCAAGGGCAAGTTCGACGGCATGTCGCTTCGGGTCCCGACCCCCACCGGTTCGATCTCCGACATCACCGCCCTGCTCAAGCGCGAGGTCACCGCCGAGGAAGTCAACGCGGCCCTAAAGGAAGCGGCCGAGGGCGAGCTTAAGGGGATCCTGGAGTACAGCGAGGAGGAGCTCGTCCGCACCGACATCGTGATGAACCCTCACTCCTCGATCGTCGACGGCAAGCTCACCAAGGCGCTGGGGCCGTTGGTCAAGGTCTTCGCCTGGTACGACAACGAGTGGGGCTACGCCAACCGGGTGGCGGACCTCGTCGGCCTGCTGGCCGGGCTCCTTTAGGGGGCGGGCGTGCGCACCCTAGAGGAGCTCGACGCCCGCGAAAAGCGGGTCCTGGTTCGGGTGGACTATAACGTCCCCTTGGAGGGCGGCGAGGTCGCCGACGACACCCGCATCCGGGCCAGCCTGCCCACGATCGAGCACCTTCTCCACCAGAACGCCACGGTGGTGCTGATGAGCCACCTCGGCCGCCCCAAGGGCGAGGACCCCGCCTACCGCCTGCGGCCGGTGGCCTTCCGGCTGGAGGAGCTCCTCCGCCAGCCGGTGACCTACGTCCCCTTCCCGCCCGGTTCCGACCGGACCTACCAGGTCGTCCAGGGGCTCGGGCCCGGGGTGGTGGCCCTTTTGGAGAATGTGCGGTTCGAGCCCGGCGAGACCAAGAACGACCCCGAGCTCGCCCGCCGTTACGCCCGGCTCGGCGAGGCCTTCGTCCTCGACGCCTTCGGCAGCGCCCACCGCGAGCACGCCTCGGTGGTGGGGGTGGCCCGGTTGCTGCCGAGCTACGCCGGGCGGCTGATGGAGCGCGAGGTCCGGGCCCTGGCCCGGCTCCTCTCCGGCTACCGCCGCCCCTACCGGGTGGTCCTCGGGGGGGCCAAGGTCTCCGACAAGATCGGGGTGATCCAGAGCCTGCTGGAGCACGCCGACGGCATCCTGGTCGGGGGCGCGATGGCCTTCACCTTCCTCAAGGCCGAGGGCGGCGAGGTCGGCGACTCCCTGGTCGAGGACGACAAGCTCGGCCTGGCCCGGGAGGTGCTGGCCCGCGCCCGCGAGCTGGGCAAGCCGCTCCTCCTCCCCACCGACGTGATGGCCGCCGAGGCGATCCGGGAGGGGGCGGTCCCCCGGGTGGTCCCGGCAGACGCCGTCCCCGCCGGGCTCAAGGGGCTCGACATCGGTCCCGAGACCCAGCGGCGCTTCGCCGAGGCCCTGGCCGGTTCCAAGACGGTCTTCTGGAACGGCCCCATGGGGGTCTTCGAGGTCCCGCCCTTCGACCAGGGCACCCTGGCGGTGGCCCGGGCGGTGGCCGGGCTGGCGGACGCCTACACCGTGGTCGGCGGCGGCGACTCGGTGGCCGCGGTCAAGAGGCTCGGCCTGGAGGAGGCCTTTAGCCACGTCTCCACCGGGGGCGGGGCCAGCCTGGAGTTCCTGGAGAAGGGCACCCTGCCCGGCATCGAGGCGCTGGGGGGGTGGCCGTGAGGACCCCGCTGGTCGCCGGCAACTGGAAGATGCACAAGACCCCCTCGGAGGCCCGGGTCTGGTTCAACGAGTTCCTCGACGAGCTGGGGGCGGCGCCGCCGGGGGTCGAGGTCGCCCTCCTCCCTTCCCACCCCCTCCTGCCGGTGGCGGCCGAGGAACTGGCCGGGAGCGGGGTCGCCTTCGGGGCCCAGGACGTGAGCGCCCACGCCTGGGGGGCCTACACCGGCGAGGTCTCGGCCCTGCAGGTCGCCGACCTGGGGGCCCGCTACGCGGTGGTCGGGCACTCTGAGCGCCGCCGGTACTGGCGGGAGCCCTCCGAGCTGGTGGCGGCCAAGGCCGACCAGGCCCTGAAGGCCGGCCTCACCCCGATCCTCTGCGTCGGCGAGCCGCTGGAGGTTCGGGAGGCCGGCGGGGCGGTGGCCTATGTGCTCGACCAGCTCCGGCGCTCGCTTGCCGGGGTCGAGCCCGGCGGGCCCGACCGGCTGGTCGTCGCCTACGAGCCGGTCTGGGCGATCGGCACCGGAAGGACCGCCACCCCCGCCGACGCCGAGACGATGGCGGCCGCCCTTCGCGAGGAGCTGGCGGTGCGCTACGGCGCCGGCTTCGCCGAGGGGGTGCGGGTCCTCTACGGCGGTTCGATCAAGCCCGAGAACTTCGCCGAGATCCTCGCCGGGGCGAACGTCGACGGCGGGTTGGTGGGCGGGGCGAGCCTGGAGGTCGCCTCGTTTTTGCGGTTGGTGCTCTTGGCGGGGGGTTTGTGAATTGGGTGAGGAGTTAAAGCTCGTGAACGATTTCACTCAGCTCCTCGAGGACCTCGACGGCCTCCTCGTCACCCACCCCGCCAACGTCCGCTACCTGAGCGGCTTCCCCCACGCCGACGACGCCTGGCTCTGGCTCGACGCCGGGGGCCCCCTCCTCCTCGCCAGCCCGCTCTACCAAAACGACCTCGAGGCCGCCGGCCTCCCCCACCTCCTGGG
>JALSRQ010000101.1 GCA_026984675.1 Thermaceae bacterium
ATCGAGGTCCCGAAGGGCGTCCTCCTCCTGCCCGAAGGCCTGGTAGGCGAGCGCCCGGTTGGTGAGGACGCCGGCGTCGGGGTGGCGTTTCAGGCTTTGGCTCAGGTCGGCAATCGCCTTACCGTACTCCTTGAGCTCAAGGTAGAGCGCCCCCCGCACGGCGTAAAGGGCGGCGCTTTCGGGGTATCGGGCGATCCCCTGGTCGAGCACCGCGAGCGCCTTCTCGTACTCCCCGCGTTCCTGGTGCATCAGCGCCACCTTGGCCACCTCCGCCGGCGGCAGGCCGCTGTGGGCGTAGGTGGCGCTGTGGGGCTTTAGGGTCTTGGGGTCGAGGGGGCCGGCCTTGGCTCCCGGTTCCACCACCGGGGGACGGTCGGCGGAGACCGCCGGCGGGGCGGGGGCGGGCCCGGAGTTCTCGCGCTTCTTGGCGCGGCAGGCGGGCAGGGTCAGGGCCAGCAGAAGGAGGGGGATCCAGAGGGTTCGCATCGTCGCTTTCTCCCAAACAGGCTAACCGCGGGAAGGATGACTTGGGTGAAGGGAGGGCCGGCCCCGGCCGGCCCTCCCTGGCGCGTTCCATCCCGCTACTTCTTCGACTTCAGGTACTCGATCAGCATCTTGTGCATCAGGTCGATGTGCTCGGCGTCGCTCAGCATCCCCGGGGTGCTGACCGCCTGCCAGACCTTGGGGTTGGTCATCTCCTTGTGACAGCCCATGCAGAGCCCGGTCCGGTCCATGCCGTCCCGCATGCGCTTGGGCAGGGCGCGGGAGAGCGGCCAGTGGGAGCCGACCGTCTGAACCTGGAAGCCGGTCTTGGGGTCGACGATCGTCGACCAATCCCACTTGAGGTCGGGGATCGCCGGAATCTGCACCTGGTACTTACCGGGGATCACCTTGCCGGTGCGGGCGTCGATCAGATCCTCGACGATGTCCTCGGCGTACTTGGTCTGGAAGATGTTCTTGTTGATCCCGTAACCGAGGGCCTTGGGGTTGTTGTGGCAGGACTCGCAGGAGCGGGCCTGCTTGAGCGCCGAGTGGGGCTGGGCCGGGGCCATGTCGATCGCCAGCGGGATGAACGACTGACCGATCTGGGCGGCCTCGTCGGGGCTGCGGGCGATCACGTTGTGGGCGATCGTCTTGCCCTTGGAGTCGATCACGGTGTAGACCACCTGGCAGCCGGGCATCAGCGGGGTCACCCGCCCCTCGCCGTTGATCCCCAGGATCGGGTCCTCCCAGCGCAGGTAGCTGCGCGACTCGCTGGCCTTACCCGGCCGCTTGAGGCCGTGGGTGCCAAGGGGGCTCTCCGGGGTCTGGCCATGGGCGTCGTGGCGGTTGCCGTTGGCCACCCAGTCGGTGTCGGACTTGCCGCCGGAGTAGTCGACCTTGACGTGGCAGCCGTAGCACTGCGGCACCCAGGAGGCGTGGCAGGCGTAGCACTCGAGCTCGTCGACGTGCTTCTTCACGCTGGCCATCGCCACCTTGGCGTCGGGGGTCTTCCAGGCGTCCTTCTTGTTGATCTCCTTGAGGACGGGAACTTCGAAGTCGGCCCCGGTCGCCGAGTGGAGGATGACCTTGTCGCCCTTCTTAACCACGTTCCCGAAGGGGTTGCCGCGGGCGGTGAGCAGGTAGCCGTCCTCGGCCGGGTAGACGGTGGCGAAGGCCTGGGTTTCGGGGAGGGGTTGCTGGGCGAGCCCGCGCGGGGTCTTGGCCAGCTTGCGGCCGAACTCCTCGCCGTAGCCGATCGGCAGCTCCCAGGGGTACTGCTCGGCGGTGCCGTGGCAGTCCTGGCACTCCACCTCGACCTGGGCCAGGGTGGTGGCGAAGATGTTGCCGTCGCCGTGCATGTCGATGCTGGTGTGGCAGTCCTGGCAGAGCATCCCGCCCTTACCGGGGACCCCCTGGTGGTGCACGTCGTCGGCGATGTAGAGGTACTTCTTGGTGTGCAGCTTGGGCTGCTTGCCGCCCTTTTCGTTGTAAGGGGTGCCGTAGGGGAACTCCATCAGGCCCTGGAAGGTCACCCCGATCCGCTTGCCGCGGTTGTGGCAGGAGTTGCAGGTCTCGACCGGAATGCCGGAGTAGACGGTGTCGTGGACCTTGACCTTGGACTTCCGGGTGGCCTGGATCTCGTGGACCAGCATGTGGCCGTGCTGGTCCTTCTTGATCGTGGGGTCGTTCCCCTCGTAGAAGCCCTCGTTGGAGTAGGGGATGTGGCAGGACGAGCACCCCATGCCGCGGTAGTCGCCGCGTTTCTCGCGGCCCTTAACCCCGACGTGGCAGCGCTGGCACTGCTGACGCTGGTAGGTGATGGCCGCCAGCTTGGGGTCCTTCTCGATCTCCTTGACCGAGGGGCTGGGGATCTCCTTGAGCTCGTCGGGGAAGGCCTGGGGGTACATCTTCTTGAGTTCCTGCATGTACCGCTTGTAGGCCTCGGTCCCCACCATCGGCACCGGCCCGTCGGTGTCCTTGACGTGGTAGTTGCCGTAGGGGGTCTTGCCGTTCCAGGTCTCGGAGAAGCCCCAGGTGTGCAGGTTCCCCTGGATCTTGCCGGCCTCGGTCTGCATCAGCGAGAGGTTGAGGCGGTAGGCGTAGCCGGGGTGGCACTGCCCGCAGGTGTTCTCGGCGATCCAGATCGAGCCCGGGTCGGGGTAGAAGGCCTTCGGCCCCCGGCCGTTTTTGAACATCGCCGGGGCGCCCTTGTGGGCCTCCTCCTTGGTGAGGCCCTTGGGGTTCCCCCCGTGGCAGACGGTGCAGCCCTGTGGGTCCCCGGCCGCCGCGCCCAGGGCCTTGATCTGCTGCATCATCGGGGACTTGGGGTCGCGGATGTTCTCGATCCCCTGGTGGCAGCTCAAACAGCCCTTCTGGGCGGCGACCTCGGGGCTGACCTTGGCGGGGACCGACTGGGCCCAGGCCGCCCCCAACGCCAGGAGCAGGCCCGCCGCCAGCCCGAGGATGCCGATACGCTGTCTCATATCCCGATCACCTCCTACCAGGTACCCGCCTGGTTGGGGTTCATGATCCCCTAATCGTTTTGGGACATGTGTCCCGCATGGGCGATATGCATCGGATTATGCACGAAGTTTGAACTTGATTAAAACGCTCCGATTTGTAGATCGGCCGAAGAGGGGGCGGCTTTTCATCAACCCTAAAGGGCAGGTGCTAGGCTGGGTTCGCATGGAACGCGCGCGACCCCGCCCCGACGCCCTGACCCTGGGGGTTTTGGTCCTCGGTTTCCTGGTGCTGCTGATGGGTCTCTACCTCGCCCTCTCCGCCCCGCCCGACCGACAGCAAGGGTACCTGGTCCGGATCCTCTACCTCCACGTGGCGGCCGCCTGGACCGGCTACCTGGCCTTCATCGTGGCGGCGGTCTACGCCCTCCTCTACCTCGTCACCAACCGGCCGGCCCACGACCGGGTGAGCGCGGCCAGCGCCGAGATCGGGCTCTGGCTCTCGCTCCTCATGGTGCTGGGGGGGATGATGTGGGCCCGCCCCACCTGGGGGGTGTACTGGGTCTGGGAGCCCCGGCTCACCTCGGTGGCGGTGATGATCGCGATCTACGCCGGCTACTTCCTGGTCCGGCAGGCGATCGAGGACCCCGAGATGCGGGCCAAGGCGGCGGCGGCGGTGGCGATCCTCGGGGTGATCAACATCCCGATCACCTACATGTCGGTCTACTGGTGGCGCTCGATCCACCAGACCGCCAGCATCGACCTCATCAACCGCAAGGTGCACATGGCCCCGGCGATGTTGGCCGCCCTCCTGGTCAACTTGCTGGCCTTCACCCTGATCTACCTGGGGTTCGTCCGACTCAAGGGCTACCTGGCCGCCCGCCAGGCGGCAAAGGAGGGGTTCGATGGGTAACCAGGTCTTCGTGCTGGTCGTCTACCTCGCCACCTATGCCTTCCTCTTCGGCTACCTCGCCTACCTGCTCGCCCGGCTGCGGAGGGAGGGATGAAGCTCAAGTACTGGGTCGGTCTTCTGGTGATCGTGGGGGCGGTCGGCTACCTGATCTGGGGGGGGTTGGGGAGGAGCCTGGTCTACTTCATCACCCCCAGCGAGTACTTCCAGGACCCCGCCAAGTACGCCGGCAAGCGGGTCCGGCTGGGAGGCATCGTCAAGGCCGGCACGGTGCGCTACGATCCCAAGACCCTGAAGCTCGAGTTCGTCCTCACCGATGGGGTCACCGAGGTCCCGGTCCACCACCGGGGCACCCCCCCGGCGCTCTTTAAGGAGCGGCAGGGGGTGGTGGTCGAGGGGAAGTTCCGGGGGAAGGTCTTCTACGGCGACAACCTGCTCGTCAAGCACTCGGAGACCTACCAGCCCCCCAAGGAGGGCTACACCCCCGAGGAGGTCCGGAAGCTGATCGAGGAGGCCAAGTGACCCCCGGGCTGCTCGGAAACCTGGCCCTCGCCTTCGGGTTCGTCTTCACCGCCCTCGGGCTGGCCCTGGCGGGGTTCGCCTGGTGGGCCAAGGACGGGCGCTACGTCGAGGCCGCCAAGAGGGCGGCGCTCTTTTCCCTGCTGGCGGCGCTCCTCGCCTTCGGGGCGCTGGAGTGGGCGCTCTTAACCGACGACTTCTCGATCGTCTACACCGTCAAGAACCACTCGACCAAGAGCCCCCTTTGGGTCAAGTTCGCCACCCTGTGGGCGGCGCTGGAGGGCTCGATCCTGCTCTGGGCGACGTTCCAGGCCCTCTACACCTTCCTCGCCGCCCGGCGGATGCGGGACTACTGGATGGCCCCGGCGGCGCTCGGCACCCTCTTTGGCATCCAGCTCTTCTTCTTCGGGGTGATGCTCTTCGTGGCCAACCCCTTCACCCCGGTGCCCAACCCGCCGGCCGACGGCCCCGGCCCCAACCCGCTGTTGCAGAACCACTGGATGATGGCGGTTCACCCGGTGCTCATGTACCTCGGCTTCGTGGGGATGAGCGTGCCCTTCGCCTATGCGGTGGCGGCGATGCTGGCCCGCCGCTACCAGTCGTGGGTGGCCACCACCCGTTGGTGGACGCTGGTGGCGTTCGGCTTCCTTACCGCCGCGATCTTCGCCGGCGGCTGGTGGAGCTACGAGGTGCTGGGTTGGGGCGGCTACTGGGGCTGGGACCCGGTGGAGAACGCCTCGTTCATCCCCTGGCTCCTGCTGGCCGCCTTCCTCCACACCGCCATGGTCCAGGAGCGGCGGGGGTTCTTTAAGACCTGGAACTTCGCCTACATCACCCTGGCGTTCTCGGCCACCGTCTTCGGGACCTTCCTCACCCGCTCGGGGGTGATCCAGTCGGTCCACGCCTTCGTCGAGGGGGCGGTGGGGCCGGTCTTCCTGGGGTTTTTGCTGCTGGTGCTGGCGGTCGGGTTCGGCCTGCTCTCCCGGGTCGCCGGCGAGGTGCGCGACGTGGGAGGGATGGGGCTGCTTTCGCGGGAGGGCCTCCTCCTCGGGGGCTCCTTGGTCTTCGCCACCATGGCCTTCGTGGTGGTGCTGGGGACGCTCTTCCCCCTGATCGTCGAGGCCACCACCGGCGACAAGGTTTCGGTGGGGGCGCCCTTCTTCAACACCGCCTTCGCTCCCCTCGGGGCGGCCCTCCTCCTCCTGATGGGGGCCGGACCGCTGGTGCCCTGGGGCCGGGTCGACGCCTACGCCGCCCGGGCCCTGGCGGTGATGGCCAGCGCCCTGGTGCTGGGGGCGGCGGCGAGCCTCTTCCTGGGGGCGACCTTCGGGGTGGCGCTGGGGGTGGGGCTCTTTTGCTACAACCTCGCCTCGGTCTACTACCAGGCGGCCAAGGGGGCCCGGGTCTGGCGGGCCAAGGCCGGCGGGGCCCTGGCCGGCCTCCTCGCCTACCTCGTCCGGGCCCGCCGGCAGGCGGGGGCCCAGCTGGTGCACCTGGGGGTGGCGCTGGCGGCGCTGGCGATCGTCTTCAGCCAGGCCTACCGCAGCGACGTGCAGAAGACCCTCGAGGTCGGCCAGTCCGCCAGCCTCGCCGGGGTCGAGGTCAAGCTGTTGCGCCTTTCCGCCTTCGACCAGGGCTTCCGCTTCGCGGTCGAGGCCACCGCCCGGGTGCAGGGGGCGGGGGTGCTGCGGCCCCAGCTCCGCTACTACCCCACCATGAACAGCCCGCTGGCGGCGCCGGCGGTCCACTATGGGCTCTACAACGACGACTACCTGATCCTCCAGGCCTTCGACACCGAGCACGCCCAGTGGGCAACCCTCCGCATGGTACGGACGCCGCTGGTGCTCTGGCTCTGGATCGCCGGGGGAATCCTCCTCCTGGGGGTGCTCTACATCGCGATCCCCGAGCGGAGGCGGGCCCCGGCCGGCGAGGGGGTGACCGCGTGAGGCGGCTTTTCTACCTGCTGATCGTGGCGGTGCTGGGGGGGCTCTTCTGGTGGGGGCTCCACCGCAACCCCGGCGAGCTCAAGTCGGTCCTGATCGGGCGGCCCGCCCCCGACTTCGAGCTTCCCTTGCTGCCGCCCTACCGGCAGGCGTGGGGCGAGCGGTTCCGGCTGGCCGACCACCTGGGGAAGACCCCGATCGTCCTCAACTTCTGGGCCAGCTGGTGCTACCCCGCCTGCTACCAGGAGGCCCCGGTCCTCCAGGCCGCCTGGGAAGCGTACCGGGACCGGGTGCTCTTTTTCGGCGTCAACAACCAGGACAAGACCGAGGCGGCGCTCAAGTTCATCGACCGCTTCGGCCTCACCTTCCCCCAGGGCTACGACCCCCGGGGCAAGGTGGGGATCGACTACGGGATGTACGGGGTGCCCGAGACCTTCTTCATCGATCGAAAGGGGAAGGTGCGCTACCGCCACGCGGGGGCGATCGACGCCGCCACCCTAAAGGCCAAGCTGGCGGAGGTGCTCCGGTGAGGCCCCTCCTTGCGCTCCTCCTCTTCCTCTCGCTGGCCCTGGCCCAGACCCCCACCGGCGAGCCGCCCCCCGACCTCTCACCGGAGGTGTTCAAAATCGCCTCCCAGCTCCGCTGCCCGGTTTGCCAGGGGGAGAGCGCGGCGGAGTCGAACGCCGGGGTCAGCCAGGAGATGCGCCGCCAGATCGCCGAGATGCTGAAGGAGGGGAAGAGCGAGGAGGCGATCCGCGACTACTTCGTCCAGCGCTACGGCGAGTGGATCCTCTACGCCCCGCCCAGGAGGGGGGTCAACTGGCTGCTCTGGCTGGCTCCCGCGATCGGGCTCGGGCTGCTCGGCCTGGGGCTTTGGCGCTACCTCGCCGAGGCCCGCAGGCGCGAGGCCGAGCTGGCCCTCGGCGAGGAGGAGCTCAGGGCGCTGGAGCACCGGTTGGAGGAAGAATGATCCTGCTTTACCTGGCCGCCTTCTTGGTCTTCTTGCTGCTGGCCCTCTTCGTGCTCGCCCCCCTCCGGTCGGCCCCCCGCCCCTTTCCCGAAAATCCCCGCCCCGAGGAGCTTCGCCTGGAGCTTCAGGCCCTGAAGCAGGAGGCCCGGGAGCTCAAGGGCGAGGAGCGCGTCCGGGTCCTCAAGCGGATCGCCTGGATCGAGCGGGAGCTCGGCACCGCCGAGCGCCGGGAGGCCGTCCGGGCCGCCGTTCCGGCCCGCCGGTTCCCAGTCCTGGCGGTGGTGCTGGTGCTGGTTGGGGGGGCGGCGCTGGCGGCCGCACTGGTCGCCTACACCCTGCCCCGGCTCCCCGGCGGCTCGGTGACCGAGGCCCTGGCGGTGCGCGAGCTTAAAAAGCTCAAGGAGCTCAAGGCCGAGGCCGAGCGGGTCAACACCCCCGAGGCCTGGCTGGCCTACGCCGACCTCGCCTTCGAGCTCCACGACCTGGAGCGGGCGGCCCAGGGCTACACCAAGGTCATCGAGCTCGACCACAAGAACCTCAAGGCCTACCGCCGCTACGGGATGATCCTCTTCATGGCCGGGCGGCCCAAGGAGGCGGCCCAGGTGCTGGCGGTGGTGACCCGGGTCGACCCCGACCCCGAGGGGCTCCTCTTTTTAGGGAACGCTTACTTCCAGCTGGGCGACTACGGGAAGGCGATCGCCGCCTGGGAGACCTACTTGAAGCGGGGGGGCGAGGCCAGGGAGCGGGTCCGGAACCTGATCGCCACCGCCCGCGCCCGGATGAACGCCAAGGACCCCGGCGAGCGGGTCTACGCCGAGAAGTGCGCCGCCTGCCACGGGGCCAAGGGCGAGGGCGGGATCGGCCCGAAGCTGGCCAAGAATCCCATTCTCAACGCCCCCGAGGCGGTGGCCGAGATCGTGCGGAACGGCCGCGGCCGGATGCCGGCGGTCCCCCTTTCCGACGCCAAGCTCGCCGACCTCCTCGCCTACCTCAAAAAGCTCTAGCTACTCGGGGACCTCGACCTTGGAGAGGTCGCCGAGGATGAGCCGGGGGGTCTGGGGCCGCTCGGCGTGCTTTTTGACCTCGGCGGCCACCCCCAGGAGCGAACCGTAGATCCGCACCCCCTCGAGGCAGGCCCGTTCCTCGAGGATGCTGTTCTCCACCTCGGCGTCGCGGACCCGCGCCCCCGGCCCCACCGCGGTGTAGGGGCCGACGTAGGCCCCCTCGACCACCGCCCCGGCGGCGATCAGGGCGGGGCCGAGCACCCGCGAGCGGGTCACCCGCGCCCCCGCCTCCACCACCACCGGCCCCAGCACCTCGCTGTCCTCGACCGCGCCCGCCACCGCCGGGGTCAACCCCTGGAGGAGGAGGCGGTTGGCCTCGAGGAGGTCGCCGGGCCGGCCGGTGTCCTTCCACCAGCCCTCGACCGGGACCCCCAGCACCGGCCGGCCGGCGTCGACCAGACCCTGGATCGCGTCGGTGATCTCGTACTCCCCCCGGGCGCTGGGCTGGAGCCCGGCGACGATGGGGTGGATCTCGGGGGTGAAGGCGTAGACCCCGGCCACCGCCAGGTTCGAGGGGGGTTCCTTGGGCTTTTCCACCAGCCGGACGATCCGCCCGTCCTCGACCACCGCCACCCCAAACTGGCGGGGGTCGGCGACCTCGACCAGGGCGATCGCGGCGCTGGGCCGCTCGGCGCGGAAGCGCTCCACCAGGCCGGCCACCCCCCGCTCGAAGAGGTTGTCCCCCAGGTACATCACGAAGTCGTCGTCGCCCAGCCAGTCGCGGGCCACCCGCACGGCGTGGGCCAGGCCCTGGGGGTCCTCCTGGAGGATGTAGGAAAACCGCGCCTGGGGGTGGGCCTCGAGGGCGGCGGCGACGTCGGGCTGGGTCTTGGGGGAGACCACCACCCCGATCTCCCGGATGCCGGCCTCGAGCAGGTTCTCCACCGCGTAGGCGATGATCGGCCGCCCGGCCACCCGGATCACCGGTTTGGGGCGGGCGTAGGTGAGCGGCCGCAGGCGGGTCCCGTGGCCGGCGGCGAGGATAAGCCCCTTCATAGCCTCCCCATTCTAGGCCGCCCTAGCGGAGGACCTCGCCGGGCTTGACCCCCAGGAGCCGGAACAGGGGGGCGAACCCGGCCAGGAAGGCGGTGGCCAGGGCCACCGCCGAGGCCCAGGCGAAGTCGCCGGGAAGCATGCGCACCGGCAACCGGGTGATGAAGTAGAGCTCGCCGGGGATGGTCAGGGGATGGACGCGGAAGTAGCTGGAGAGCAAAAACCCCGCCAGGTCCCCGAGCGCCACCCCGAGCCCCCCGAGCAGCACCGCCTGCCAGGCGAAGGCGAGGAACAGCGTCCCGGCCCCCGCCCCCAGCACCCGGAGGAGGGCGATCTCGGGGGTCTTCTCCACCGTGACCAGGAGCAGGACGTTGGCGATCCCCAGGGCGGCCACCGCCACGATCAGCGAGAGCACGATCCCGATCACCCGCTTCTGGAGCGCCAGCTGCTGGAGGAGGGTGCGGTTTAGGTCCTGCCAGGTGCGGGCCCAGTAGGTGCCGTCTTGGGTGAGCCGGCGGGCCACCCGGCGGGCCTCCTCGGGGTGGGCCAGGCGCAGGTGCCAGCCGGCCACCGCCCCGGGGGCCTCGGCCAGGGCCTGGGCGTCGGCCAGGGGGACGAAGCCGTAGCCGGAGTCGATCAAGTAGTTGCCGGTGGCGAAGGTGGCGGCCAGGGTGAACCGCCGCCTTTTTTGGGTGATCGCCAGGGCGTAGACCTCGTCCCCCGGGTAGGCCCCCAGGGCGGCGGCCAGGGCCGAGCCCAGCACCGCCCGGCCGGGGGCCAGGGCGTTAAGCCCCAGCCCGGGGTAGACCCGCTCGCCCCCGGCGTCGAGGCCGATCAGGGTGGCGAAGTCGCTGGCCGCGCGCCGCCCCTTTCCGGCCCGGCGGGTGAGCAGCACCTTGACCGGGAGGAAGCGGGCCGCCGCCACGATCTCGGGGTCCTTGGGGGGCGGGGCGTTCTTCGGGTCCTGGGCGAACAGGATGAGGTGGGGGGTGGCCTTCAGGGTCGCCCGGATCAGCTCGTCGGTGAAGCCGTTGGTCAGCGAGAGGGCGGTGGTGACCACCGCCACCCCCGCCGCCACCCCGACCACCGCCGCCAGGCTCTGGAGCCGGCGGTGGCGGATGCCCCGGATCGCCAGGAACAGGGCGAAGCGCACGCCCTATAGCTTACGGCCCGCGGCCGCGCCGGACGACGATCACCTCGACCCGGCGGACCCCGAAGCGAAGCGCCAGCGAGCGGTCGGGGAACCAGATGTCGATCTGCTGCCGCTTGCGCTTGTTCATCGTGTCCTCGACGACGAAGAGCAGGTTTTTGAAGAGGGGGTCGTAGCGGCCGGCGTCGGCGCCGTCCCGCCAGCGGCCGAGGTCGACCAGGCGGACCAGCGAGCCGTAGGGGAGCTCCTCCCTGAGCAGGTCGCGGCTCACCGCCAGCACGCCGAGCCGGGTGCGGGCGCCGGTGGCGGTGAGGTAGGGGGTGCGATCGGTCTCGTGGGGGCTGGAGGTGTAGGCGGTGGCCTTGAGGATCAGGACCCGGGGGGCCGCCGCCCAGGCACCGAGCCCCAAGAGGAGGAGTAGAATGGCCCAAACCCTCCGCACCGTCCCGCAGTTTACAATACGAGGCTAAGAAAATCAAAGCTCGGCGCTTCGGAGCTTGCCCCGCCCCCGGGGGATCGGCGAGGATGGGCGGGATGGAGGCCTGGCTCGGTCTCTTCCTCTTCTGGTTGGGGGCGCTCTACCTCGCCCTGGTGCACCCGCTCCTTCCTGGCTGGGCCTGGGGCCTCGGGGTCGGGGGGCTCGCCCTCGCCCTCTACCTCCGGCGCCGCGAC
>JALSRQ010000102.1 GCA_026984675.1 Thermaceae bacterium
GACGCGGCTTTACTCCGAGCGGGACATCGAGCGGCTCCGGGAGATCCGGCGGCTGACCCAGGAGCTGGGGGTGAACCTGGCCGGGGTGGAGGAGATCATGCGGCTCAAGGAGGAGCTCGAGCGCCTGGAGGCGCGCTACCGGCTGGAGATCGAGTACCTCGCCGAGCTGCTGGCCCGCCAGGAGGCCTGATAGGCTGGGGGTATGAGCCCCCACCTCGACGAACTCCTGGAGTTTTTGGCGATCCCTTCGGTCTCCACCGATCCCGCCTACCGGTCCGAGGTCGAGCGGGCCGCCGGCTGGCTCGCCGGCCGCCTCGAGGCCGCCGGCTTTTCCGCCGAGTTGGTCCCCACCCCCGGTCACCCGATCGTCTACGCCGAGCGGCGGGTCGACCCCGCCGCCCCCACCGCGCTGGTCTACGGGCACTACGACGTCCAGCCCCCCGATCCTTTGGAGCTCTGGGAAACCCCGCCGTTCGAGCCCACCGTCCGCGACCGGCGGGTCTACGCCCGCGGCGCCTCCGACGACAAGGGGCAGGTGATGATCCACCTGGCGGCGGTCGAGGACCTGGGCGAGGGGCTCCCGGTCAACCTCAAGTTCGTGATCGAGGGCGAGGAGGAGGTGGGCTCGGTCCACCTCTTTGACTTCGTGCGGGAGCAAAGGGCGCGCCTGGCGGCCGACGCGGTGGTGGTCTCCGACACCGCGATGTTCGCCAAGGGGCTGCCCACCCTGACCTACGGGCTAAGGGGCCTGGCCTACCTCGAGGTCTTCGTCGAGGGAGCCGCCTCCGACCTCCACTCCGGGGTCCACGGGGGCGCCGCCCCCAACGCCGCCCTCGCCGCCGCCCGCCTCGCCGCCGCTCTCAAGACCGAGGAGGGCTGGGTCCGGATTCCCGGCTTTTACGACCGGGTCCGCCCCCTGGAGCCCGCCGAGCGGGCCGAGTGGCAGCGCCTCCCCTTTGACGAGGAGGCCTACCGCCGCATGCTGGGCGCCGAGCGGCTGGAGGGGGAGCCCGGCTACGGGGTCCTCGAGCGCCGCTGGGCCCGGCCCACCCTCGACGTCAACGGCTTCGTCTCCGGCTGGACCGGCCCCGGCTCCAAGACCGTGATCCCCGCCCGGGCCTCCTTCAAGTTCTCGATGCGCCTGGTCCCCGACCAGGACCCCGACGAGATCGCCGCCCTCGCCGAGGCCTACCTCCAGCGGGCCGCCCCCGAGGGCTACCGGGTCCGGGTCGAGGTCCACCAGGGGGCGCGCCCGGTGCTGGTGCCCCGCGACGCCCCCCCGGTGCGGGCCGCCGCCCGGGCGCTCAAGGCCGCCTTCGGCCGCGATCCGGTCTTCGTTCGCGAAGGCGGCAGCATCCCCATCGTCACCGCCTTCGCCGAGGAGCTCGGGGCCCCGGTGGTGCTGATGGGCTTCGGGCTCCCCGACGACAACCTCCACGCCCCCAACGAGAAGTTCGACCTCGACAACTTCGAAAAGGGAATCGAGGCGGCCAAGGCCTTCTACCGCCTGCTGCCCGAGGAGGTGGCCCGGTGATCCTCACCACCACCCCCACCGTCGAGGGCAAGACGATCGTCGAGTACAAGGGCATCGTCCACGGCGAGACGATCGTCGGGGCCAACGTCCTCCGCGACCTCATGGCCTCGGTGCGGGACATCCTCGGCGGCCGTGCTGGGGCCTACGAGGCCGAGCTCAAGAAGGCCCGCGAGATCGCCCTGTCGGAGCTCGCCGAGGAGGCCAGGAGGCTGGGCGCCGACGCGGTGGTGGGCATCGACATCGACTACGAGGTGGTGGGCCAGAGCATGCTGATGGTCACCGCCAGCGGCACCGCGGTGAGGCTGGGTTAGAGGGCTTGGCCCCTTGGTCCCGAGGTTCCCTCGGGCCCCCGCCCGTCCCTCGCTCTTTTGGGGGGCTTCGCAGCGTAGGATGATCGCGAAGGAGGTGGCCGTGAAAACCCAGCCTTCCAAGTACGGCAACGCGGTGGTCGCCGGGCACCTGATCGGCGGCGAGGAGGTGTATGAGGGCCCCGAGTTCGAGGACCGAAACCCCTCGGACCACGAGGACCTGGTCGGGATCTTTCCCGAGGGCGACGCGGCGACGTTGCGGAAGGCGATCGCCGCCGCCCGGGCGGCCTTCCCGGAGTGGTCGGCGACGCCGGCGCCGGTTCGGGGCGGGGTGCTCTTCAACCTGGCCAAGATCCTGGAGCGGGAAAAGGAGACCCTGGCCCGGCTGATGGTCCGCGAGGTGGGGAAGACCCTGAAGGAGGCCCGGGGCGACGTGCAGGAGGCGATCGACACCGCGGTCTTCTTCGCCAGCGAGGGCCGGCGGCTCTACGGCCAGACGGTCCCCAGCGAGATGAGGAACAAGGACCTCTTCACCTTCCGCCGCCCCCTTGGGGTGGTGGGGATGATCACCGCCGGCAACTTTCCCATCGCGGTACCCAGCTGGAAGCTGATCCCCGCCGTCCTGACCGGTAACACCGTGGTCTGGAAGCCCTCCGACGACTCCCCGGTGCTCTCCTTCGTGTTCGTCAAGCTCTTCGAGGAGGCCGGGCTGCCCCCGGGGGTGATCAACGTCGTCTTCGGCGGCGGCAAGGACTCGACCGGGGAGGCCCTCGTGAACCTGATCGACGAGGGGCTCTTCGACAAGTTCGCCTTCACCGGCAGCACCAAGGTGGGCCGGATCATCGGCGAGAAGGCGGGCCGGGCCCTGATCAAGGCGACCCTGGAGCTCGGCGGTAAGAACCCCCTGGTGGTGATGCGGGACGCCGACCTCGAAAACGCTCTGCACGGCGCCTGGTGGAGCACCTTCGCCACCGGCGGCCAGCGCTGCACCTCGGCGGGAAACCTCATCGTCGACGCGCCGATCTACGACGAATTCAAGAAGCGTTTTTTGGAGATGGCCGCCGCGACCCGGATCGGCAACCCGCTGCTTTTTGAGGACGTCACCTACGGCCCCTTCATCAACGAGCGGCTCTACCGCCGCTGGCTGGAGCACTACGACTGGGGGGCGCGCGAGGGGGCGACGCTCCTCCTTGGTAAGAAACGGATCACCTCGGACAACCCCTACCCCCACTTCCAGGGCGACCCCGACGCCGGGCTCTTCGGCTGGCCCACGGTTTGGGAGGCGCGACGCGGCATGACCCAGACCCGCGAGGAGATCTTCGGCCCCACCATCAACCTGATCAAGGTGGACGGCATCGAGGAGGCGATCGAGGCGGCGAACGACCACCCCTACGGCCTCTCCTCGGCGATCTACACTCAAAACCGCCTCTGGGCCTATCGCTTTCGCACCGGGATCCAGGCGGGCATGGTGAACATCAACAACACCACCGTGGGGGCCGAGGCCCACATGCCCTTCGGCGGGGTGCGGGCCAGCGGCAACGGCGCCCGCGAGTCGGGGATCTGGGTGATCGAGGAGTACACCGTGTGGCAGGCGGTGAACGACGAGTACTCCGGAAGGCTCCAGCTCGCCCAGATGGACACCGAGTACGCGGCCCCCAAGGCCGCCCTCGACTGGAAGGGGACGTTGGGCCTTGACCTTTGACGCCGTCGTCGTCGGCGCCGGCATCGTCGGCGCCAGCGTGGCCTACTACCTGGCCGAGGCGGGGCTTCGGGTGGGGGTCCTCGAGGCCGCCCCCGCCCCCGCCACCGGCGCCACCGCGAGGAGCGCGGGCGGCATCCGGGTGCAGTTTTCGAACCCCGCCAACGCCCGGCTCTCCCGCGAGAGCATCGAGATCCTGAAGGGCTTTTCCGACGCCTTCGGGGTGGACCCCGGCTACCGCCCCCGGGGCTACCTCTTCCTCCTGCCCGAGGGGGCGTGGGAGCGCTGGAAGGGGGCGATGGCCGACCTCGCCGCTCAGGGCTACCCGGTCGAGCTTTGGGACCTCGGCCAGGCCCGGGACCGGATCGAGTTCGACCCCGCCGGCCTGGCCGGGGCGAGCTTCGGGCCCGAGGACGGGGTCTTCGACCCCCCCACGGTGGCCCTCGCCTACCTCAAGGCCGCCCGGGAGCGGGGGGCTCGGGTCCTGTTCGAGGCCCCGTTGATCGAGGCCGAGCGGCGCCCCGGCGGCTGGCGGCTTCGGACCCCGAGGGAGGTGATCGAGGCGCCCCTCTGGGTCAACGCCGCCGGGGCCTGGGCCGGCGAGGTGGCCGGCCGCGCCGGCTACGCCCTCCCGGTCACCCCCTACCGGCGCTCGATCTACCTCACCGCCCCCGCCGGCGCCCGGCCGGGGCCCCTGGTGGTCGACGCTGCCAGCGGGGTCTACTTCCGCCCCGAGGGAGCGCGGTTCCTCTTCGGAGCCTCCAACCCCGACGAGCCCCCCGGCTTTCGCGAGGGGGTGGACCCCGACTGGATGGTCGAGGTGCTGGTCCGGGCGGCGGAGCGGTTTCCCTGGTTCGCCGAGCTGGGGATCGACCGGCGCTCGGCCTGGTGGGGGTACTACGCCGAGACCCCCGACAAGAACGCGGTGATCGGTCCGGTGCCCGGCCTCGAGGGCGCCTGGGTGGCGGCCGGCTTCTCCGGCCACGGGGCCCAGCAGGCCCCGGCGGTGGGGCGCCGCCTGGCCGACTGGATCGTGTCCGGTCGCCCCGGACCCCTGGCCCCCTTCGGGTTCTCCCGCCTGGCGCGGGGCGCGGGCCTCCGGGAGGCGGGCATCGTTTAGAATCCAAGGTCATGGACCCGGTCTTCTACGTCACCACCCCGATCTACTACGTCAACGCCGCGCCCCACATCGGCCACGCCTACACCACCATCGTGGCCGACTTCCTGGCCCGGTTTCATCGCCAGGACGGCTTCGACGTCTTCTTCCTCACCGGCACCGACGAGCACGGCGAGAAGATCGCCCAGGCCGCCGAGCGGGCCGGTCTCAGCCCGAAGGCCTTCGTGGACCGGATGTCGGCCCGGTTCCAGGAGGCCTGGGAACTTCTGGAGATCTCCTACGACGACTTCATCCGCACCACCGAGGCGCGCCACAAGAAGGTGGTGCAGCAGGTTTTGCAAAAGGTCTACGACGCCGGCGACATCTACTACGGCGAGTACGAGGGGCTCTACTGCGTGGGGTGCGAGCGTTTCCTGACCGAAAAGGAGCTCGTCGACGGCAAGTGCCCCGACCACGGCATCGAACCCGAGCGGCGCCGGGAGGGGAACTACTTCTTCAAGATGGAGAAGTACCGCCCCTGGCTCCGCGACTTCGTCGAGCAAAACCCCGAGTTCATCCGCCCCGAGGGCTACCGCCACGAGGTGCTGGCGATGCTGGCCGAGCCGATCGGCGACCTCTCGATCAGCCGCCCCAAGCGCCGGGTGCCCTGGGGGATCGAGCTCCCCTGGGATCCCGATCACGTTACCTACGTCTGGTTCGACGCCCTGCTCAACTACGTCTCGGCCCTTGGCTACCCCGAGGGGGAGCGCTACCGCCGCTACTGGCCGGCGGCCAGCCACATGATCGGCAAGGACATCCTAAAGCCCCACGCGGTCTTCTGGCCGACGATGCTGAAGGCGGCGGGGATCCCGCTCTACAAGCACCTGAACGTCGGCGGTTACCTGCTCGGGCCCGACGGGCGCAAGATGTCGAAGACCCTCGGCAACGTCGTCGACCCCTTCGCACTGGCCCGGAAGTACGGCCCCGACGCCGTGCGCTACTACCTCCTCCGGGAGATCCCCTACGGCCAGGACGGGCCGGTGGGGGAGGAGGGCCTCCGGGAGCGCTACCAGGCCGAACTCGCTAACGACCTCGGCAACCTCGTCCAGCGGGTGCGGGCGATGGTCTGGAAGTTCGGCGGCGGCCGGGTCGAGCGCACCGGGGTGGACGAGGAGCTGGCCCGCGAGGCCGCCCGGGTGGTGGGGCGGGTACGGGCCTACGTCTTCGAGCTCCGGTTCCACCAGGCGCTGGAGGAGGCGATCGAGTGGGTCCGCCGCCTGAACCAGCTGGTTAACCAGGAAAGGCCCTGGGAGCTTGCCAAGAAAAACGACCGGGAGCGGCTTTCCCGGGTGCTCTACCAGCTCGTCGAGGGGTTGAGGGTGGCGAGCGCCCTCTTGGAGCCGGCGATGCCCGCCAAGATGGCCGAGCTCCGGAGCGCCCTCGGCCTGCCCAAGACCACCCTGGCCGAGGCCGAGCGGTTCGGGACCCTGGCCGCCGCCGAGCTGCCCCGGGAGGCCCCGGTGCTCTTTCCAAGGATCGAGGCGAACGAGGAGGAAAAACCGCCGGTGGAGAAGAAACCGACCGTCGAGTACGACGATTTCGCCAAGCTCGACCTTAGGATCGCCGAGGTCGTCGCCGCCGAGAAGCACCCCAACGCCGACCGCCTCTTGGTCCTAAGGCTCCGCCTCGGCGACGAGGAGCGCACGGTGGTGGGGGGGCTGGCGGAGCACTACCGGCCCGAGGAGCTGGTGGGCCGGCGGGTGGTGCTGCTCGCCAACCTCAAGCCCCGGAAGCTCCGGGGGGTCGTTTCCGAGGGGATGATCCTCGCCGCCGAGGACGACCAGGGCCGCCTCGCCCTCCTTGCCCCGTCGGGCGAGGTGGCCCCGGGGGCGAAGGTACGATAAAGGCCTGTGGCCTGTGGAAAAACTTTCTAAATCCCACAAGCCACAAGCTACAAGCCACAAGCCCTCTAATACCACCCCACCGTCCCCGCCCCCACCGCGGACAAGGTTTCGACCTCGGGGGAGAGGCGGTAGGCGAGGATCCGCCCCTCGCCTTCGATCACCCGGCTCGCTGCCAGGGCCGCCCCCAGGGCGTCGATGTAGGTAGGGTTTTGTTCCTCGGCGAGGCGGCGGTAGGCGCCCAGGAAGTCGCCCCCGGCCAGGGCCTCGAGGTAGCCGCGGTCGGTGGCCTCGGCCCGCGCCTTGAGCCCGGGCTCGATGCCGCCGTGGCCGAACCGTCCGCCGACGTGGGAGAGGTCGACCGCCAGCAGGGGGAAGAAGGGGCGGTCGCGCCGGAGGAGGGCCAGTGCCTCGGCGAGCTCGCCCAGGGCGGCCTCGTCCTCGCTGGCCACGATCAGGGGGAGGATGCGGGCGTTCGGCCAGAACGCCTTTACGAACACGGCGGGGAACTCCACCGAGTGTTCCTCCCTGAAGGCCAGGGGGGTGTTGAACAGCTCGAAGCCGAGCAGGGCGTCCAGGGCGGTGAGGGCCTCGACGTCGGCCTCCAGCCGCCCCAGCGGGGTCTCGAACGGCAGGGCCAGGGCCGCCGCCGGGGCCGCGATCGGGCGGTGGGCGACGCCGAGGACCAGCACCCGCTCGGGGGCCGGGGTGCCGGCCATCGCCTGGAAGGCGGCGCCGTAGACCTCGGGCACCCGGCGGGGCTCGAGGTGGGGCAGGAGCAGGGCCCTAAGCGGGGCCGCGGGCACCTTGGGGGCGAAGGCCTCGAAGGCCTTGAGGAAGGCCCGGAAGCCCGCCTCCTCGCCGGGGTAGCTGACCCCCGCCAGGGCCATCGGGCGGGGGCCCTTGAGAAAGGCCCGCTCGGCCTCGGCGAGCTTTTTCTGGGTGGCCTCGGTCTCCAGAAAACCGGCCCGATCGAGGGTCTGGATCAGCTCCTCGAGCGTTTCCCGGGGCACCACGCTCCCCGAGCTCTTGAGCAGGAACGCCTGGAGGTCGGCGGCGTCGCGGGTGCCGTCGAGCAGGCTGGCCAGGTACATCGCCTCGGGGGAGAGGACGAGCACCTGGTCGCTGACCCCGTAGGGGTCGCGGAGCAGGTAGCCCTCAGGGCTCGGTTGGACGTCGAGGGTCCGGAGCTTGGGCTTCATACCACCATAGTACAAAAACCTTAGCTTCTTCTTGTGAGGAAACGCGCCCCTCCGCCTGGGCCCGGAGCAGCGCCCGGAGCAGGGGGCCGAGCCAGGGGCCGGGCGGGCGTCCCACCAGGGCGGCGACCTCGGAGCCGGTGAGGAGGGGCCGTTCGGGGAGCTCCTTTAAGAGCCTTCGGATCCGGGGTTCGAGGGCGGCGAGCCGCCGCCAGGCGTCGGGCCGGGCGCGGGGTCCCCGGGTGGCGGCCAGGTCGGCGACCTGGAGCCAGAGCAGCTCGGGCAGCCAGGCCCGGTGCTCGAGGACCCAGCGCCGGAGCCCCCTCGGGGTCTCGGGGGGGCGCCGCATGTGGCGGCGGATCCAGGCCTCGACCCGCCGGAGCTCCTCCCGCGGGCTCGCCAGCCGCTGGAGGATCGCACGGGCCAGGGCGGCGCCGTCCTCGTCGTGGTAGAAAAACCGCCAGTAGCCGCGTTCCCGGTCCCATTGCCGGACCAACGGCTTGGCCACGTCGTGGAGGAGCACCGCCAGCCGCAGGGCGAGCCCGGCCTCGGGGTAGCGGCGGACCAGGAAGTCGAGGGCCTCGAGGGTGTGCCGCCAGAGGTCGGCGTGGTGGTAGCCCCCCTGGGGGAGCCCCACCCCGGCCTGGAGCTCGGGAAGGTAGGCGGCGAGGAGGCCGCTTTCCTCCAGGGCCGCCATCCCGAAGGCGGCGCGGGGGCTTTGGAGGATCTCGGCGAGCTCCTTTCGGACCCGTTCCCGGGCGGGCTTTCGGCCGAAGCGGAGGGCGGCGGCGTGGGCCCGGATCCAGCCCCAGGTGCGGGGCTCGGGGCGGAGGCCGCGGGTGGTCCAGAGCCGCACCGCCCGCAAGGAGCGCAAGGGGTCCTCGCGAAAGACCCCCGGGCCCTGGGCCCGGAGCCGCCTCGCCTTGAGGTCGTACCCCGCCACCCCCGGCCCCCAGACCACCCCCCGCCGGTTCATCGCCAGCGCGTTGGCGGTGAAGTCGCGGCGGGCGAGGTCGGCGGCGAGCCCCCCTTCCGGAAGGGGGACGAAGTCGAGGGTCTGCCCGCCGGCGACGGCCCGGAAGACCCCGCCCTTCAAGGGGAAAGCGCTCCCCCCCAGGATCCGGGCGGCCCGGGCCGCCTCGGCGGCGGGGTCGGGCACCAGGAAGTCGTAGTCCTGGGGGGTGAGGCCGAGCCAGAGGTCGCGCACCGCCCCGCCGACCAAAAGGCCCTCCTCCGGCCAGTAGGGGAGGCGAACCCGGAGGCGGACAAGGGGGCGCACGCCTCGGATTATAGTGGCGGGCGTGAAGCGGATCGGCCTGACCGGGCCCATCGGCGGCGGTAAGAGCACGGTGGCGGCGATCCTCCGGGAGGCCGGGGTGCCGGTCCTGGACGCCGACCGCCTGGCCCACGAGGGGCTTTTGGCGCGCGCCGCCGAGGTCTGCCGGGCCTTCCCCGAGGCCTGCCCCGACGGCCGGCCCGATCGGGGCCGCCTGGCCGAGCGGGTCTTCCGGAACCCGGGGGCCCGGCGGCGCCTCGAGGCCCTGATCCACCCCTACGTGCGGGAACGGATCGCCGCCGAGCTGGCCCGGTTGGAGCGGGCCGGCGCCCCCCTCGCGGTGGTCGAGATCCCGCTCCTTTTCGAGACCGGCTGGGACCGCCGCCTCGACGGCGTGCTGGTGGTCACCGCCCCGGCCGAGCTCCGCTACCGGCGCCTGGCCGGGCGGGGGCTGGCCGAGGACGAGGTCCGCCGGCGCGAGGCTGCCCAGCTTCCCGCGGCGGAGAAGGCCCGCCGAGCCGACTGGGTGATCGAGAACGACGGCGACCTCGAGGCCCTCCGCCGGCGGGTGCGGGCCTGGCTTAGGGAGGTGGACCCGTGAGAATCCGACACGACTGGCTTGGCGAGCTTACCCTGCCCGACCGCCCCACCCGGGTGGTCTCGCTGGCCCCCAGCGTCACCGACACCCTCTTCTTCCTGGGGCTCGGCGATCGGGTGGTGGGCCGGAGCGCGTTCTGCTGGCGCCCGCCGGAGGCGGAGGGGCTCCCGGTGGTGGCCAGCTACACCAAGGTGCGCTGGGAGCTTTTGGAGGGGCTCGCCCCCGAGCTCGTCTTCACCACCACCGGGGTGCAGCGCGACCTCACCGAGGAGCTCCGCCGGCGGGGCTACCCGGTGTGGCCGGTGCCCCTGCCCCAGACCCCCTGGGGGATCGTCGAGAACCTGGGGCTGGTGGCGGCGCTCATGGGGGTCGGGGCGGCGGACCGCCAGGCCGAGCTGGCGGCCCGCTACCAGCGGCTTTTCCACCGGTTTTCCGGATTGCGGGTGTACCTCGAGTTCGATCTCGGCGGCCCCATCACCATCGGCCGGGGCAGCTACCTGAACGCGGCCCTCGCCCACCTCGGCCTGGTGCCCGTCTTCGCCGACCGCCCGGAGGCCTACTTCCCCCCGCCGATCGCCGAGGTCCCCGGGCTTCGCCCCGACCTGGTGGTGCTGGAGCCCAAGCGAATCCGAAACCGGGCCCGCCAGCTCGAGGCCGCCCGCCGGCTCCTGGCCGAGCGGGGCTGGGACTACCCCCTGGTGGTCACCCGGGGGGACGAGCTCGCCCACTTCGGGCCGATGTTCTTCGAGTACCTCGCCGCCTTCGCCGAGGAGGCCGCCGGCGTCCTGGCGGCAGAAACATAGGGGGCCCTGGGCCCCCTGGCTGGCGGAGAGGGCGGGATTCGAACCCGCGGTACCCCGGTGGGGGTACACACGCTCTCCAGGCGTGCCCCTTCAACCACTCGGGCACCTCTCCCTGCCGCCCCCAGGCTAGCAAAAACCGCCGCGAAGGAAAAGGCCTTTAAGCTTAGGGCGTGCGGCTGGAAGGCTTTTACCTGGTCTACGGGGAGGGGATCGACGAGGGCGCCAACCGCCGGGTTCACGCCCAGATGCGGGCGCTCCTCGCCGACCCCCTCCCCGGGGTCACCGACCTGATCCCCGGCTACGCCAACCTCTACGTCGAGTACGACGCCGACCGGGTGGGCGAGTCGGCGGTGCGGGCCTGGATCGTCGCCCGCCCCCCGGCGTCCGAGGAGACCGGCCGCGAGGTCCAGGTGCCGGCGGTCTACGACGGGCCGGACCTCGAGGAACTGGCGGGCTGGGCCGGCCTTCCCCCCGAGGAGGTGGTGCGGCGCCACGCCGGCCGGAGCTACCGGGTCTACGCGGTGGGGTTCACCCCGGGGTTCCCCTTCATGGCCGCGGTCGACCCCCGGATCGCCAAGCCCCGCCGCCCCGAGCCGCGGCCCCGGG
>JALSRQ010000103.1 GCA_026984675.1 Thermaceae bacterium
TCGTCACCCTCTGGGTGCTGGCCTGGGTGTACCGCCAGGCGCTCTGGCTCTTTGGGGGCCTGCTCGGGCTCCTCGGGGTCGCGCCGCCGCCCTGGCTCTCGCCCCTGGTGCCCCTCCTTGGCCTGGCGGTGGCGGCGCTCTTCGTGGTCCTCTTCGGAGTGCTGGCCTCCCACTGGCTGGGGCGGCGGGCGGTCGAGGCGGTGGAACGGCTCTTCGTCCGGGTGCCGCTGGTGGGGGAGATCTACCGGGCCACCAAGCAGGTCGCCGGGGGGCTCTTCGGCAGGAGCGAGCTGCAGTTCTCCCGGCCGGCCCTCATCGAGTACCCCCGCAAGGGGATCTACGCCCTTTGCTTCGTGGTCCAGCCGGTGGGCCGGCGGCTCCCGCCGCTTTCCGAGGGGCACGCGGTGGTGGTGGTCCCCACCAGCCCGGTGCCGGCCTCGGGCTTCGTGCTGGTGGTCCCGGAGGAGGAGCTCGTCCCCCTGGCGATGGGGGTCGACGACGCCCTCCGCTTCGTGGTCAGCGTGGGCTTTTTGCTGCCCGAGGAAACCGCCGCCGACCTGGCCGGGGGGCGGCTATGATGGGGGGGTGAACCGCTACGCCGAGCTGGAGTCGGCGCTCAAGCCCCTCCTGAAGGAGCGGACCGCGCCCGTGCTGGCCGAGGCCCTGGCCCGGCTGGGCAAGCCGCCCGAGGCCCTGGAGGCGGCCGACCTCGAGCGGATTCTCAAGCGGGTGGTCTTCCCCGAGCTGCAAAAGACCCTCCCCGCCGACCAGGCCCGCCGGCGGGTGGAGGCGCTCCTCGCCGAGCTCACCGGGCCCTCCGGGGCCCCCGACCTGGCCGGCCTGGAGGCCGCCCTCAAGGCCTTCGGCCTCTACATCGACTGGCCCGAGGTGCAAAGGCTCCGCCGGCTGGTCGGCGGGCTCCGGGCCGAGTGGAACCCCGAGCAGGCCCGCGAGGCCCAGCTGGTGGTCGAGGCCCTTCGGGAGAAGCTGGAGTCGCGCCTGGTGCAGCAGGCCCGCGAGATCGCCGAGCTCAGGCGCCACTTCGAGCGCATCGAGAAGGTCGGCGGGCGCAAGGTGCGCCGGCTGGCCTCGCTCTTGGAGCAGATCGAGGCCGCCCAGGCCGAGGGCATCCTGGCCCCCGCCGAGGTCGAGCGGGCCCGGGGGCTGGCCGCCGAGCTCATGAAGCTGGTCGAGTCGTCGGTGGTGGAGCCGGTCGGCGACGAGGAGGTGCTGGTCCGCATCGAGGAGGACGAGCCCCTGGAGATCGAGGTCGACCTCGAGCAGCTGGCCCCCGAACAGCAGGACCGGATCCGGGAGATCGAGCGCGGCGAGGAGGCGCGCCGGTTGGAGACCCTGCTCGAGCGCTACCGCCCGATCCTCACCGAGGAACTCGCGGAACAGGCCGAGGAGCTAAGGACCCAACTCGCCGAGGGGGCGCTGCTCGGCGAGGCGCTCGAGGCCTTCCACCGGGCGCTCGAGGCCGCCCACAAGGAGCGGCTTGCCGAGGCCCGGGCCCGCTACGAGTGGATCGCCGAGAAGCTCCGCTCGGCGGAGCAAAAGGGGGCCCCCTCGGCGTCGCTTTGGGCCCAGCTGGGGGCGGTGGCCGAGGCCCTCACCCAGGGCCTCTACCCCGAGGGGATCGAGGAGCTTGAGCGGGAGGTGGAACGGCTCCTGGCCTGGGCCGAGGCCCGGGCCGAGGCCGAGAGCCGGGCCCGGGCCCTGGCCGAGGAGGCCCGGCGGTTCGCCGAGGCCGCCCGCGATCGGATCGACCCCGCCCGCGACCCCGAGCTCGCCGCCGGGCTCGCGCGGCTTTTGGCCCAGGCCGAGGAGGGAGCGATCGACGAGGCCCTCTTCGCCCGGCTCAAGGAGGCCCTCCCCCGGGCCCTGGCCGACCGCGCCCAGGTGCTCTGGGCCCGGCTCCAGGCGGTGCCCCGGTTGGGGGCCCTGGCCGGGGAACGGGCGGCGGTCGAGGCGGCCTTGGAGGAGGGGGCGCTGGAGGTCGCCGAGGAGCGGCTTCGGGCCCTGGAGGCGGCGGCCCGGGCCCGGGTGGCCGCCGAGCTCGAGCGGGCCAAGGTCCGGGCCCGCCGCTTTGGGGTCGGGGGGGAGTGGCTCGAGGCCGCCGAGGCCGAGCTCGCCGCCGGCCGCTTCCCCGAACTCAAGGGGCTCGAGACCCGGTTGGAGGAGGCGATCGCCGGCGCCCGGCGGCGGGCCCGAACCCGGCTGGCCCGGCTGCGCTCGTTGGCCGAGCGCTACCAGGGGATCGGCGGCGAGGTTCTCCTAGAGCGGCTGGCCGAGGCCGAGGAGGGGCTGGCCCAGGGGCTTCCCGACTTCGAGGCCCTGGAGGCCGAGCTCGCCGCCCTCGAGGGCCGCCGCGAGGCCCTGCGGAAGGGGCTCGCCGACCGCTACGCCCGGCTCTCGGAGGGCTTTGCCCGCTACAAGCACCTCACCGGCGAGACCCGGAGCCGCCTGGGGGCGCTCGTCGGGTTTTTGGAGGAGGGCTTCGCCCGGCTCGACCGGCTGGGCACCGAGGGGCTTTTGGAGCTGGATCGGGCGCTCTCCGAGGCCGAGCCCCTCCTCGACCAGCTGGCCGAGGAGTACCGGGCGGCCCGGGAGCTCGCCGCCGAGCTGGAGGGCCGGGGTCTGGAGGAGCTCCTGGGGGTTTTCGACGCCCCCGAGGCGCCGGCCCCGGCGGCCCCCGACTACCGGATTCGCGGGGTGCTGGCGGTGGCCCGGCTCGCCGAGGGGGGGGTCGAGGGGGCGCTGCCGGTCGACCCCGAGCTGCTGGAGGCCCTAAAGCACGAGCTCTTCGCCGCCGGCCGGCCCCGGCTCTACACCCTCTACCTCCCCGATCACGTGCTGGTGCACGCCTTCCTGCCCGGCGGGGAGCGGGTGGTCCTGGCCGAGAAGCCGCTTTTGAACCGGGTCCTCGGCCTGGTGGAAAAAGAGCGGGGCTAGGTGGAGCGCCGGATTCGCCTGGAAAGCGAGGCCGACACCCGGGCGCTGGCCCGGGCGCTGGCCGGGGCCCTGCCCCCCGGCGCGGTGCTGGTCCTCAGGGGCCCGCCGGGGGCGGGGAAGACCGCCCTGGTCCGCCACCTCGCCCGGGCCCTGGGGTTTGCCGGCCGGGTCACCAGCCCCAGCTACACCCTGATGCACGTCTACCCCACCCCCGAGGGGCCGCTGGTCCACGTCGATCTCTACCGCCTGGCCGATCCCCGCCAGGCCGAGGCCCTGGGGCTTTGGGAGGAGCTCGCCGGCGCCCGTCTGGCGGCGATCGAGTGGGGCGACCCCGAGGCCTTCCCCGGGGCCCTGGTGGTCGAGCTCCGGCCGCTGGGGGCGGCGGCCCGGGAGGCCCGGCTCAGGACCGAGGACCCCGGGTTGGCCGGGGTCCTCCAGCGGCTCGCGCCGCCCCGATGATCGCCGCCGCCACCGCCTCCTGGACCAGCGCGGCCAGCAGGCCCAGGGGGGCGGCCGGGCCCCGCCCGGTGCTGAGGACGAAGACCGCGTCGCCGTCCCAGGGGGTGTGGGAGGGGCGCACCACCCGGCCGATCGCGGCCTGGCCGGCGTCGGCCAGGAGCCGGGCCTGGGGCTTGGTGAGGGGGGACTCCAGGCCCACCGCCACCAGGGTGGTGTTCTCCAGCGGCGAGGGCCGCTGGAAGCGGGGCTCGCCGTGGCCGGCGAGGAGGCGGCCCTCGAGGTCGTAGACGTCGCCCACCGGGTTGACCACCGCCAGGGCGGCGACCCGGACCCCGGCCTCCTCGACCGCGGCGCTCCCCTGTCCGGTGGGAACCGGGGTTCGGTACTTGCCGGCGGTGGCCCCCGCCCCCGCCCCCACCGGCCCCACGGGGACCGGCCCGGTCCCGGCCCCGGCGGCGGCCCGGTAGCCGGCCTCGGCGCCGGGCCAGACCGGCCGGCCCACCAGCAGGTCGTAGACCACCGCCGCCGGCACGATGGGGATGGGGCGGACCCGGGTGGGGTGGCCGATCCCCTCCTCGGCCAGCCGTTCGGCGACCCCGCCGGCGCTCGCCAGTCCCAGCGCCGAGCCCCCGGTGAAGACCAGGGCGTGGACCCGGTCGACCGGCTTCTCGGGGGCCAGCAGGGCGGCCTCGCGGGTGCCCGGGGCCGGTCCCAGGAAGCTGGCCGAGGCCAGGCAGCCCTCGGGAGGGCAGCGGACCACGGTGACCCCGGTCCGGGCCTCGGCGTCGGTCCAGACCCCCACCGCGAAGCCCTCGAGGTCGGTCAGCCCCGCCACGTCCCTAGCCTACGCCCCCGGCCGGTAGACCGGGAGCTTGAAGCGCTCGCCGGCGGCCAGGAGGTCGGCGACCAGGCCGCGGATGCTGTGGTGGTGGACCTGGCTGGTGCTCGCCCCCAGCCGGGTGACCCGCCCCTGGAGGACCCGGGCGTTGCCCTCGAGGTCGACCCCGAGGGCGCTGCCCCGGGGGAGCCCGACCCCGGTGAGGTCGGGCTGGGCGGCGGTGGCCTGGGCCAGGGCCTCGAAGCTCCCCGGCCGCTCGAAGCCGGGGAAGGCCACCACCCCGGGCAGCAGGGCGAGGCCGTAGGCGAAGGCGGTGCGCTCCCCTTCGGGGAGGGGGGCGGTGGCCCCCAGCGCCGCCGAGGTCTCGCCGAAGGCGCCCAGGTGGCCGCCGGCGGCCACCACCGCGGCCAGGGCCTTAAGGAGCGGGGTGTCCCGGAGCCGGTCCAAGAGGGCGTGGGGGGCGCGCGAGGCCAGCCAGACCAGCCGGGCCTCGGCGACCCGCCGGGCCAGCACCCGGTCGAGCGCCACCTCGCGGCTCTTCACCACCACCAGCCCGGTGGCCTTGGCCCCCAGCACCCGGGCGTAGACCTCGCGCCAGGCCTGGGCCAGCTCCCGCACCTCCTCGGTGACCAGGAACAGCACCCGGCCGCCGGAGGCGAAGAGGAGCCGTTGCTCGAGGAGGTTGTACTCGCCGGTCAGGGGGTCCCCGCCTCCGGTGATCAGGTATCCGCCTTGGGGCCGCATACCCGCCCCTATTCTATCGGGGCGCGGAAAGCGAATGTATATGCATCCGCCGGGAAGGCCCCCGGTTCCCGGGGTGGGTCCGGAAAGCTGCGACGGGCACGCATTTCTCGCCGATGGGAAAGCGGCTCTCATTAAGCGTATAGGGTTTTATGCTAAGCTTTTATACGTGGCCCTTACGACCCGGAGCACCGACAAACGCCAGCTGATCCTCGAGGCCACCATCCGGGTCCTAAGGGAACGGGGGCTCTCCGGGCTCAAGGTCGAGGACGTGGCCAGGGCCGCCGAGGTGGGCAAGGGCACCGTCTACCTCTACTTCCGCGACAAGCGGGACCTGTTGCGGGCCCTGGTCGAGTACCGCACGCTCGGGTTCTACGCCGACGCCGAGCGGATCACCCGCCTAAAGCGGCCCTTCGCCGCGCGGCTGCGGGAGCTCCTCGCCCGCCGCCTCGCCTTCGTCGACGAGTGGCGTGGGCTCTGGTCGGCGGTGGCCGCCGAGGCGGTGGAACGGGGGGCCAAGGAGGCCTGGCTCAAGGGGCTCCACGAGCGCTACCAGCGGATCCTCGAGGCCTTCGTCGCCGACGGCCAGGCCCGCGGCGAGGTGCGGTCCGACCTCGACGTCGGTTTCACCGCCGCCGCCCTGGCCGCGATCGGCTGCACCCCCCAGCTCGACCTGTCCCGCGAGGCCTACCTCGACCATCTGGTGGAGATCTGGATGAAGGGAGTGGGGGCGTAAACGTGAAGGAGTACCGTCCAGGAGACAAGGTCGTGCTCCCGCCCTACGGGGTGGGGGTGGTCGCCGGGATCGCCCGCCGCAAGGTCGGCGGGGTCGGCCGGGCCTACTACCGCGTCGAGTTCCCGGGGACCCGTTCCAAGGCCTTCGTGCCGGTGGACGCCTCGGCCGACGTCGGCCTCCGGCCGGCGCTCACCCGGGAGCAGGTGCCGGAGATCCTCAAGCGGCTTAAGGACGGCCGCCTCCCCCTGCCCAAGCAGTGGGCGGCGCGCCACCGGCGGGTCACCGAGATCCTGGCCGAGGGCGACCCCTACCGCATCGCGGTGCTGGCGGGGCAGCTCAGGGCCTGGGAGATCGAGCGGGGCCTCCCCGACCTCGACCGCCAGGCGCTGCGGCGGGCGATGAACCTCCTGGCCGAGGAGGTGGCCCAGGCCCTCGAGGTGACCCTCGAGGCCGCCCGCGAGCTCTTCGACGAGCTCTGGGCCGAGGAACTGAACTAACGCCGCCGGGCCAGACGGGCGCGGGGGGCGGCCATGGCCGCCCCCCGCGCCCCGCTCCGGCCTAGCTCCCCGCCATCTCCTTGATCTTCTCGACGATCTCGGGGTTCGCCAGGGTGGTGACGTCGCCGGTGTCGCGCCGGTTCGCGATCGCCGCCAGCACCCGCCGCATGATCTTGCCGGAGCGGGTCTTGGGAAGGTCGGGGACGATGTAGACCGCCTTGGGGCGGGCGATCTTACCGATGTTCTCCTCGATCGAGCGCACGATCTTCTGCTCGATCGCCTGGCTGGGCTCGACGCCGGGCTTCAGCGAGACGAAGACCTCGGGCACATGGCCCTTGATCTCGTCGGCCACCGGCACCACCGCCGCCTCGGCGACCTCCTCGACCTTGAGCACCGCCGACTCCAGCTCCTTGGTGCCCAGGCGGTGGCCGGCGACGTTGATCACGTCGTCGACCCGGCCGAGGATGCGGAAGTAGCCGTCGGCCGCCTGCATGGCGGCGTCGCCGGTGAAGTAGGGCCAGTCGCGCCAGTCGGTGCTCTTGGGGTCCTTGTTGTAGCGCATGTAGTAGGTCTGGACGAAGCGGTCGGGGTCGCCCCAGATCCCCATCGAGAGCCCCGGCCAGGGGTTCCGGATGCAGAGGTTCCCGGCCTTGCCCGAGCCCTTGGGGACCTCGTTCCCCATGTCGTCGTAGATCACCGGGTAGATGCCGGGGAGGGCGGGGCCGGCGCTGCCCGGCTTCATCGGCTGCATCGCTGGGATGGTGGTGAGCAGGAACCCGCCGGTCTCGGTCTGCCACCAGGTGTCGACGATCACCGCCTTCTCCTTGCCGACCACGTGGTAGTACCAGCGCCAGACGTCGGGCTCGATCGGCTCGCCGACGGTGGTCATGTGCTTGAACTTGGTCTGGTAGTTGCGGGGCCCTTCCGGGTTCGCCTTTCTGAGCTGCCGGATGGCGGTCGGCGAGGTGTGGAAGATCGTCACCCCCAGGTGCTCGGCGATCCGCCAGACCCGGTCGGCGTCGGGGTAGGTGGGCACGCCCTCGTAGATCACGCTGGTGGCCCCCACCGAGAGCGGCCCGTAGACGATGTAGGAGTGGCCGGTGATCCAGCCGATGTCGGCCATGCACCAGTAGACGTCCTCGGGGTGGATGTCCTGGATGTTCTTCGAGGTCCAGGTGACGTAGGCCAGGTAGCCGCCGGTCGAGTGCATGTGCCCCTTGGGGCGGCCGGTGGTGCCCGAGGTGTACATGATGAAGAGCGGGTCGGTGGCCTCCATCGACTCGGGCTCGACCCGCTTGCCCCGGTGGGCCTTGAGCAGGTCGTCGACGAAGAAGTCGCGGCCCTCGACCATGGGGGCCTCGGAGCGGTACTCGCCGGGGTAGCGCCGCCAGACCAGCACCTTCTCGACCTTCTGCCCCTGCTCTGCGGCGATCCGCACCGCCTCGTCGGCCTTCGCCTTGTGGTCGAGGAGCTTGCCGTTCCGCCAGTAGGCGTCCATGGTGATGAGGACGTGGCTGCCGGAGTCGGCGATGCGGTCGGCGGTGGCCTTGCCGCTGAACCCGGCGAAGACCACCGAGTGGATGACCCCGATCCGGGCGCAGGCCAGCATGGTGATGGGAAGCTCCACCACCATCGGCAGGTGGATCGTGACCCGGTCGCCCTTCTTGAGCCCCAGGCTCTTCAAAAGCGAGGCCATCTCGTTGACCCGAACCCAGAGCTCGTTGTAGGTGACGAACTCGATCGGCTCCTCCTCGGGCTCGGGGACGAAGACGAAGGCCGCCTTGTTGCCGAGCTCGGGGAGGTGGCGGTCGATGCAGTTTTTGGAGGCGTTCAGCCGCCCGCCCACGAACCAGCGCCAAAACGGCGGGTTCGAGGTGTCGAGGGTGGTGTGCCAGTAGCGATCCCAGGTGAGCAGGTCGGCGAACTCCCGGAAGCACTCGGGGAAGTTCTCCTCGGAGAACCGCTGGTAGATCTCGGGGTCGACCAGGTTGGCCTGGGCGATGAACTCGATCGGTGGGTGGTAGTACTCCTCCTCCCACCAGTGAACGGCGATCTCGGCCTCGCTGACCTGGGCTTCCTTCCGTTCCCTCTCAAGCTCCCCCATCGACGCTCCCTTCCCCCGCCAAGCCGCGCTCGCGCGTGCTTGACGAGCTTTTCGCCCTCTGCTAGAATGCACCCCGAAGCGGGTTTTTAAAATGCAGCCTTTCCTTGCCCCGTTTGGCAAGCAGTATAGCGCGGGGCCGCGGCGCCGCGCAAACCTGCGAGAGGGGGTTTGGGTATGAACGAAAGCGGGCAGACCATCAAGGTCCTCGACGCCACCGCGAACCCGGCGCCCTTGGGGCTGTTGGGTTTCGGTATGACCACCGTCCTCCTCAACCTGCACAACGCCGGTATCTTTCCGCTCGGGAGCATGATCCTGGCCATGGGCCTCTTCTACGGCGGCCTGGCGCAAATCTTCGCCGGCTGGATGGAGTGGAAGAAGGGGAACACCTTCGGCACCGTGGCCTTTTCCTCCTACGGGCTCTTTTGGGAGACCCTGGTCTTCCTCATCCTGATGCCCAAGTGGGGCTGGTTCGACCCCGCCGCCAAGGGCGGGATGGTCGCCTACCTCTTCATGTGGGGCCTCTTCACCTTCGTGCTCTGGATCGCCACCTTCAAGCACAACCGGGCGCTTTGGGTGGTCTTCCTGACGCTTTGGATCCTCTTCTGGCTGCTGGCGATCGGGGAGTACAGCGGCAACGCCTTCGTCACCCACCTGGCCGGCTGGGAGGGGATCCTCTGCGGCCTCTCGGCGATGTACCTGGCCTTTGCCCAGGTGCTGAACGAGACCTTTGGGAAGGAGGTGCTCCCGGTCGGGTAAGGGCGCGTCCGCGCGGGGGCCCGGGGTACCGGGCCCCCTTTTTAGAGGATCTCGCCGATGCGGCGGAGGGCCTCCTTGAGGTTTTCCTCGCTGGTGGCGTAGCTCATCCGGACGTGGCCGGGGGCCTTGAAGTCGGTGCCCGGCACCACCGCCACCCGGGCCCGCTCTAAGAGGATCTCGGCGGCCTTCAGCTCGTCGGGATCGATCCGGCGCACGTCGGGCATCACGTAGAAGGCCCCCTTGGGCTCGGGGGTCGGCAGGCCGAGCCCGCGCAGCCCCTCGACCACCAGCCGGCGGCGGCGGTCGAAGGCGGCCCGGGCGGTTTCGATGAACTTTCGGCTCTGCTCCCGGTCGGAAAGCGCCCGCGCGGTGGCCCACTGGACGAAGGTGGTGGGGTGGGTCACCGACTGGCCCTGGATCTTGGTCATCGCCTGGATCACCTCCTTGGGGCCGCCGGCGTAGCCGAGCCGCCAACCGGTCATGGCGTAGGTCTTGGCCACCCCGTTCACGGTGATCGTGTGGTCGGGGGCGACCCGACCGGGGGAGAAGGGGCGCCCCTGGTAGACGAGGTGCTCGTAGATCTCGTCGGAGACCAGGTAGAAGTCGTGCTTTACCGCGAGCTCGGCGAGGGCTTGGAGCACCGTTTCGGGGTAGACCGCGCCGGTGGGGTTATTGGGGGAGTTCACCACCAGCGCCTTGGTGCGGGGGGTGACGGCGGCGGCGACCCGCTCGGGGTCGGGAACGAACCCGGCCTCGGCCTCGGTGGTCACCGCCACCGGCACCCCCCCGGCGAGCTCGACCTGGGCCGAGTAGGAAACCCAGTAGGGGGCGATCAGGATCACCTCGTCGCCGGGGTCGAGGATGGCCTGGAAGAGGTTGTAGAGGACCCCCTTGCCGCCGACCCCCACGGTGATTTGGTCGGGGGCGTATTCGAGGCCGTTTTCCCGACGGAACTTCTCGCTGATGGCCTCCCTGAGCTCGGGGATCCCGGCCGGGGGGGTGTACTTGGTCTTGCCCTCCTTGAGGGCCTGCCAGGCGGCCTCCTTGATGAACTCGGGGGTGTCGAAGTCGGGCTCGCCGGCGGTGAGGGCGATGACGTCGACCCCCTGCCTTCTGAGCTCGAGCGCCTTGGCGTTCATCGCCACCGTGGAGGAGGGCCTTAGGCTCCTTGCGCGCTTGGAGAGTCCCCGCATGGGGTAAGTATAGGTTTTCACGAGGGGGAACAGAAGCCCCGGGATAATGGCGGGGTGGACCCCGACCTCGCCTTCCCCCCCACCCGGCCGGCGCGTTTTTTGGAGCGGGAAAACCGCTTCGTGGTCCGGGCCGAGGGGGAGGGGGGCGAGCTCCGGCTGCACCTGGCGAACTCCGGGCGGCTCCGCTTCCTGGTTCCGGGGACCGAGCTCCGCTACCGACCCAAGGCGAATCCCCGCACCCAGGGCCGGGTGCTCCTGGCCCGGGACCGGGGGGTCTGGGTGCTGCTCGACTCGAGCTACGCCGAGGCCGCCCTGCCGGTGCTCCTGCCCCGGCTCGGCTACCGCTTCCTGCGGGCCCAGCCCGGCTACCCCGGGGGGCGGTTCGACGCCCTGGTCGAGGCCGGGGGAAGGGCGGTGCCGCTGGAGATGAAGTCGGCCACCCACGTGGAGGACGGCGTCGCCTGCTTCCCCGACGCCAAGAGCGCCCGGGCGGTGCGCCACCTAAAGGCCCTCCTTTCGGCCGGGGGCGTGCTGCTTTTCGCCGTACTCCACCCCCGGGGACGGGCGTTTCGCCCCTGTCCCTACGACCCCCGCTTTGCCCGGGCCCTCGCGGAGGCCGCCCGGGCCGGGCTCCGGATCCACGCGGTGAGGACCGAGGTCGGG
>JALSRQ010000104.1 GCA_026984675.1 Thermaceae bacterium
TTTAACGATGAGAGACAAATCCAAACTGGGTGCGGGTTCTGCCGTATCCCACTGCAGGCTTGCCGGTACCTGGGCAATTCTAACATCAGCCCTTCCGAATAAGGAGCAAGCTCCCAGCAAGACGCCGGCCACTACCGCCAGCACTCCAATCGTGACGCGTCGTATCATCCTACCCACTCCTCTCCAACGTTCTCCTTGATAAAGTACGCCAACCGCGCGAGGCCGGCCAGGAAGTCAACGTTCTCGACCGGCACCCCGGGCGGGGCCTCGAGCACCACCGGGGCGAAGTTCAAGATCCCCTTGACCCCCGCCCGTACCAGCACATTGGCGACCTCCTGGGCGGCCTCGGCGGGCACCGCCACCAGCCCGATCTCGATCCCCCGCTCGACCACCGCCCGAGGCAGGGCGGCCAGGGGCTCCACCGCCCCCTTCGAGAGCCGGAGCCCGACCTTGGCGGGGTCGACGTCGAACATCCCCACCAGCTCGAAGGTCTCGCCGAGCCCGGGGTAGTCGGCCAGGGCCTGGCCCAGCCGCCCCATCCCCACGATGGCCAGCCGCCACCGCCGGGAAAGCCCCAGGATCTGGCGGAGCTCCCGCTTCAAAAGCGGCACCGAGTAGCCCACCCCCCGGGTGCCGTAGCTCCCGAAGTAGGCGAGGTCCTTGCGAACCTGGAAGGCGGTGGCCTGGGTCTCCTCGGCGAGCTGCTCGCTGGAGGTCCGCACCACCCCCCGGCGCTCGAGGTCCTCCAGCACCCTCAGGTAGGTGACCAGCCGGGAGACGGTGGCGTCGGGAACCTTAGCCCTGGCCACCCCGCACCTCCACCGGTTGGTAGCCCTGCTCCTCCAGCCGGCCCTTGGTCTCGGCCAGCCGGTCGTCCGAAAGGGGCCCCACCCAGACCTTGGCCCAGCCGTCCCTGTAGTAGACCGCCACCGGATACCCGGCGTCCTTGAGCTCCTTGGCCAGATCGCGGGCCCGGGCCAGGTCCTTGAAGGCGGCCACCTGGAGGTAAGTGCCGCGGGGTTCGGGGGTGTCCCCCTTGTAGACCTGGGGTTCGTAGGTCTTGAGCTTGGCCGCCACCGCCTCGGCCTCGGCACGGCTTGGGTAGGGGCCCACCACCACCCGGCTGACCCGACCGATCACCTCGATCCGCACCGGGTACCCGGCGGCCTCCATCTTGCGGGCCAGGTCGACGGCGTACTCGGGGCGGGTGAAGGCCCCCACCGAGACCCGGTAGCGGCCCTTGGCGGCGGGGGCCGGCCTCGCCGGCCGGACCGGCGCCGGGGCCGGCGTCGGGCTCGGACGGGCCGGGGAGGCGGGCTCGGTCGCGGCCCCGCCCGCCCCCACCGGGGGCAGGGGGAGCACGGTGACCTCGCCGCCCCCCGAGCCGGCGGGCTCGGTCGGAGCCGGGGCGGGGTTCTCGGCGGGGCTCGGGGCGGGCTCGGGGGCGGGGGCCTGGGCCGCCGGGGGCTGGGCCGGGCTCGTCGCCGTCGCCGGCGGCCGCGCAAAGGGGTTCACCCCCACCAAAAACAGCACGATCGCCACCACCACCGCGGCCAGCAACACGAAGAGCAGGGCGTCGAACCAGTTCTCGCGCAACCAGTTCATGGCCTACCTCACCAGCCCCCGGGCCGGCTTGTACCCCAGCTTGAGCGCGGTCTTCCAGGCCCGCTTGGCCTCGCTGTCGCGCCCCAGCGCCTTGAGCGCCCAGCCCAGGTGGTACCAGGACTCGGCGTCGTTGGGGTTTTGGAGCACGATCTGGGTGAAGACCCGCTCGGCGTCGGAGAACCGCTTGGCCGCCAGGTAGGCGGAGCCCAGGTTCTTGACCACCTCGACCCGGTTATCGAGCTGGGCGGCGCGCTCGAAGGCCCGCACCGCCTGCCCGTAGTCCTGACCGGCGTAGAGGGCAAGCCCCAGCCACAGCCAGCCGTCGGCGTCGTTGGGACGTTCCTTGACCACTTCCTTAAGGGCGTTCACCGCCTCGGCGTAGGCCCCGATCCGGTAGGCGCTCTTGCCCAGAAGGAAGAGGGCCTCGATCCGCTCCGGCCCCTTGGCCGCCCGGCTGGCGAGCTTGGCCATGCGGTAGGCGTCGCGGGCCTTGCCGAGGACGTCGTAGGCCGAGGCCAGCCCGAGGAGAACCCGGGGGTCGCTGGGGCTCTCCCGGTAGGCGAGGAGGAAGTGGTGCAGCGCGCCCTTGGCATCGCCCAGGGCGAGCTTGAGCCGGCCCACGTCGTAGTGGGCCTGCCAGAGGTCGGGGTCGGCCTGGGTGGCCTGCTCCAGGAGGGCCTCGACCTCCTTCTTGTCGGCCCCCAGGCTGCCCAGCACCAGCGCCTTCTTGTAGACCAGCCGGGCCCTCTTCTTGGCATCGGAGGTCGCCGCGAGGGCCCGGTCCAGCACCCGGACCGCCCGTTCGGGGAGGTCCTGGTCGACGTAGACGTCGGCCAGGAGGAGGGCCGCCCGGACGTCGTCGGGCCGCTTGGCCAGCACCTGGTAGAGGTAGGGGATCGCCTCCTCGCCGCGGTCCGCCGCCGCCAGGGCGTCGGCCAGGAGGTAGGCGACCTCGAGGTCGTCCGGCAGCAGCCGGTGGGCCTGGGAGAGCACCTCGGCGGCCAGTCCGGGCTGACCCTGCTTGCGGTAGGCCTCGGCCAGGGCCAGGTAGGCCGGCCTTAGCGCCGGGGCCGGCAGCTTGGCCTCCCGACCCACCGCCACCGCCTGGGCCAGGGCCTCGGCCGCCGCCTTCCAGTTGGTCAGCCGGGCCTGGGTGATCCCTAGGTTGTACCAACCCTCGAACCGCTTGGGGAAGAGCCGGGTCAGCTGGCGGAACTCAAAGAGCGCCTCCTTGAGCTTGCCGGCCTTGAAGAAGGCCAGGCCCAATCCGAAGTGAGCGCGGAAGTTGGGGTAGTCGAGGGCGATCACGTCCTCGTAGAGCTCGACGGCCCGGGCCAGCTGCCCGGCCTTGAGCGCCCGATCGGCGTCGGCGAGGCGGCTGGCGAGGTCGCCGGGGGGGCCGGGGGCCGACTGCCCCAGCACCGGAACCAGCGATAGGAAAAGCACCACAACAAAACGCTTCATCCTTCCCTCCTCCCGCACTCTTAAGGGCATTCTAATCCCTCCCCGCTTCCTTGACAAAAGCCTTTGACCATCCTAAACTCTTCTTTGCGACGCGGGGTGGAGCAGCCTGGTAGCTCGCCGGGCTCATAACCCGGAGGTCGCGGGTTCAAATCCCGCCCCCGCAACCAACGCGCGGCCCGACCCGGGCCGCTCCTTTCCTTTTCACCGGCTCCCCCAAACCGCCAGCACCAGGTAGACCGCCCAGCCGGTGGCGGCCACCAAAAGCCAGTTGACCAGGGTCACCCGGGCCCAGGGGCGGTGCCGGGCCCGGTCGCCGCGGAAGGCGTGGTAGAGGGTGACCGCCGCCAGCGGCAGGTTGAGCCCGGCGATCGTCATGTGGAAGAAGAGCAGCCCCAGGTAGAAGGGCCGTCCGGCGGCGGGGCCGGCGTAGTGCTGGGGCGGGTAGAGGGCCGACTTGGCGAGGTAGAGGACCAAGAAGAGCACCGCCAGTCCGCTGGCGGCGAGCATCGCCCGGTGGTGGGCGGCCTCCGCCCCCCGTCGGATCCGGCGGTAGCCGCCCCAAAGCACCAGCGCGCTAGCGCCGATGCTTACGGCGGCGGCCAGGGCCAGCGCTTCGCGGCTCGGCAATCTTGGCCTCCAGTTCCCGGGCGGCGAGGTAGACCTCGGACGCCTCGCCGGTGCGGGCGTAGCTCAGGGCGGTCCAGGCGGCGGCCCGGGCCTCCTGGGGCTTCCCGGCCGCCAGCTGGCGCCGGGCCAGGGCGAAAAAGAGCCAAGCCAGCGCCCGCTCCCGCCCCCGCGAGGGGGGCTCGGCCTCGACCCGCTCGATCCGGCGGCGCAGCTCGGCGCCGGCGGCGGGGTCGCGGGCCGCGGCCAGGGCCAGGGCCACCTCGCGCATCGCCTCCACGCCGGGAGTATAACCGGGGCATGAACCCGCTGGAGCCGCTGGATCTCCGGGTCGGCCGGGTGGTCCGGGCCGAGCCCCACGACCGCGCCCGAAAACCCGCCTACCGCCTCTGGATCGACTTCGGGCCCCTGGGGGTGCGCACCTCCAGCGCCCAGATCACCGAGCTCTACGCCCCCGAGGACCTGGTCGGGCGGCAGGTGGTGGCGGCGGTCAACCTGGGGGAGAAGCGGATCGCCGGCTTCGTCTCCCAGGTCCTGGTGCTGGGGGTTCCCGACGCCCAAGGCCGGGTGGTGCTCCTGGTCCCCGAGCGCGAGGTGCCCCTGGGCGGGCGGGTCTACTAGGTCGCCTCGAGGTAGCGCCGGTAGGCCCGGGCCAGGCGGCGGACCCCCTCCTCGATCGCGTCCTCGGGGACGCTGGCGAAGGTGAGCCGGGCCGAGGGGTAGGCCTCGCCGGCGAAGAAGGGCTCGCCGGGGACGAAGGCCACCCCCTCCTCCAGGGCCATCTCCAAAAGCCGCCGGGTGTCGGTGCCGGGGGGGAACCGGAGCCAGAGGAACATCCCCCCGCCGGGGACCGAAAAGGCCACGTCCTCGGCCAGGTACCGCTTGAGGGCGGCGACCATGCGGTCGCGGCGGCGGCGATAGAAGCCCCGCACCTGCTCGGCCAGCGGGGCGAGCTCGCCGGCCTCGATCAGCTCGGCGAGGATCGTCTGCCCCAGGATGTTGGTATGGAGGTCGGCGGCCTGCTTGGCCTGGATCAGGGCCTCGAGCACCGGCGGCGCCGCCACCGCGTAGCCGATCCGCAGCCCCGGCGCCACCAGCTTGGAGAAGGTGCCGGCGTAGACCACCCGCTCGCGGTCGTGGGAAAAGAGCGGCGGGGGCGGGGGGGCGTCGAAGTGGATGTGGCCGTAGGGGTCGTCCTCGAGGACCAGCGCGTCGACCTCCCGGGCCCAGTCCACCACCGCCGGCCGGCGCTCGGCGGCGAGCAGCGCCCCGGTGGGGTTTTGGAAGTTGGGGAGCAGGTAGGCGAGCTTGGCCTCGCCGGGGAGCTCCTCGGGCCGGAGCCCCTGGGCGTCGGCGGGAACCGGCCGGTAGCGGGGGGCGAGGGGGTTCATCGCCAGGAGCCCGCCCATGTAGGTGGGCGACTCGACCACCACCGGGTCGCCGGGGTCGAGGACCACCCGGGCCACCAGGTCGAGGACCTGCTGGCTCCCGGAGGTCACCAGCACCCAGTCGGGGTCGACCCCCAGGCGCTCGGCCACCCACCGGCGGACCACCGGGTGCCCCTCGGTGGGGCTGTACTGCAGGGCGGCCGGGCCGGCCCGGTCGAGGGCCCGGCGGGTGGCGGCCTTGAGCGCCTCCATCGGGAAGAGCTCGGGGGCGGGGATGCCTCCCGCCAAGGAGAGCACCCCGGGGCGGGCGGCGAGCTTCAAAAGCTCGCGGATCAACGAGCTTCGCATGCGGGCGCGGGCCTGGGAAAATCGCACGGTCCCCCCCTAAAGGTCGAACTCGGCCACGGCGGGCACGTGGTCGGAGGCGTGGGTGTCGTAGAAGATGTAGGCGTTCTTGAGCCGGGGCAGGAGGTCCTCGCTGACGATCACGTAGTCGACCCGCCACCCGATGTTCCTGGCCCGGGCGTTGAAGCGGTAGGTCCACCAGGTGTAGGCGCCCTCCCGGTCGGGGTGGAGGCGACGGAAGGTGTCGACCCAGCCCTTCCTCAGGAAGGCGTCGATCCATGAGCGCTCCTCGGGGGTAAAGCCGGCGTTCTTGACGTTGTCCTTGGGGCGGGCGAGGTCGATCTCCCGGTGGGCGACGTTGAGGTCGCCGACGAGGATGACCCCCTTTCGTTTCCGCAGGTCCTCGAGGTAGCCCTCGATCGCCCGGTTAAAGGCGAGCTTGAAGTCGAGCCGGGGCAGCCCCCGGCCGGCGTTGGGGAAGTAGGCGTTGACCAGAAAGAAGGCCTCGAACTCCAGGGTCTGGACCCGACCCTCGGCGTCGAACTCGGGGATCCCCAGGCCGTTCCTGGCCGCGATCGGCTCCCGGCGGTAGAGGGTGGCGGTGCCGGCGTAGCCCTTCTTCTCGCCGGGATTCCAAAGCCAGCGGTAAGCGAGTCCGTCGGGGACCGGCGGGGCCTCTTCCGCCTTGATCTCCTGGAGCCCCAAAAGGTCGGGGTCGAGGGCCCGCACCGCGTCCCAAAACCCCTTCTTGAGGGCGGCCCGGAGGCCGTTGACGTTCCAGCTGGCGACCCGCAGCATGCCCCTACTATAGGGGCCGTGGTAGCCTCGGGGGGATGAGCGGAAAGGTGACCGTGGTCGACCACCCCCTGGTGCAGCACAAGCTGGCCCTGCTCCGCGACCGCACCACCGGCAGCAAGGACTTTCGCGAGCTGATGGCCGAGGTCAGCATGCTGATGGCCTACGAGGCCACCCGCGATCTCGAGCTCACCGAGCGGACCGTCGAGACCCCGGTGGCCCCCGCCCGGGTCCGCGTGCTGGCGGGCAAGAAGCTCGCCCTGGTGGCGATCCTCCGGGCCGGGCTGGTGATGGTCGACGGCATCCTGCGGCTGATCCCGGCCGCCAAGGTGGGGCACATCGGGCTCTACCGCGACCCCAAGAGCCTGGAGCCGGTCGAGTACTACGCCAAGCTCCCTGAGGACATCGGGGCCCGGAGGATCTTCCTGGTCGACCCCATGCTGGCCACCGGGGGCTCGGCCGAGCGGGCCCTGGCGATCCTCAAGGAACGGGGGGCGGGGCCGATCAAGCTGATGAACATCATCGCCGCCCCGGAGGGGATCGAGCGGGTCCACCGGGCCCACCCCGAGGTCGAGATCGTGGTGGCGGCGGTCGACGAGCGGCTCAACGCCAAGGGCTACATCGTCCCCGGCCTCGGCGACGCCGGCGACCGCATCTACGGGACCCGCTGAGGCCCGCCCCGGCGCCCTTCCGATGCCGCTCGCGCTGACCCGGCTCCTCCACGACCTCGGGGTCGCCGACCCCGCCGGCAGCGGCTGGAAGGTGGTGGTGTTGGTGTTCCTGGCCGCCGCCCTGATCACCTGGCGGTTCACCCCCCGGGTGCGGGCGTTCGCCCTGCGGGTGGGCTGGGCCGACGAGGGCGGGGGGCGGCGAATGCACACCGGGCGGTTGCCCAACGCGGGGGGGCTGGCGGTCTACGCCGGGGTGGTGGGGGCGCTGGTCCTGGCCGCCGTCTTGCGGCCGATCGTGGTCGACCGGGTGCTGATCCAGCTGCTCACCATCCTGCTGGGGGGCTCGCTGCTCCTCTTCGTCGGCTTCCTCGACGACCAGTTCGGCCTCTCCCCCGGCTTCCGGCTGGGGGTCCAGACCCTGGCCGCCCTCCTCGCCTACGCCGGCGGGGTGCGGATCGAGGCCGCCTTCGGGGGGTTTCTGGCCCCCGGGCTCTCGCTGGCCCTGACCTGGCTCTGGATCGTGGGGATCACCAACGCGATGAACCTGATCGACGGCCTCGACGGCCTGGCCGGGGGGATCGCCTACCTCACCGCCGTCGCCCTGCTCTTCGCCAGCGCCCAGTTCCCCTCCCGGGCGGCGGCGACCCTGGTGCTGGCGGCGCTGGCGGGAGCGGCGCTGGGGTTTTTGCGCCACAACCTGCCGCCCTCGAGGATCATCATGGGCGACGCCGGCGCCTACTTCTTCGGCTACGTCCTGGCCTCGGCGGCGATCCTCGGCTACGTCAAGGTGACCACCGTCTTCGCCCTGGTGCCGGTGGCGCTCTTTCTGGCGGTGCCGATCCTGGACACCAGCCTGGTCTTCGTGCGGCGGCTGTTGGCCGGCAAGAACCCGCTCAAGACCCCGGGGCGCGACCACCTCCACCACCGGCTGGTGGCCCGGGGGCTCTCGACCTGGCGAACGGTGGTGGTGCTCTGGGGGGTCTCGCTGGTCGCCGACCTGCTGGCCCTCGACCTGCAACGGCTGCCCCCCGCCGCCCTGGCCGCCACCGCCCTCCTCGGCGCGCTGGGGCTCGCCTTCGTGAGCTGGCGGAGGGGGCGGGCGGGGTGAAGCGGGTGGCGCTGGCCTTCGGCACCCGACCGGAGGCGATCAAGATGGCCCCGGTCTACCGGGCCCTGGCCGCCCGGGGGGACCTCGAGGTCCGGGTCCTCCTCACCGGCCAGCACCGCGAGCAGCTACGCGAGGCCCTCAGCCTCTTCGACCTGCCGGTCGACGCCGACCTCGAGGCGATGACCGACCGCCAGCGGCTGACCGACCTGGCCGGGCGGATCGTGCCGGCGGCGGCCCGCGAGCTCGCCCGCCTGGCCCCCGAGATGGTGCTGGTCCACGGCGACACCCTGACCACCTTCGCGGTGGCCTGGGCGGCGTTCCTCGAGGGGATGCCGGTCGGTCACGTCGAGGCCGGGCTCCGGAGCCACCGCCTCCGCGAGCCCTTTCCCGAGGAGGCCAACCGCCGGCTCACCGACCAGCTCTCCGACCTCCTCCTGGCCCCGACCCCGGGGGCCCGGGCCAACCTCGAGGCCGAGGGCTACCCCCCCGAACGGATCGTGGTCACCGGCCAGACCGGGATCGACGCGATCCGCGAGGCGGCCCGCCGGGGCGCCCCGCCCCCCGACCTCCCCCCCGCCCCCCGGGTCACCGTGACCCTCCACCGCCGGGAGAACTGGCCCCGCCTGCCCGCCCTGGCCGGCGCCCTGGCCGAGCTCGCCCGGGCCTTCCCCGGCTGGCACTTCGTCTACCCGGTCCACCGCAACCCGGTGGTGCGGGAGGCGGTGGAACCGGCCCTCAGGGGGATCCCCAACTTCCAGCTCCGGGACCCCCTCCCCTACGGACCGATGGCCGCCCTGCTGGCCGCCAGCGAACTCATCGTCACCGACTCCGGCGGGCTCCAGGAGGAGGGGGCGGCCCTCTCGGTGCCGGTGGTGGTGGTCCGCGACGTCACCGAGCGCCCCGAGGGGGTCGCGGCCGGGGCGGTGGTCCTGGCCGGCACCGACCCGGCGGGGCTTAGGGAGACGGTCGCCGCCCTCCTCTCCGACCCCGCCGCCCGGGCCGCCATGCGCCGGGCCCGAAACCCCTTTGGCGACGGCCGGGCCGGCCCCCGGGTGGCGGCGGCGGTGGCCTGGAGGCTGGGGCTCGGCCCCCGCCCCGCCGACTGGCGCCCTTAGACCGGGGTCAGCACCCGGGGCCAGGGGCGGCGCCAAAGCAAGAGGACCGCCGCCAGCACGCCGATCCCCAGCACCGCCGGGGCCCGCCCGGCGAAGAGGGCGAAGGCGAGCCCGGTGAGGTACATCCCCGGCGGCCCCGAGCCCATCAGGACCAGGGCGTAGATCGCCGCCACCCGCCCCCTCAACCCGTCGGGGGTGAGGGTCTGCACGGTGGCGTTGGCGCTCACCAGGGTCAGCACCATCGCCGCCCCCGCCACCGCCAGCAAAAGGGCCGCCGTCGCCACCGACGGGAACCCGGCCAGCAACACCTCAGAAAGGCCCAGCCCGGCGGCGCCGTAGAGCATCCAGCGGGGGTGGACCCGGGGCGAGAGGAGGTTGGCCACCGCCCCGGCCATCGCCCCCACCCCCAGCGCGCTCATCAGCAGGCCGTAGCCGCCGGCGTCGAGCCCCAGCACCAGCCGGGCGTAGGCGGGGACCAGGGTCTGGAAGTTGATCCCGAGGGTCGCCACCGAGGCGACCAGGAGCAGGGTGCCGGCGACCAGCGGGGTGCGCCGGACGTAGGCGAAGCCCCGAAGGAGGGCCCGGTAGCCGAGCCGGGAGCCCCCGGCGCCGCCGGCCGCCGGGGCCCGGGCCAGGTAGAGGACGAGGGGCAGGAAGAACGCCGCCTGCAGGAAGAAGGGGGCCGCCGCCCCCAGCCCATTGATCAGCCCCCCGGCCAGCGCCGGGGCCAGCATCCGGGCCAGGTTGAAGGAAAGCGAGGCCAGGGCCACCGCCTGCCCCACCCGGGCGCTGCCGGCGAGCTCGACGTTGTAGGCCTGGCGGGCGGGGACCTCGAGGGCCGCCAGGCTGCCGTAGGCGAGGGCGTAGGCGACCAGCCCGCCAAACCCCACCCCGCCGCTCGCGAGGGCCAAGGCGAGCCCCAGCGAAAGTCCCGCCAGGGCCGCCTCCAGCACCAAGAGGAGCCGGGCCCGGGGGAAGCGGTCGGCCAGGGCCCCGCCCGGCAAGGTGAAGGCGAAGGCGGGGAGGAAGCGAAGCATGAGGACGAAGCCGAGCCGCTCGGGGCTGCCGGTGGCCTCGAGGACCAACCACCCGAAGGCGGTGTTCTGCAGCCAGCGGCCGAACTGGCTGGCGAAGAGGGCGAGCCAGAAGGCGCGGTAGCGGGGGTCAAAGAAGAGCGGCGGCATCCGCCGGCCAGTCTACCCCGTTTCTGACCGACCGGTCAGCCACACCCCGACCAGGGTGCCGAGCACCAGGACGGCGCCGAGGAGGTCGAGCCCCAGCTGGGGAAAGAAGACCAGCACCCCGCCGAGAAGCAGGCCCCCCCGGGCCCAGGGCGCGAGCGGCCGGAGCAGAAAACCCTCCAGCGCCCCCACGAAGGCGGCCAGGGCGAGGAGCCCCAGCGCCAGGTCCTTGACCACCAGCCCGGGCCCCCCCGCCAGCATCACCCCGGAGCGGTAGACCATGAGGAGCGGGATCAGGTAGAGGCCCTTGGCGAACTTCCAGGCCATCAACCCCGCCCGCATCGGATCGGCCTGAGCGAGACCGCTGGCCGCGTAGGCGGCGAGGGCCACCGGTGGGGTGACGTTCGAGTCCTGGCTGAGCCAGAAGACCACCAGGTGGGCCACGATCAGGGGAACCCCGAGGTCGGCCAGCGCAGGGCCGGCCAGGATCACCAGCACGATGTAGCTGGCGGTCACCGGCAACCCCATGCCCAGCACCAGGCTGGCGATCGCCACCAGGAAGAGCGCCGCCAGGGTGACCCCGCCCGAGGCCGAGAGCACCAGGCCGGAGAATTTGAGCCCGACCCCGGTGAGCCCCACC
>JALSRQ010000105.1 GCA_026984675.1 Thermaceae bacterium
TCAAGGACGGAAAGGTGCACGTGCAGGCCGGCGCCGGCATCGTCGCCGACTCGGTCCCCGAACGGGAGTACCAGGAGGTCTTGAACAAGGCGGAGGCGATGATGCGGGCGGTCGCGCTCGCAGAGCGAGGCTTGTAGCTTGTGGCCTGTAGCCTGTGGAGGCGAAATATGCCCGAAAGCGTGGAGAACCTTCGCATTTGGCAGGAAGGCAGGGACCTGGCGATCGCCGTCTACCAACTCACGCGCTACTGGCCGGAGGACGAGCGGTTCGGCCTCGTGAGCCAGGCCCGAAGGGTCGCCTATTCCATTCCGTCCAACCTCGCCGAGGGCATCGGGCGCGGCACCCGCGGAGAAGCCGCCCGCTACGCCCGTATAGCGCTGGGTAGCGCTTACGAGCTCCATACACTGCTGGAACTAGCAAACCGCCTACGCTTTTTCGCTGGCGAAGATGACTTGGACGGGAAGCTGCAAAGCCTTATTCGGCAAATTTCCTCCTTTATCGCTTATCAGGAGGCAAAATGAAAAATCCCCAGAGATCACAAGCCACAGGCCACGAGCCACAGGCCGAAAACCATCCAAGGAGTCCCCACCTGCTCATCGTGGATAACTACGATTCATTCACCTACAACCTCGCCGACTACCTGGGCCAGCTCGGGGCCCGGCTCACCGTCTGGCGGAACGATCGGTTCGAGCTCGAGGATATCGGGGAGCTCGCCCCGGACGGGATCGTGATCAGCCCGGGCCCGGCCACCCCGGCCGAGGCCGGGCACTCGGTGGCGGTGATCCGGCGCTACTCGGGGAAATACCCGATCCTCGGGGTCTGCCTCGGCCACCAGGCGATCGGCGAGGCCTTCGGGGGCCGGGTGGTGCGGGCCCCCAAGCCGATGCACGGGAAGACGAGCCCGATCCAGCACGACGGCTCCGCCCTCTTTGAGGGGCTCCCCTCGCCCTTTGTCGCCACCCGCTACCACTCGCTCATGGTGGTGGACGTGCCCGAGGTCCTCCGGGTGAACGCCTGGGTGGACGAGGAGGGAACGCGGGTGGTGCAGGGGCTGGTCCACCGGGCGCACCCCACCTTCGGCGTCCAGTTCCACCCCGAGAGCATCCTGACCGGGGTGGGGCTCGAGATCTTAAAGAGGTTTTTGGAGGTGGTGCGGGGTTGAAGCCCTGCCGCTTCGTCACCGGACCCCCGGGGATCGGAAAGACCACCGCGGTCAGAAAGGCGGTGGAACGGCTTCGGGACCAGGGGCTCGAGGTCGGCGGGTTCCTTACCGGCGAGGTGCGAGCGGCGGGGCGCCGGGTCGGGTTTTTCGCCGAGGACGCAAAGACCGGCGAGCGGGCGAGGCTGGCCGCCCTCGGTGCTGGCGAGCCCCGGGTGGGCCGCTACCGGCTGGTGCGGGAGGGGCTCAGGCTGGCGGAACGGGCCCTTCGCGCGGCGCTCGCGGAGGCCCAGGTCGTCGCGATCGACGAGGTGGGGCCGATGGAGCTCAACGCGCCCGGGCTCCGGGAGGCGATCGAGGCCGCGCTTAGAAGCGAAAAGCCCACGATCGGCAGCGTGCACCAAAGGAGTCCCGACCCGCTCGCTCGTCGGGTCCGGGAATCCTGTTCGGTGCTTACGCTTAGCGTTCAAAACCGCGATCGGGCCCCGGCCTGGCTGGCCGGGGTGGCGAAAGGAGGCGACGATGGAGGAACTCAGGAAGGTGCTTGAAGGCCACACGCTCGGCGAGGACGAGGCCTACCGGTTGATGGGAGCGGTGATGGCGGGACGGCTCACCCCCGCTCAGGTCGCCGGGATGCTGATCGGGCTCAAGGTCCGGGGCGAGGCCGAGGCAGAGATCGCCGGTTTTGCCCGGGCGATGCGGGAGGCGGCCCGGCCCGTGCCCCTGGACGGGGTCGAGGCCCTCGACGTGGTGGGGACCGGGGGCGACGGCAAGGGCACCCTGAACCTCTCCACCGCCAGCGCCCTGGTCGCCGCCGCCGCCGGGGTTCCGGTGGCCAAACACGGGAACCGGGCGGCGAGCTCCAAGTCGGGCTCGGCCGACGTGCTGGAGGCGCTGGGGGTCCCGATCGAGCTCTCGCCCGAGGCCGCCGCCCGGATGGTTCGCGAGGTGGGGTTCGCCTTCCTCTTCGCCCGGCTCTACCACCCGGCGATGAAGCACGTCGCCCCGGTGCGCACCGAGCTTGGGGTGCGCACCGTCTTCAACCTGCTCGGGCCCCTCACCAACCCGGCGCGGCCCGCCTACTTCCTGCTCGGGGT
>JALSRQ010000106.1 GCA_026984675.1 Thermaceae bacterium
CTACCCCGACCCCGGGTACGCCGAACTCCGTGCCCGCTTGGGCGGGCTCGAGCGGGTCGCGGTGGGGGCCGGAGCCAGCGAGCTCATCCACCGCCTGGTGGCGGTGTCCCGGGGACCGGTGGCGGTCTTCTGCCCCGGCTTCGGCGAGTACGCCCACGCCGCCCGGGTGCGGGGCCGGAGGGTGATCGCCGCCCGGGACGAGGAGGCGTTCCTGGGCGCCATGCGGAGGAGCGGGCTGGGGTTCCTGGCGAGCCCCAACAACCCCGACGGCCGGGTCTTTTCGCCGGCCTTTTTGGAGGCGGCGGCGGGGGTGGGGGGGCGGCTCGTTTTGGACCTCGCCTACGCGCCCCTCTCCGAGGCCCCCGTCTTCGTGCCGGAGGGCGCGGTCCGGCTCTATTCCCCCAACAAGGCCTTCGCCCTGCCCGGGGTGCGGGCGGGGTACGCGGTCTTCCCCGAGCCCGCCCTGGCGGCCAGGGTGCGCGCGCTGGCCCCCTCCTGGGTGCTCTCCGCCCCCGGGGAGGCGTTCCTGCGCCGGGCGGCGGGGGGGGAGGCCCAGGCCTGGCTTTCCGCCACCCGGCCCCGGCTCTTCGCCTGGCGGCGCGCCCTGGCCGAGGGCCTGGCCCGCCGGGGCTTCGCGGTCGTCGAGGGGCGGGCGAACTTCCTGATGGCGCGGCTCGGCAGGGCGGGGATGGCCAAGCTCCGGGAGGCCGGGGTCTGGGTGCGGCCGCTCGCCGACAAGGGCCTTCCCGACTGGGCCCGCCTCTCCGCCCAGGGGCCGAAGCGGCGGCGGAGGCTTTGGGAGGCGCTCGATGGCTAGGGCGATCGCCGTTCTCGGAACCGGTTCGGGGGTGGGCAAGAGCCTCCTGGTGACCGCGCTCGCCCGCTACTTCGCCCGGCGGGGGCTGCGGGTCGCGCCGTTTAAGGGCCAGAACATGTCGAACCACGCCCGGGTGGCCGAAGGCGGCGAGATCGGCGCCGCCCAGTACTACCAGGCGCTGGCCGCCGGGGTGGCGCCCGAGGTTCGGATGAACCCGGTGCTGCTGAAGCCCGAGGCCGAGACCCGGAGCCAGGTGGTGGTGCTCGGCCGGGCCCGGCCCGAGCTCGCCCGGGTGCCCTGGAGGGAGCGCGCCGGTCACCTCTGGCCCCCCGTCGAGGCGAGCCTGAGGAGCCTTTTGGACGGGTTCGACCTGGTGCTGATCGAGGGGGCCGGCAGCCCGGCCGAGCCGAACCTGCAAGGCAGCGACGTCACCAACCTGCGGGTGGTCCGGGCCGCCGACGCCGCCGCGATCCTGGTGGCCGACATCGACAAGGGCGGGGCCTTCGCCGCCCTTTTGGGCACCCACGCCCTGCTCCCCGAGGCCGACCGCTCCCGGCTGGTCGCCTTCGTCCTCAACAAGTTTCGCGGCGACCCCGCCCTCCTCGACCCGGCCCCCACCGACCTCTGGCGGCGTACCGGGATGGCCCCGCTGGGGGTGGTTCCCCTCCTCGCCCACCGGCTTCCCGACGAGGACGCCCCCCGCCTCGGCTCCCTTCCGCCCGGGGGCGGGCGGCGGGTGGGGGTGGTGCGCTACCCCTTCGCCGCCAACCTCGACGAGTTCGGGCCCCTCTACGAGCTCGCCGGCTTCCGCTGGGTCGAGGCCCCGGGGGACCTCGACGACCTCGACCTTCTGATCCTCCCCGGGGCCAAGAACGTCGCCGCCGCGCTCGACGCCCTGCGGGCCGGCGGGCTCGACCGGGCGGTGGCCGCCTTCGCCGGCGCCGGCCGGCCGGTGATCGGGGTCTGCGGCGGCCTCGAGCTCCTCGGCGAGGCCATCGCCGACCCCGACGGGGTCGAGTTTGGAGGGGTGCGGCGGGGGCTCGGCCTGCTCCCCCTGGCGACCCGCCTCGTTCCCGAGAAGCGGGTGCGCCGCCGGGCGGTTCGCTTCCGCCGGCTGGCGCCGCCCTTCGAGGCGCTCGCGGGGGTTCGGGCGGTCGGCTACGAGATCCACCACGGCCAAAGCCGGCCCACCGGAGAGGTTCTAACGGCCCTGCCCGAGGGCCTCGGCTACCAGAAGGGGAACGTCCTCGGGGTCTACCTCCACGGCCTCTTCGAGGACCCGGCGGTCCAGCGGGCCCTCTTCGGCCGGACCGCCACCGGGCTGGAGGCCACCTTCGACGCCCTCGCCGAGGCCGTGGGGGAACACCTCGACGAGGGGTTCCTGATGGCGATGGTGGAGCGGGGCCCGGCCGCCCGGCGGGCGCCTCCGGGGGCGGTCTACTTCCTGCTCGGGGGGGCCCGGAGCGGCAAGAGCCGGGGGGCGCTCCGGCTGGCCCGGCGGCTTGGCGGCGACGCGGTCACCTTCGTCGCCACCGCCCGGGCCACCGACCCCGAGATGGAAGCGCGGATCGCCCGGCACCGGGCCGACCGGCCGGAGGCCTGGCGGCTGGTCGAGGCCCCCCGGGGCTTCGGCCGGGCGGTGGCCGAGGCCGCGACCCCGGTGGTGGTCCTCGACTGCCTGGCGGTGGGGCTCGCCAACGCCCTGGTGGAGGAGGGAGAGGCCGCCGCCCTGGCCGAGCTCGCCGAGTTGGTCGCCGCCCTCGGCCGGCGGGGGCGAACCGCGATCGTGGTCAGCAACGAGGTGGGGATGGGGGTGGTGCCCCCGAGCCCCCTCGGCCGCCGCTTCCGCGATCTCCTGGGCGGGGCCAACCAACGCCTGGCCGGGCTCGCCGACGCCGTCTACCTCTTCGTCGCCGGCCAGGCGGTGCGGTTGAAAGGAGGACAGGATGTTCAAGTTTTCGATTCGACCGGTGGATGAGGCGTCCTATGCCCGGGCCTGGGCCCGGCTCGACCGGCTGACCAAGCCGCCCCGCTCGCTGGGGCGGCTGGAGGCGCTGGCGGCCCAGATCGCCGCGATCCAGGGGACCGACCGCCCCGCGCTGGGCCCGGGGGCGGTGGTGGTGGCCGCCGCCGACCACGGGGTGACCGCCGAGGGGGTCTCCGCCTACCCCGCCGAGGTCACCCACCAGATGGTCCAGAACTTCCTGGCCGGCGGCGCCGCCATCAACCAGATCGCGGCCGCGGCGAACGCCCGGGTCTACGTTCTCGACGTGGGAGTCCGGGGACCGGAGTTTCCCGAGGCGGCGGGGTTGATCCGGGCCCGCGTCCGCCCCGGCACCGGGAACATCGCCCGCGAGCCGGCGATGACCCGGGACCAGGCCGCGGCCGCCCTCGAGGCCGGCCGCGCCGCCGGCCGCCGGGCGGTCGAGGCCGGCGCCACCCTGCTCGCCGCCGGCGACATGGGGATCGGCAACACCACCGCCGCGGCCGCCCTCACCGCCGCCCTGCTGGGCCTCCCCCCCGAGGCGGTGACCGGCCGGGGCACCGGGGTGGACGAGGCCGGCTACCGGCGGAAGCTGGCGGCGGTGGGGCGGGCGCTCCGCCGGGCCGAGAACCGGCTGGGCCGGCTGGTCGAGGCCGATCCCCTCGCGGTCGCCGCCGAACTCGGCGGGCTCGAGCTCCTCGCCGCCGCCGGGGTCCTTCTGGCCGGGGCCGAGGCCGGGGTGCCGGTGGTCACCGACGGCTTCCCGGTCACCGCCGGGGCGCTTCTTGCGGTGCGGCTGGCCCCCGAACTCCGGGACTACCTCTTCGCCGGGCACCGCTCGGTCGAGCCCGGCCACGCCCGCCAGCTCGAGGCCCTCGACCTCTTCCCGGTCCTCGACCTGGGGCTCCGCCTCGGCGAGGGGACCGGGGCGGTGCTGGCCTTCCCCGTCCTCCGGGCCGCCGCGGCGGTGCTGGCGGGGATGGCGACCTTCGACGAGGCGGGGGTCAGCGAGGGCTAGCGCTGGGGCTCGATGATCACCTTCATCGAGTCGCCGCCGGCGGCGGTGAGCCGGAACCCCTCCTGGGTCTCGGCCAGGGGGAGCCGGTGGGTGATGAGGTCGGCGACCGGCACCCGCCGGGCCCGGATCAGCTCCAGCGCCTCCCGGAGGTCGCGGGGGGCGGCGGCGTAGGTGGAGACCAGCCGCACCTGCTTCTTCCAGAAGGGGAAGGCCTCGAACCCCACCTCGACCCCCGGGGCCATGATGCCGTAGAGGAGGATCGTGCCCCCTTTTCGAACGGTCTTCAACGCCTGGTCGAAGAGCACCCGGGCGCCGGCGGTGGGGATCACGTAGTCGGCTCCCTCGCCCCCGGTCGCCTCCAGCACCCGCTCGACCACGTCCTCGCGGCCGGCGTGGATCGTCACCTCGGCCCCCGAGCGCCGGGCCAGCTCGAGGCGGAACTCGTTCAGGTCGGTGGCGAGGATCCGCCCGGCCCCCAGCGCCCTCGCGGTCCGGATCACCAGCTGACCGGAGAGCCCGCTCCCCAGCACCAGCACCGTCCGCGCCGGCTCAAACCCCATCACCCGCAGACCCCGAACCACGCAGCCGAGCGGCTCGGTGAAGCTGCCCTCCTCGTAGGTGACCGTGTCGGGGAGCTTCAGCATCCCCCCGGCCTCGATGTTGATCGCCGGCACCCGCACGTACTCGGCGAAGCCCCCGGGGTCGTAGGTGGTCTTGCCGAGCAACTCGCAGAGCGTCTCCTGGCCCCGCTGGCAGTACTGGCAGCGGCCGCAGGGCACGTGATGGGTGGCGGTGACCCGGTCGCCGACGGAAAAGCCCTTCACCCCCTCGCCGAGCTCGACGATCTCGCCGGCGATCTCGTGGCCCAGGACGATCGGCGCCTTCTTGATGCGGTACCACTCCATCACGTCGGAGCCGCAGATGCCGCTGGCGTGGATTTTGATCAGGGCCTCGCCGGGGCCGATCCGGGGCCGGGGAAGCTCCTCGAGGCGGACGTCCCGGTTGTTGTAGTACATGGCGACGCGCATGGCGGCCTCCAAGAAGGGACCGGGGGCCTTCGGCCCCCGGTCTGCTCACGACTTCGCCTTGAGCTCCTGGTAGTAGGCGTAGGCGTCCTCGACGGTGCCGTCCTCGTGGACCAGCTTGGCCAGGGCCCGCATCATCGCCACCGGGTTCTCCGCCTGGAAGACGTTCCGGCCCATGTCCACCCCGATGGCCCCGGCGTCGAGGGCGTTTCGGGCCATTTGGAGGGCCTCCTTCTCGGGGAGCTTCTTGCCGCCGGCGATCACCACCGGCACCAGGCTGGTGTCCACCACCCGCTCGAAGTTCTCGCAGTAGTAGGTCTTGACCAGCCGGGCCCCGAGCTCGCCGACCATCCGGGTGGCCAGGCTGAGGTAGCGGGCGTCGCGGTTCAGCCCCCGGCCCACCGCCACCACCCCGAGCATGGGGATGCCGTAGCGCTCGGCCTGGTCCACCGCCTTGGAGAAGGCCAGGATCGTGTCCCGCTCGCTGGTGGGGGTGCCGACCATCACCGAGAAGGCGACGAAGGCGGCGTTCAGGCGCACCGCCTCCTCGATCTCGACGGCCAGCCCCTCGTGGAGGAGGTCCTCGTTCAGGATGCTGGTGCCGCTGGAAATCCGGAGCGAGATCGGTTTTTTGAGCCAGGGGTCGACCGCGTTCCGGAGCGCCCCCCGGGTCAGCATCAACGCGTCGGCGTAGTCGATCGCCGGGTGGATCGCCCGGGCCATGTCCTCCAGGCCGGTGGTCGGTCCCATGAAGTAGCCGTGGTCGACCGCGAAGAAGATCGTCCGGCCGCTTTGCCGGTTGAAGACGCTCAGGTACCGGTTCTTCATCCCCCAGTCCATGTGGGGGTCGTGGGGTTTGGTCATGCTTCCTTTCCCTCCAAGATCGTGTGGAACTCCTTCAGGTTTTCCCTAGGGCCCGGCGCCTTCATCACCGCCGAACCCGAGACCGCGAAGTCGGCGACCTCGGCGATCGCCGCCAGGTTGGAGCGCTTCACCCCGCCGTCGATCCCAACCGCCACCTCCTTTCGGCCGAGCTCCGCCAGCTTCCCCCTGAGCCGCCTGGCCTTTTCCAGCACGGCGGGGACGAAGGCGGCGCCGGGGAAGCCGGGGTCCACCGCCACCAGCAGGACGTGCTCGACCACCCCGATCACCCCCATGGCGCCGCTCAGGTGGCTCCCCGGCAGGAGCGCCACCCCCGGCCGCGCCCCCGCCCGGCGGACCTCCTCCAGGGCCCGGTGGAGGTGGGGGGTGGCCTCGGCGTGGACGGTGATCCGGTCGGCCCCCTCGTAGGCGGCGACGTGCCGCTCGGGCTCGCGCACCATCAGGTGGACCTCGAGGGGCAACTCGGCGACCCGCCGGAGGGCAGCGAAGAGCTCGGCCCCGCCCATCAACTTGGGGACGAAGACCCCGTCCATCACATCGAAGTGGAGCCGCCTGGCGCCGGCCTCGGCGAGCTCGGCCACCGCCTCGGCGAGCCGGGCGAGGTCGGCGGCCTGCACCCCCACCGAGAGCTCAGGCAAGGGCGGCCTCCGTCTCCTCTCGAACCACGTCGAGCATGGCGTCGATGTCCCGGATTCCCTCCATCTCCTTGACCCAGCGCCGGCCCACCCGGATCGCGAAGCGCTCGGCCACCGCCCGCTTTTCGGGATCCTCGATGCTGGAGATGTCCCACACGCTGACGATCCCCATCATCCTCCGCAGGGCCTTGGTGCCGGCGGTGCCCACCACGTCCTGGAAGATTCGGTCGAGGTAGTGCCGCCGGAAGCGGGCGAAGTCGGCCTCGCCGCCGGGGTAGTCCCAGTAGCCCTGGGGGGCGAGCTCGCCCCGGTCCCCCTCGGCGACCCAGAGCGCTTCGAACTTTTCCGCGAACTTGGTCCAGACCTCGCGCATCGTCGCCAGCAGCCAGCCCTGGTAGTCGGCCCGGAGGGCGGGGTCCTCGGTGTGGGCGAAGTGGGCGGCGTAGTTCAGCATCAGGTTCTGGATCACCGCCGCCACGTCGTAGCCCGCCGGCCCCACGAAGGCGAACTCGGGATCGATGACCCGGGTCTCCTCCTGGTTGATCATGATCGAGCCGGTGTGGAGGTCGGCGTGGATCAGCGACTGGGCGTGGGTCATGTACCCCTCCTTGAGCCAGGTCACCCGCTCCTTGAGCTCCCCGTCCTTGCGCACCTCCTGCACCAGGTCGTCGACCAAGGGGTTCCAGTTGTTCTCGGGGGCGTCCATCAGCGGATGGGAGTAGACGAAGTCCTCCTGGAGCTTCCTCAGCTCGGGGTTCATGAACCGCTCGGTGAGGGCCTTCTTCTCGGTGGCCGGGAGGTAGAGGTCGGAGGTGTAGAAGAGGGTGCGGGCCAGGAAGGTGCTGATCTGCTCGGCGAAGTTCGGGAACTTGACCCGCCGGACCAGGGGTTTTCGCATGATCTCGTGGCGGTTTAAGTTCTCCATCACGAGAAGCGACATCTCGTAGTCGTGGTCGTAGACCTCGGGGACCAGGCCGGGGGCGTGGCGGTTATAGAGCAAAAGCGCCTCGGTCTCGTAGACCACCCGCTCGCGGGTCAGCGGCCAGCTCTCCCCCACCACCCGGAGGTAGGGGAGGGCCTGCTTGACCACCACGGTGTGCCTGGGGTCCTGCTCGCTCTCGACCACGAAGACGAGGTTTAGGTTGCCGTCGCCAACCTCCCGGACCCGGTAGGTCTCGTCCGGGGGCAGGCGGTCGTTCATCGCTTCCCTCGTCTGCAGGTAGTCGAGCAGGGTCTCGGGGGTGAGCGGCCGGTAGCTCATTTCCGCCTCCTTTCCGGGTAGAGCGAGAGCAGCCCTTCCTCGCTGGCCTCGGCGATGCCCCGCTCGGTGATCAGACCGGCGACCAGCCGGGCGGGGGTGACGTCGAAGGCGTAGTTGGCGGCGGGGCTGGCCTCGGGGGTGAGGAGCACCCGCCGGACCTCGCCGTCGGCCAGGCCCTGGATGTACTTGACCTCCTCCTCGCCGCGCTGTTCGATGGGGATCTCGGCCACCCCGTCCTCGATCGTCCAGTCGATCGTCGAGCTGGGCAGGGCGACGTAGAAGGGTACGCCGTTGTCGGCGGCGGCCAGGGCCTTGAGGTAGGTGCCGATCTTGTTGGCGACGTCGCCCCTGCGGGTGACCCGGTCGGCCCCGGTGATCGCCAGGTCCACCATGCCGTGCTGCATCAGGTGGCCGCCGGTGTTGTCGGCGATCACCGTGTGGGGCACCCCCTGTTCCAGGAGCTCCCAGGCGGTGAGCCGGGCCCCCTGGTTCCGTGGCCGGGTCTCGTCCACCCAGACGTGGACCGGGATCCCCCGTTTTTGGGCCTCGTAGATCGGGGCGGTGGCGGTGCCGTAGTCGACGAAGGCGAGCCAGCCGGCGTTGCAGTGGGTGAGGACATGGACGGTATCGCCCTTCTTCTCGTAGATCTCCTCGATGAGCCGGACCCCGTGCTCGCCGATTCTGCGGCAGAACTCGGCGTCCTCGTCGGCGATTCGCTCGGCCTCGGCCAGGGCCACCCGAACCCCCTCGGCGGGGCTCGCCGCCCGCTCGCGGATCGCGCTTAACTGGCGGGCCACCGCCCACTCCAGGTTCACCGCGGTGGGGCGGGTCTTCTTTAGCCGCTCGCCGGCGGCCTCGAGGTACTGAAGGAAGGCCTCCAGCGAGGTTTTCGGGGCCTCGAGGGTGGCCAGGTACATGCCGTAGCCGGCGGCCGCCCCGATCAGCCCGGCCCCCCTCAGGTGCATCTCCTTGATCGCCCGCGCCATCGCTTCCACCGAGGCGATCTCCTCGATCACGAAGCGATGGGGCAGGGGGCGCTGGTCGATGATCTCGATCACCTCGGGGTGACCGGGCTTGAGCCAGATGGTGCGGTAGTGCTTGCCTTGGACCCGCATCAGCTTTCCTTCTTTCCCGCGAAGACGATGTTGAACACCAGCGCGGCGAAGAGGATCACGCCGGTGATCAGGGTCTTGGCGTAGATGTTGACCGAGACCTGGTCGAGGCCGTTCCGGAGCACCCCCAGGATCAGGAGCCCGACCACCGTCTGGGGGATGCCGCCGACCCCGCCGAAGAGCGAGGTGCCCCCCAGCACCACGGCCCCGATGGCGTCGATCAGCATGCCGTCGAAGGCGGTGGGGGTGGCGCTCCCCAGCCGGCCGATCCCCACCACCCCGGCGAAGCCCGCGGTGAGGGCGGCGATGACCATCACCAGGGTGATCACCCGGCGGGTATGGACCCCGGCGAGCTCGGCGGCCCGGGCGTTGGCCCCGGTCATGTAGACGTAGCGCCCGAACCGGGTGTAGCGGAGCACCAGGTGGCCGGCGAGGAGGGTGAGGGCGGCGACGATCACCAGCCACTTGACCCCGAGGACCCGGCCGCTGCCCAGGGTCTTGGAAAGCGGCGGCAGATCGAAGAGGATCCGCCCACGGGTGAGGTAGAGGCTGAGGCCGGAGGCGATCAACGACATCGCCAGGGTGGTCATGAACGAGGGGATCCCCAGGTAGGCGGTCCCCACCCCGCTGATCCACCCCAGCGCCGAGGCCACCAGGAGGGCCACGACGATCGGCCAGGGCTGGGGCAGGTGGCCGGCGGTGGCGAAGGCGGCCACCACCCCCGCCAGGGTGGCCATGTAGGAAACCGAGAGGTCGATCTGGGCGGTGAGCAGGACGAAGGTGATGCCGGTGCCCATGATCGCGAGCAGGGCGACCTGGTTCAGGATGTTGGCGAAGTTGTTCAGGGTGAAGAAGCTGTCGGAGTAAACGGCGAAGAAGGCGATCAGCGCGAGCAGCGTCCAGACCGGGGCGAGCTCGCGGGCCTTGGCCCAGAGGCGTTGGGTGGGTTTCTCGGTCATCGGGTACCTCGGTCAAGCGCTCCGTTGCATCTCGCCGGCAGCGGCGTGGACCAGCATTTCCTTGGTGACCTCGCGGTCCTCCAGGTGTTCGACGATCCGTCCCTTGGCCATGACCAGGATGCGTTCGGCGACCGCCAGCACGGTCTCGGGCTCGGAGGAGATCAGCAGCACGGCGACCCCCTTCTCGGCCAGCTCTTTGAGGATCTTGAGCACCTCCTCCTTGGCGCCTACGTCCATCCCCCGGGTCGGCTCGCTGACCACGAAGACCCGGGGCGGCTCCACCAGCCAGCGGGCCAGGACGACCTTCTGCTGGTTGCCGCCGGAGAAGGCGCCGACCGCCCTCAGGGGGTCGGGGGGGCGGAGGCCCACCCGGTCGGCGAGCCCGCGGGTGAGGGCGACCTCCCGGCGCACCGGGGGCACCACCCCGCCGATCCGACCGAGCCAGGGCAGGGTGACGTTCTGGTAGACCGGCTTCTGGAGGAAGAGGCCCTGGCGGCGGGAGGGGGGGAGGTAGGCGAGGCCGGCGGCGATCGCCGCCCCCGGTCCCCCGGCGAGCGGCCGCCCCTCCAGCCGCACCTGGCCCCGGCTGGGGCGGTGGAGGCCGAAGAGGGTCTCCCCCAGCTCGAAGTGGCCCGAGCCGATCAGGCCATAAAGCCCCACGATCTCGCCGCGGTGGAGGGTGAGGTCGACGTCGGCGAAGCGGCGGGGGAGGGTGAGGCCCCGGACCTCGAGGACCGCGGGCTCCCCGCTATGGGCGTCGGCGACCCGGCGGCGGCCCACGTAGGACGACTCGAAGAACCGCGCCTCCCGGCCCAGCATCAACCGCACCAGCTCGGCCTTGTCGGTGGCCCGGGCCTCGAGGGTCGCCACCCGCTCCCCGTTGCGCAGGACGGTGATCCGGTCGGCGACGTGGGTGACCTCCTCGAGGAAGTGGGAGATGTAGACCACCGCTTTGCCGGCGGCCGCCAGCCGGCGCACCAGGGCCAGGAGCCGCTCGGTCTCCATCGGCGAGAGCGCGCTGGTGGGCTCGTCCATGATGATGACCCGGGCGCCGGAGGTCACCGCCCGGGCCACCTCGGCCAGCTGGTGCACCCCCAGGGGGTAGTCGGCGAGGGGCGCCCGCACGTCGATGCCGCCGAAGCCGAGCTCGGCGAGGATGCCCTCGGCCTCGAGGAACATCCGCCGCCAGTCCACCACCCGGCCCCGGAGGGGTTGCCGCCCCAGGAAGACGTTCTCGGCGACGGTGAGCTCGGGCATGACGCTGAGCTCCTGGTGGATCATGGCGATGCCCAGCTCGAGGGCGTGGCGGGGGTTTTTAAGCCGGATCGGCTCCCCCCGCCACCGCATCTCGCCCCGGTAGTCGGGGATCACGCCGGCGAGGATCTTCATCATCGTCGACTTGCCGGCGCCGTTCTCCCCCACCAGGGCGTGCACCTCGCCCGACCAGAGCTCGAAGTCGATGCCCTTCAGCGCGTGCACGCCGCCGAAGCGCTTGTCCACGTTCCGGAGCTCGAGCAGGGGCGGGGTCCGGGGCATGGTCTTAGGCCAGGAAGTGCTTCTCTTCCCAGAGCAGGCCGGGGCCGGCGCCGATGCCGTAGCCCTTGAGGAGCCAGGGCTTGTCGGTCTTCTGCTGGGAGGGCTTCAGGATGACCGGACCGTCGGCCAGGATGAACTCGGGGATGTCCTTGCCGCCGACCTCCTTCTGCATCACCGCGTAGTAGCCGGCGACCAGCGCGCCCCAGTGGATCCGGGGGGCGGAGTTCCGGGCGGTGGCCAGCATCTTGCCGTCGAGCACCGCCTGCACCGCCGGGGACATGGCGTCGATGCCGCCGATCACGATCTCGTTCTCGCGGCCGGCGTTCTTGATCACCTGGTAGGCGGCCAGCGCCATGTCGTCGTTGTGGAAGAAGGCGGCGTCGATCTTCTTGTAGCGGTTCAGCAGGTTCTCCCAGAGCTGGGCGACCTTGGCCACGTCCCAGTCGGCGGGGGACTCGTCGAGCACCTTGATATCGGGGTAGCGCTTGATCACGTTGTAAAAGCCCTGGGCCCGCCCCTGGGCGCCGGTGTGGCCCAGCGAGCCCTGGGTCATGACGATGTTGCCCTTCCCGCCGATCGCGTCCACCAGCGCCTGGGTGACCTGCTCGCCCATCCAGACGTTGTCGGGGGCGATGAAGGTCTGCAACTTGAGGCTGCCCCAGGGGGCCAGCATGGTGTCCATGGCGATGACCGGGATCCCCTTGTCGATCATCTTCTGCACCGGCTCGACCAGCGAGCCGATCGAGAGCGGCTGGATGGCGACGAAGTCCCAGTCCTTCTCGGCCATGGCGTCCACCGCCGCCCGCTGCTTGGCCACGTCGAGCTGGCCGTCGTACCAGTGGATCTCGACCCCGAGCCACTTGCCCCACTGCTCGACGGTGTCCTTGCCCTGGGCGCACCAGGTGGCCTGCAGGCCGGCGTTGGAGAACGCCGCCTTGAGCGGCCGGTTCTTCCCCTCGGCGGCCCGCACCGTCTGGAGGAAGGCCGGCCCCGCCATGATCCCCATCGAGGCCAGGGCGCTTTGGATCATGAACCGCCGCCGGTCGAGGCTCGGCGCCTGCTTGGTGTCCTTTTGCTCCTTGCTCATCTGTGCTCCCATCCCGCGTCGCGCGCGGTCAGCTTGGTTCTAGGGCCTGGGTGCCTGGGGCCGGGTTTCGCTCCTCCTCCCACCTCCCTAGAGGGTCTTGGCGGCGAGCGCCTCCCAGATCCGACGCTCGTCGGCCTCGGCGGTCTCCAGCCGGCGCAGGCTCAGGGCCACGTACAGCGTCTCCACGATGGCGAGCTGGGCGATGCGCGAGGAGGCCGCCTCGGGCCGGAGCTCGTGGTAGCTGGAGTAGAGCGTGAGGTCGGCGACCTCGGTGATCGGCGAGGCCAGCGAGCTGGTGAGGGCGATCGCGGTGGCGCCGTGCTTCTTGGCCTCCTTGAGGGTGAGGACCGGGTCGATCGAGGCGCCGGTCTGGGAGATCCCGAAGACCACGTCGCCCTCGCCGAGGAGGGCGGCGTGCATCAGCTGCAGGTAGGAATCGGTCTGCACCCAGACCGGGAGGTTGAGGCGGAAGAGGCGGTTGTAAAGGGCCAGCGCGATGGGGGTGGAGGTGCCCACCCCGATGATCAGGATGCGGCCGGCGCGGTCGAGGGCCTCCACCGCCCTTTCCAGCACGGCGGCGTCGAGCCCCTGCAGGGTCTCCAGCAGGGCCCGGTTGGCGGCGGCGAAGACCTTTTGGGCCACCTCGACCGGGGCGTCGCCGGGCTCCACCGCCTCGTGGATGAACTTCACCGGGGCCGCCAGGTCCTGGGTCAGGGCGACCTTGAAGTCGAGGTAGCCGCGGTAGCCAAGCGCCCGGCAAAACCGCAGCACCGAGGGGTCGCTGACGCCGCTTTTCTCGGCCAGGAGCGAGAGCGGCATCTGGATCACCTCCTCGGGGTGGGCGAGGACGTGATCGGCGACCTTGCGCTCGGAGGGCGAGAGCTTGTCGTAGAGGCTGTGGATGCGGGAGAGGACGCGGGCCTTGGTCTCCATCTGTAGCCTTACTACCTCCTGGTGGTAGTAAGTGTATCCCGGTCCCCGCCCGCTGTCAACGCCCGCCCGCTAGTCGAAGTCGGGGAAGGGCTGGCCCGGCCGCCAGTCGAGGTCCACCTTGTCCTTGGGGTCGTAGGGGGCCTTGACGAAGATCGCCTTCCAGGGCACCTCGCCGGCGTTCTTGAGGTAGTGGGGGTGCATGGGGGGAACGTGGCAGAGCTCGCCGGGGCGGAGGACCCGGCGTTCCCCGTTGATGTAGATCTCGACCTCGCCCTCGAGGGTAAAGAAGTTCTCCTCGACCCGCCGGTGGTAGTGGGTGGGGAAGTCCTCGCCGGGCAGGAGCACCACCATCCCGAAGTCCGACCGCGGGCCCCGGAGCAGGTACTTGGGGCCGGACACCCCGTCGAAGCGGTAGGGCACCTCGCTCTCGTGAATGACGAAGGGTTTCATGCTTCCTCCTACTCGCCGGGGGCGCGCCACATCGAGGTGGTGAGACCGCGGTCGGCGAGCTCGAGCTGGGGCGGGTAGACCGCCCGCCAGCGGTGGTAGGCCTCGTCGTAGACCTGGCGGTGATCGGGGTTGGGCTCGACCGTCCGTTCGAAGCGGACCCAGGCCCGGGCCGCCTCCTCGGCCTCGGCGAACAGACCGAGGCCCACCGCCGCGGTCATCGCCGCCCCCAGGGCGGTGGCCTCCTTGACCACCGGGATCCGGAGGGGGATTTGCAGGACGTCGGCGACGATCTGGGGCCAGAGCCGCCCCTTGGCCGCCCCCCCGGCGAAGACCGCCTCGGTCACCGGCCGGCCGGTGAGCTCGGCGATCGCCTCGAGGTTGGCCCGGGTGACCAGGGCGGCGTTCTCCTCGAGGGCCCGGAAGAAGGTGCCGCGGTGGGCCTTCTCGGGGTCGAGCGGGAAGTTGAGGAAGGAGGGGGCGGCGTGCCGCCAGTGCAGGTAGTTCATCGCGTCGGAGAGGATCGGGGTCAGGCCGTAGGAGCCCGGGGGCACCCCGGCGGCCAGCTCCTCCAGCAGCCGGTAGGGGTCCTCCCCCCGCCGCGCCGCCTCGGCCTTGAGGTCGGGGGCGAAGGCGTCCCGGAACCAGCGCACCGCGATCCCGGGGAAGAAGACGATCGCCTCGGCCTGCCAAAGCCGGGGGTCGGCGGCGAAGTTGATGCGCAGCCGCCCGGTCGCGTCGGCCAGCGGCCGGTCGAGGTTGACCTCCTGCTGCCAGAAGGAGCCGCCGAGGATCGCGGCCTCCCCCGGCCGGGTGGCCCCCAGCCCCACCACCCCCAGCTGGGCGTCGCCGCCGCCCATCAGGATGGGGGTGCCGGGGGCGAGTCCGGTGGCCCGGGCGGCCTCGGCGCTCACCTCGCCGATCGGGGTGCCCGGCTCGTGGACCGGGGCCGAGAGGAGTTCGGTTTTGACGCCCACCCGGGCGGCGATCTCGGGGTCCCAGGCCCGGCGGGCGAGGTGGAAGAGTCCGGTGGTGCCGCCGTTGGTCGGGTCCACCGCCACCGGGGCCCCCAGCCGGGTGGCCACCCAGTCGCTCAGCATCGCCATGCGGGCGGCCCGCCGGTAGAGCTCGGGACGGTGGCGCTTGAGCCAGAGCAAGCGGGGGGCGGCCCCTAGGGCGAAGGTCTGCCCCGAGCGCAGGTAGGCCCAGCGCTCCAGCTCAGGGTCGGCCTCCCGCAGCCCCCGCACTTCGTCGGCGGCCCGGGCGTCGACGTTGGCGCAGGCCCAGAGCTCGGCCCCCGCCTCGTCGTAGAGCGCGATGCCCTCGCGCATGCTGGTGGCGACGACGCCCCGCACCTGGGCCCCGGGGACGGCGGCCAGAACCTCGCGGATCGCCTCGGCCAGCAAGCCCCAGTTCCGTTCCCGGTCGAAGTTCATCGAACCCGGCACGCCGGGCTCGGGGCGGTGCTGCCACTCCCGGCTGGCGGCGGCCAGGGCGCGGCCCTCGGCGTCGAAGAGAACCGCCCTTCCGCTACCGGTGCCGGCGTCGAGGGCTAGGATCTCGGCCATCGTGCCTCCAAGGAGGGGAGGTGGGGGCCGGCCGCGGCCGGCCCCGGGGTGCGGTTAAAAGTCGTAGTTGTCGATGTTCTCGATGGTGAAGACCACCCGTTCGGGGAGCAGGATGATCCCGTTGTTGACCTTGCCCTGGTAGGTGTAGCCCTGCACCGAGTTGGGGTAGACCTTCACGTGGCCCACGTCGGGAACGTCGAACTCGTCGCCGACCTTGAGCTTCTTGCCCTGAACCAGCAGGTTGGCCACGTAGATGGTCAGCTTCCCCTGCTTGACCACGTCCCAGAGTCCGAAGGCCTTCACCGTCCCCCGCTTGACGTAGGGCCGCATCACGTTGGGGGTGGAGAAGCCGGTGATGATCACCTTGCCGGCGATCCCCAGATTCTCCGCCGCCTGGGCGGTGCCGGGCAGGGCGTTGGCGTCGGGGCAGATCACCGCGTCGAGGTCGGGGTGGGCCTGGAACAGCGCGGTCGGCACCTGCACCGCCTGCTGGGCGTCCTCGTGGCTGAACACGGTGGCCACGATCTCCCAGTTGGGGTAGTCCTTCTTGATCTTGGCCTTGGCCACCCGGACCCACTGGTTCTGGTCGGTGACGGTGGGGCTGGAGTAGTGGAAGGCGACCTTCTTCTTGCCCGACTTGGGGTCCTTCATCTGGTCGGCGGCCATCTTGACCAGGAGCTCGCCGAGCTGCTGGGCGGTGCCCTGGCTGATGTAGAAGGTGCGGTAGCGGGGGTTGACGTCGGAGTCCCAGGTAAGGATGATCACGCCCTTGCGCATCGCCCGCTTCAGCGCCTGGTTGAGGCCGTCGGGGGAGAGGGCGGAGATCGCGATGGCGTCGTACCCTTGGTTGACGAAGTTGTTGATGTACTCGATCTGCCCCGAGACGCTGGCGGTGCTGGGGCCGTCGTACTTGACATGGATGCCCAGCATCTTGCCCATGGCCACCGCGCCCTTGCCGCCGGACTCGAAGAAACCGACCCCGGTGAGCTTGGGGATGAAGGCGATCTTCACGTCCTTCTTGGCCAAGGCCAGGCCGGCCAGCGCCAGCGCCACCGAGAGGAGTAGTGCGATTCGTTTCATCTGCTCGCTTCCTTTCCTTGCTGAAAGAGACCTAACCGCCGGGGACCGATCGATCGCCGCTGGTCCTCACCCCCCTTCCTTCCGCCGGAGCGCCCGCCGGTTCATTCGCCGTTCGCCGAGCCAGGCGAGCAGCTGCTTGGTGGCGAGGACCAGCACCAGCAGGGTGCCGATCACCACCTGGATCAGGTCGTTGGTGACCCCTAGGGCGAGGAGCCCCTGGCGCAAAAACCCCAGCACCAGCCCGGCCAGCAGGGTGCCGAGGACGGTGCCGCTGCCCCCCAGGATGTCGGCGCCCCCCAGCACCACCGCGGTGATCACCGGCAGCAGGGCGTCGCCGCCCAGGTCGGCCCGGGCCGAGGTCATGTAGGAGGTGAGCAGGACCCCGGCCAGGGCGGCGCCGAACCCCGAGAGGGCGTAGGCCAGCACCAGCGTGCGCACGATGGGCACCCCGCTGTAGCGGGCGGCCTCGGGGTTGACCCCGATCAGGTAGAGGTAGCGCCCGAAGCGGGTGCGGTGGAGGAGCACCCCCAGGGCCAGGGCGAAGAGGAGGACCAGCAGGAAGGGGTAGGGCACGATCCCCAGGGTTCCCTCGGTGAGGGCAATGAAGGCGTCGGGCAGCCCGGTGATCCCCTCGTACTGGTAGGCGGCGAGCCCGGCCGAACCGTAGGCCTTAAACCCCAGGAGGTCGAGGAGCGAGGGCAACCCCTGGGCCAGCCCGGCGTACATGAAGAGGGTGCCGAGGGTGACCACCAGCGGGTTGACGTCGGTCTTGGCCACGAACCAGCCGTTGAACAGCCCGGCGGCGACCCCCACCAGGAGGGCCAGCCCGGCCGCCGCGAAGACGTTGAGCCCGGCCACCCAGGCGAGGCCCAGCACGATCGAGGCGAGCCCCATCACGCTGGGGCTGGAGATGTCGATCCCGGCGGTGATGATCACCAGGGTGAGGGGCAGGGCGGCGAAGAGGATGTGCATGAAGTCGAGGGTGGCGTAGAGGAGGTTCTCGGCGTTGTAGAAGGTGGGGTTGATCGCCCCCAGGATCAGGATCTCGACCCCGAGGAGGATCAGCAGCCAGAACTCCCAGGTGCGGAGAAAGCGCCTCACCGGGCCTCACCCCCCGCCGGCTCCCCCTGGATCCGCGCCTGCCGCCGGCGGAGCTCGAGGGAGCGCCGGAGCCGGAAGTCGGCGAAGACGACCAGCAGGAGGATCACCCCGGCGAAGGCGTTGTCCCAGACCCCGGGGACCCCGAGGAAGATCAGCATGCTGTGCACCGCGGTCATGAAGAGCGCCCCCACCGCCGCTCCCAGAGGGGTGCCCACCCCCCCGGTGAGGCTGACCCCGCCGAGGACGTTGGCGGCGATCGCCTTGAGCTCGTAACCCTCGGCCGCGTTCATGGAGACGAAGCCGATCTGGGAGGTGAAGACCACCGCCGCCAGGGCGGCGAAGAGGCCGGCCAGGGTGTAGGCGAGGAACTGGGTGGCCCGCACCGGCAGGCCGAGGAGGTAGGCCCCCGCCTCGTTGTCGCCCACCGCGTAGAAGTAGCGGGCGGGGCGGTAGCGGAGGGCGACCCAGGCGGTGAGCAAGAGCACCGCCAGGGTGACCCAGACGAAGAACGGCACCCCGAGGAAGTGCCAGAGGTTGGGGGCCTTGATCGACTGGGGCAGGTTCTCGATCCAGCTCCCCCCGGTGATGATCCGCATCAGCCCGCGGTAGATGCCCAGCGTGCCCAGGGTCATGATGATCGGCGGGACCCGCAGGACGGTGATGCCGAAGGCGTTGACCGCCCCGGCCGCCAGGCCGGTGGCGAGGGCGGCGCCGATGGCGGCCGGCAGCCCCCATCCGAGGTTGAGGACGGTTCCCAGCACGGTGGCGGCCAGGCCGGCGCTGGCCCCCACCGAGACGTCGATCCCCCGGGTAAGGATCACGAACATCTCGCCGAGGGTGATCAGCACCAGGGTCAGGCTGGCGTTAAGGATCTCGACCAGCGACTTGAACTGGAGCACGTGGGGGTTGGCCAGGGCGGTGAGCAGGATGAGCGCGACCAGCAGGCCGGTGACCAGGAGTTCGCGGCTTACCCGCATCACGAGGCCTCCTTCAGGGGCAGGCCGAAGGAGGCCTCGGTGACCCGCTCCAGGCTGATCTCGGGCCCCCGCAGCTCCCCCACGATCCGGCCCTTGTGCATGACCAGCACCCGGTCGGCGAGCTCCACCACCTCCTCGAGCTCCGAGGAGATCAGCACCACCCCCACCCCCTGGCGGACCAGCGAGCGCACCAGCCGGTAGACGTCGCGCCGGGCGCTGGCGTCGATGCCGCGGGTGGGTTCGTCGAGGATCACCGCCCGGGGCTGGGTGCTCAGGGCTTTGGCCAGCACCACCTTCTGCTGGTTGCCGCCGGAGAGGGTGCCGGCCGGCTGGTCGAGGCCGGTGAGCTTGATGTTGAGCAGCTCGACGAAGCGCCGGCCCACCGCCTCCTCCCGCCTGCGGTCGAGCAGCCAGCGCCCCAGCCGGGGGAGGATGCCGGCGGTCATGGTGTGGAGGCTCGGCAGATCGAGGAAGATTCCGTGGGCGTGGCGGTCCTCGGGGACGTAGACCAGGCCGTGGGCCTGGCAAAGGGCGGGGTTGCGGCGGGGGAGGGGAACCCCGCCGACGCGCACCTCGCCGGTGGCGTGGGGATCAAGGCCCACGATCGCCTCGGCGAGCTCGGTGCGGCCCGAGCCCACCAGGCCGGCGATGCCCAGCACCTCGCCGGGGTAGAGGGTGAGGTCGGCGTCGTGGAAGGCCTCGCTGGAGAGCCCCCGGACCTCGAGGACCGGCGCCCCACCCCGCCGGGGCGCGGCCGCGGGCTCCTCCTCGTCCGAGGCGGCGGTGTCGGGGAGCATCGCCCGGACCAGGTCGTGGGGGGAGAGGCGGCGGGCGGCGTCCTCCAGCACCACCCGGCCGTCCCGGAGCACGGTGATCCGGTCGGCGACCTCCATCACCTCCCCCAGCCGGTGGGAGATGAAGACGATTCCGATCCCCCGGCGGGCGAGGGCGCGCATCTGGTCGAAGAGGTGTTCGGCCTCGCGGAAGGTGAGGGCCGAGGTGGGTTCGTCGAAGATCAGCACCCGGGCATCGCGCAGGAGGCCGCGCACGATCTCGAGGAGCTGCTGCTGGGCGATCGAGAGAAAGGCGGCCTCCTCCTCGAGGTCGACCTCGAAGCCCAGGCCCTCGAGGAGGGGGCCGAGCTTCTCGGCCAGGGGACGGGGCCCGAGGGCGAGCCCCATCGCCAGGTTCTCCCGCACCGAGAGGTGGGGAAAGACGTGGGGCTCCTGGGGGACCATGTAGATCCCCAGGGCCTGGGCGGCGTGGGGGGACTCGGGGCGGACCGGGCGGCCGAGGAGCCGCATCTCCCCGGCGTCCATCCGGTAGGCCCCGGCGATGATCTTCATCAGGGTGGACTTCCCCGAGCCGTTCCCCCCGAGGAGGGCGTGGATCTCGCCGGGGGCCAGGTCGAAGTCGACCCCCTTGAGCACCGGAACGCCGGAGAAGACCTTCCAGACCTGGCGGAGCTCGAGCAACCGTTCGGCCATCGCGGCTCCTCTAGGCGGGGGGCGTACCCGGGAACGGGGAAGGGGTTTGGGCCACGGCCAGGTTCCTTTCCGCGCTGAACTTCACATATGTCAGCGCTTTGTGTCTTATGTGACCATGCTATGCCGGCCGCTAGCCGGCTGTCAAGCGGGGTTTTCCGGACCCCTTGCCGGGAAAAGGTCAGGTTATAATCACTTTCGTGCAGAAGCCGGCGACGCGCCGCAGGGGGGAGGAGCGGCTCGCCTACCTCGCCCGGGTGGCCGAGATGTACTTCGAGGAGGGCCGCACCCAGGCCGAGATCGCCCGGGCGCTGGGGGTCTCCCGCTCGGGGGTCTCGCGCCTTTTAAGCGAGGCCCGGGCCCGGGGGGTGGTGGAGATCGTGATCCACCACCCGCTGCCCACCGACGGCGCCCTCGAGGCCGAGCTGGTGGGGCGCTTCGGGCTCAAGGACGCCCGGGTGCTGGCCTCGGGGGGGCTCGATTACGACGCCATGCTGCCCCGCCTCGGCCGCCTGGCCGCCCGTTACTTCGAGGGGCTCCTGCAGGATGGGATGACGGTGGGCATCTCCTGGGGCACCGCCCTCTACGAGATGATCCAGGCGATCCGCCCCCGCCACTACGCCCACGTCGAGGTGGTGCAGCTGATCGGCGCCACCGGCGCCGAGGCCACCCCCGAGAGCGGGCCGATTCTGGCCCAGCTCCTGGCCGGCCGCCTGGGGGCCCGCAGCTACCAGCTGCACGCCCCCCTCATCGTGGCCAGCGAGGCGGCCCGGCGGGGGCTCCTCGAGGACCGCAACATCCGCGACGTCCTCGAACGCGGCCGCCGGGCCGACGTCGCCCTGGTGGGGATCGGCACCACCCGGGCCGGCTACTACAGCCTGGTGCGGGCCGGTTACCTAGGCGAGGAGGAGGCCGCCGCCATCCGGGCCCAGGGGGCGGTGGGCGACGTCGCCGCCCAGCACTACGACTTCGAGGGCCGCTGGCTGGACATCGAGCTCAACCGCCGGGTGATCGGCCTCGACCACCTGGCCCTGCGCCGGATCCCCACCGTGATCGGGGTGGCCGGTGGAGCGATCAAGAGCCAGGCGATCTATGGGGCCCTCAAGGGGGGCTTCGTCAACGTGCTGATCACCGACGAGGCGGCCGCCCGCAGGGTGCTGGCGATCGGGGGTTAGCCCCCCGGTAACCTGGAGGGGTGCGGCCCTTCTGGCTGGCGCTCTCCTTCCTCACCGTCCTGCCCGCCCCCGGGGTGGGCCGGGTGGCCCCCGGCGAGATGCGGCGGGCGAGCGGGTTTTTCCCCTTGGTCGGCTGGCTGGTGGGGGCCGCGCTCTGGGCCGCCGACCGGCTCCTGGCCGGCCCCTGGCCGCCGGGGCTGCGGGCGGCGGCGGTGCTGGCGCTTTGGCTGGGGATCACCGGGTTCCTGCACCTCGACGGGCTGCTGGACGCCGCCGACGCCCTCCTCGCCCCGGTGGACCGGGCCCGGCGGCTGGCCATCCTCGACGACCTCCGGGTCGGCAGCTTCGCCTTCGGGGTGGGGGCCGCCCACCTCCTCCTCAAGCACCAGGCGATCGCCGCCGCCGACCCCCGGGCCCTCCTCCTCGCCCCTGCCTTCGCCCGCTTCGCGGTGCTCCTTCCCATGAACCTCTTCCCCGCCGCCCGGCCCGAGGGGCTGGGGGCCCGGGCCCGCGAGGGGAACCTCGGGCTCGGGCTCCTCTTCGCGCTCCCGGCGCTGGCGCTGGCCCCGGTCGCCGCCGGGCTCGGGCTCGCGGCGGTGCTCTTCCTCGCCCTCTTCGCCCACCGCCGGCTGGGCGGCCTCTCCGGCGACGTCTACGGCGCCCTCGTCGAGCTCGGGGAGCTCGCCTTCCTGCTCGCCGCCCTGACCATTCCCTGAACTCCCCTCCGTAGACTGAGGGGGGTGGCGAGGATCCTCCTGGTCGAGGACGACGACGGGGTGCGGGTCGGGCTCCGCTACCGCCTCCGCGCCCAGGGGTTCGAGGTGCTCGAGGCCGCCAGCAGCGCCGCCGCCTGGCCGCTTTTGCCCCAGGCCGACCTGGTGGTGCTCGACTGGATGCTCCCCGACGAGCCGGGGGTCCGCCTCCTGGAGCGGATCCGCTCGGGCCCCCACGCCGAGCTCCCGGTCCTGCTCCTCACCGCCCGCGCCGCCCTAGCCGACCGGGTCGAGGGCCTCGAACGGGGGGCCGACGACTACCTGACCAAGCCCTTCTCCACCGCCGAGCTTCTGGCCCGGATCCGGGCCCTGCTCCGGCGGGCCCGCCGGGGGCGGCTGGTCTACGGACCGCTGGCGGTCGACCTCGAGGCCGCCCGGGTCTGGCTGGCCGGCGACGAGGTCGCCCTCTCGCCCCGGGAGTACGCCCTCCTCGCTTTCCTGGCCCGCCACCCGGGGCGGGTCTTCGCCCGCGAGGAGCTCCTCGACGCGGTCTGGGGGGCGGACTACTTCGGCACCGCCCGCACCGTTGATCAGCACGTCGCCCAGCTCCGGGAGAAGCTCGGCCCCGGCTGGATCGAGACCGTGCGGGGCCGGGGCTACCGCTTCAAGGGGGCCCCGTGAGGGCGGCCTGGGAGAGCGCCGAGGAGGGGATCCTGCTCCATTCCGAGGGGCGGGTCCGCTACCTCAACCCGGCGGCGGCCCGGATGCTCGGGGTCGACCGCCGGGCGGTGATCGGGGCGCCGTTGCTCTTCGCCCTCAGGGACGAGCGGCTGGAGCGGCTGGCGGGGTCCGGCGGGCGGGGGCGGTTCGAGCGGGGCGGGCGGGTGATCGAGGTCCGGGCCCTGCCGGGCCGCCTCCACCTCCACGACCGCACCGCCCTGGAGCGGGCCGAGCGGGCCCTGGCCGAGGGACGGGCGGTGCTCTTCCACGAGCTCCGCACCCCGGTGGCCGGGCTGGTGGCGCTTTTTGAGGCGCTGGGGGGGGACCTCACCCCCGAGGAGGCGGCTGAGGTCCGGGGCCTGATCCAGGCCGAGCTTGCGCGGCTGGCCCGGCTGGTCGAGGGGCGGCGCCCCGAACGGGCGGCCAACCCCTGGCCGATCGAGGCCCTACGGCCCCGCCTCGAGCGGCTCCTCCCCGGGGCCGCCGGGCTGGTCTGGCAGGCCCCCCACCGGCTTCGGCTGGAGGCCGACGCGGTGTTTCAGATCCTCCTCAACCTGGTGGAGAACGCCCTCAAGTACGGCCGGCCCCCGGTCCGGGTGGTCAGCCAGGAGGCCGGCGGGGGGCGGCTTCGCCTGGAGGTTCAAGACGGCGGCCCGCCCCTGCCCGACTACCCGGCCCTCTTCCGCCCCGGCCGGCGGGGGGTCCACGCCGCCGGGGTGCGGGGGAGCGGGCTCGGGCTCGCCATCGTCCGCCGCATCGCCCGGGGCTTCGGGGGCGAGGCCTACGGGCGTAGGGTGGGGGAGGCCAACGCCTTCGGCGTGTATATTCCCCCCGAGGGTTGGGAGTAGGAGGCCGAGATGCGGCAAGCCCTGGAGCAGGAGATCGGGAAGGTCATCGAGCTCTTCTTGAGGATGGCCAGCAAGACCAAGGAGATGCTGGAGGAGGCCACCGAGGGCCTGGTGCGGGGGGATCCCCAGCGGGCCCAGGCGGCCATCGCCAAGGACCGCGAGGTCGACGCCCTCGAGGCCGCCATCGAGAACGAGGTGATCGCGGCGATCGCCCGCCACCAGCCGGTGGCCGGCGACCTCCGGTTCTTCGTCACCGTGCTCAAGGCGGTGACCGACCTCGAGCGGGCCGCCGACTACGCCGCCCACGTCGCCGAGGACGCCGCGGTCCTGGCCCAGGAGCCGCCCCTCAAGCGCTACGTCCTGCTGCCCCAGATGGCCCGGCGGCTCGGCGAGATGCTCGACCTGGTGGCCAAGAGCGTGGCCGAGAAGGACGCCGGCGCGGCGATGAAGGTCCTCGAGCTCGACGACGACGTCGACGACCTCTACGAGCAGCTCACCCGCGAGCTGATCACCTACATGCTGGAGGACCCCCGCACCATCGGCAAGGCCCTCACCCTCCTGCGGGTCGCCCGCAGCTACGAGCGGTTTGGGGACCACCTGGAGAACATCGCCGAGCGGGTGGTCTACTGGGTCACCGGCCAGACCCCCCACCGATGACCCGGCCCTGACGTTGCTCCCCTACCCTCAGGGCGTGCGCCGGGGTATACTCGGCGTGAAAGGAGGGGCAAGTATGAAGCGTTTCATTCTGGTCCTGGGCCTGGCGGCGCTGGCGGTGCCGGCGTTCGCCGCCAAGAAAGTCGAGATCACCTTCTGGCACGCCTTCGGCGGCGGACGCACCGCGTTCATCAAGCGGATGGTCGACGACTTCAACTACACCCACCCCGGCATCGAGGTCAAGGTGGAGTACAAGGGCTCCTACCGCGACACCCTGAACGCCGCCATCCTGGCCGCCCGGCAGGGGAGCGCGCCGCACATCGTGCAGATCTTCGAGGTCGGCAGCCAGCTGGCCCTCGACTCGGGGATCTTCGTGCCGATCGAGGACTACGTCCCCGCCGACCTGAAGTTCCAGCTCGCCGACTACATCAAGCCGGTGGCCAACTACTACCGCATTAAGGGCAAGTTCAACTCGATCCCCTGGAACTCCTCGAACCCGATCCTCTACTACAACAAGGACATCTTCAAGAAGGCCGGCCTCGACCCCGAGAACCCGCCGAAGACCTTCGGCGAGGTGATGAAGGCCTGCGAGAAGATCGAGGCCACCAAGGCCGCCCCCAAGTGCATCACCTGGCCGCTCCACTCCTGGTTCGTCGAGCAGTGGATCGCCGAGCAGGGTGCCCTGCTCGCCAACCACGAGAACGGCCGGGCCGCCCGCGCCACCGACGTCTACATCGACTCCGAGGCGATGCGCCGGATCGTTAAGTGGTGGAAGGAGATGTACGACAAGGGCTACTACGCCTACTCCGGCAAGCCCGAGGACTGGGACGGCGCCAACCAGATCTTCGTCAGCCAGCAGGCGGCGATGCTGATCACCTCGACCTCCGACGTCACCTTCCACCAAAACGCCGCCTTCGAGAACGGCTACCACCTCGGCACCGGCTTCCTCCCCATTCCCGACGGGGTCGAGCGGAACGGCACGGTGGTCGGCGGGGCCTCGCTCTGGCTCACCAAGGGCCACCCCGACGCCGAGATGAAGGCCGCCCTCACCTTCCTGCTCTGGTTCACCAATACCGAGAACATGGTGCGCTGGCACAAGGGCACCGGCTACTTCCCGGTGCTGAACACCTCGGTTAAGGTGCTCGACTGGGAGCACTGGTTCACCCGCAACCCCGCCTACAAGGCGGCCTTCGACCAGCTCCTTCAGTCCAAGGCCAACCGGGCGACCCAGGGCGCCCTCCTCGGCCCCTTCCCGGAGATCCGCACCATCATCGAGAACATGATCCAGGCGGTCTTCCAGGGCAAGCCGATCGACCAGGCCCTGAAGGAGGCCGACGCCCAGGCGGATAAGGCCCTCAAGGATTACAACGCCTCGGTCGGCCAGTAACGGGTGGTTAAACCCCCGCGCGTCCGCCCCTTCGGGGGCGGACGCCCCGTTGGTATCGGTTAGTATGGGGGCACCCTATGGAGACCCACGCCGTTTACAAGCACCGCTGGCTCCCCTGGATCCTCCTCCTCCCCACCTTCGTCATCCTCCTCGTCTTCCTCTACTACCCGACCCTCGAGACCTTCCGGCTCTCGCTCTACCGGGTGGCCTTCCTGGGGCTTAGGAAGACCTTCGTCGGCCTCGCCAACTACCGCGAGCTCCTCACCAACCCCACCTACCACCAGGTCTTTTTAAACACCGCCGTCTTCTCCGCCCTGGTGGTCTTCTTCTCGATGGCGATCGGGCTCTTCCTCTCGGTGCTGGCCAACCAGAAGATCGGCGGGCGGCGCTTTTACCGCCTGCTTCTGATCTGGCCCTACGCCCTCTCCCCGGCGGTAGCGGGGGCGATCTTCCTCTTCCTGTTCAACCCCCAGGCGGGGATCGTCAACTACTTCCTCCAGGCCTTCTTCAAGGTCCAGCCCGACTGGCTGGGCCAGCCGACCCTGGCGGTGGGGGTGCTGGTGGCCGCGGCGGTGTGGAAGAACGTCGGCTACAACGTGGTCTTCTACATCGCGGGCCTGCAGAACCTGCCGGGGGACGTCCTCGAGGCCGCCCTGATCGACGGCGCCACCCCCTGGCAGCGGTTTTGGAAGGTGACCTTCCCCCTGCTCTCCCCGATGACCTTCTTCCTCTTCGTGATGAACACGATCTACGCCTTCTTCGACACCTTCCCCTTCGTCGACCTCCTGACCCAGGGCGGCCCCAACGGCGCCACCAACATCCTGATCTTTAGCATCTACCGCGACGGCTTCCGCTTTTTGAAGACCGGCGTGGCCGCCGCCGAGTCGGTGGTGCTCTTCGTCGGGGTGGTGCTCCTCACCATCCTGCAGTTCCGCCTCGGCGAGCGGCGGGTGCACTACGGAGGCTAACCATGCGCTACCGCAAGTTCCTCCCCCGGATCCTGGTCCACGCGCTCCTCTTGATCTCGGTGGCGCTGGTCGCCGCCCCGGTGGTCTTCGCCTTCATCTTCTCCACCCAGACCCCCGCCGAGATCTTCCGCTACCCTCCCCAGTTCACCATCGGCAGCGCCCTGCGGGAGAACTACAGCATCGTCTGGAACCAATACCACCTGGGGCTCTACATGAAGAACTCGCTCTACATCTCGGTGGCGGTCACCATCGGCAAGACGATCGTCTCGTTCCTCGCCGCCCTGGCCCTGGTCTACTTCCGCTTCCCCCTCAAGGGCTGGGTCTTCACCTTCATCCTGCTCACCCTGATGATGCCCACCGAGATCATGATCGTGGCCCTCTTCGAGCTGGTCACCGGCCTCGGCTGGTCGAACTCCTACGCCGCCCTGATCGTGCCCTTCCTGGCCTCGGCCACCGGCACCTTCCTCTTCCGGCAGCAGTTTCAGCAGATCCCGGTCAGCCTGGTGGACGCCGCCCGGATCGACGGCGCCGGGCCGCTCCGGTTCGCCTGGTCGATCCTCCTGCCGATGAGCTTCAACGTGGTGGCGGCGATGGGGGTGATCCAGTTCGTCTACATGTGGAACCAGTACCTCTGGCCCCTGGTCATCATCCGCGACAGCAGCAAGCAGGTGATCCAGGTCGGGCTCCGGATGCTCACCAGCGGGCAGGACGCCACCAACTGGGGGATCGTCACCGCCGGGGCGATCGTCGCCCTGCTCCCGGCCCTGGTGGTCTTCTTCCTGCTCCAGGAGCAGTTCTCCCGGGGCTTCGCCCTGGCCGAGGAGAAGTAGATGCTCTTCGCCGACCGCAAGCGTCCCCTCCTGCTCGGGCACCGGGGGGTGCGCGAGGGGGTGCGGGAGAACACCCTGGCCGCCTTCCAGCGGGCGATCGAGGCCGGGCTCGACGGGGTCGAGTTCGACGTGCAGCGGAGCCGCGACGGGGTGCTGGTTGTCTACCACGACTTTTGGATCGACCGGGGGTTCATCCACCGGCTCACCTACCCCGAGCTCAAGGAAGCGCTCCCCGACCTGCCGACGCTGGAGGAGGTGCTCGCCCTCTTCGAGGCCTACCCCCGGGCGATCCTGAACGTTGAACTGAAGAGCATCCCTGGCCTTCGGGACGGCCGCACCGCCGAGCTCGCCGGCGTGCTTTCCGGCTGGGCCGGGAAGGACCGGGTGCTGGTCTCCTCCTTCGACCCGGTGGCCCTCTTCGAGCTCCGCGCGCGGGCCCCCGAGCTGCCGCTGGGGTTTTTGTTCCACGGCTTCGACGCCGGGGCGATGGCCCTGCGGCTGGGGTTCGAGGCGGTGCACCCCCGGCTGGAGCTCGTCGTCCCCGAACGGGTCGCCGCCTGGCACCGGGAGGACCGCTTCGTCTGCGCCTGGCCGGCGGCCACCGCCGCCGAGGCCCGGCGGGCGATCGCCGCCGGGGCCGACGCGGTGATCGGGGGCTGGCCGGAGGCGCTCCTAAAGGCCCAGCAGGAGCTTGGCGACGTTTAGGTAGATCACCAGCCCCGAGATGTCGCTGACGGTGGCGATCAGGGGATTGGAGATCAGGGCGGGGTCGATGCCGAGCCGGGCGAGCAGGAGGGGCAAGAGCGAGCCCGCCAGGTTGGCGACGATCACCAGGAGAAAAAGCGCCAGCGCCACCACCGGGGTGATCCCCAGGTGCCCGTCGATCACCACCTTGACCGCGATCAGGGCGGAGAGGGTGAGGCCGAGCAGGAGCCCGACCCCGGACTCCTTGAGGAGGATCTGGGGCCAGTCCTTGATCTCGATGTCCTTGGTGCCCAGGGCCCGGACGATGATGGTGGCGGCCTGGCTGCCGGAGTTCCCGCCGGTGCCCAAGAGGACCGGCAGGTAGAAGGAGAGGGCGGTGACCGCCTTCAGCACCCGCTCGTAGCTCCCCAGGATCGTCGAGGTGATCATCCCGGTGAGGATCAGGATCACCAGCCAGCGGACCCGGGCGCTCCAGAGCTCGAACACCCGCGAGCGGGAGTAGACCAGCTCGGGGGCCTCGACCGCACCCAGGCGGTAGATGTCCTCGGTGGCCTCCTCCTCGAGGACGTCGATCACGTCGTCCACGGTCACGATCCCGACCAGCCGCTGGTCCTCGTCGACCACCGGCAGCACCGTGAAGTCGTAGTCGGCCATCAGCCGGGCGACCTCCTCCTGGTCGGTCTCGGTGGTCACGTAGACGACGTTCTCGTTCATGATCTCCTTGACCCGGGTGGCGGGGTCGGCGACGATCAGGTCGCGAAGGCTGAGGACCCCGATCAAGCGGCCCTGGTCGTCGACCACGTAGATGTAGTAGATGGTCTCGGCGTCGGGGGCGACCCGCCGCAGGAAGTTGAGCACCTCCTCGACCGTCATCCCGGCCCGCACCGCCACGTACTCCGGGGTCATCAGGCCGCCGGCCTCGTCCTCCTCGTAGGCCAGCAGGCGGGTCACCTGGGCCCGGGTCTCGGGGTCGAGCAGCTCGAGGAGCTCGCGGTAGAGCTCGGGCTTGGCCTCGTGGGCCTCCTGGAGGAGGTCGGTGAGGTCGTCGGGGTCGAGCTCGGCGAGGACCCCGCGGACCTGGAAGCGGGGCAGGGTCTCCAGGAACTCCAGCTGCTCCTCGGGCTCCAGCTGGGCGATGACCTCGGCGGCCTTGGCCGGGGGCAGCACGGTGAGGAGGACGTAGCGGTGTTCCCCGGAGAGCTCCTCCCAGCCCTCGAGGATCTCGTGGACCGGGGTCGCCTGGGCGAGGGCCTCGAGCGCCGGCAGGTCGCCGAGCTCGAGGGCCTCCTTGAGCCGTTCGAGGTTGGCCTGCTGGGTGGGCATCGCCGCCTCCTCCCCGGGGAAAAAGCCCAACCGGGAGTCTAACACAGCCCCGAAAAAGTGCCAAACGGGCGATAATGAGCGAACGAACGCCGGCCGGAGCCGTGCTTAAAATATCAGAAAAATTGCGGTTGACACGCTAAGGGTGGGGCGGCTATCCTTGACGCCGGGTTTTTATGTTCGAGAGCCTGAGCCGCCGACTGCAAGCCAGCATCGACCGCCTCCGGGGGCGCGGCCGCATCACCGAGGCCGACCTCAAGGAGGTCCTCCGCGACCTGCGGCGGGCGCTCCTGGAGGCCGACGTCAACTATCAGGTGGCCAAGGCCTTCGTCAAGCGGGTGGAGGAGAAGGCCCTGGGGCGGCGGGTGCTGGAGAGCCTCACCCCCGCCGAGCAGATCCTGGCGGTCGTCCACGAGGAGATGGTCGAGCTCCTCGGCGGCCGCGCGGTCGAGCCCCGGCTCCTGGCCGAGGGGAACCTCTGGTTCCTGATCGGCCTCCAGGGCACCGGCAAGACCACCGCCGCCGCCAAGCTCGCCCACCTCTACCGGAAGAAGGGCCGCCGCCCGCTGCTGGTGGCGGCCGACACCCAGCGGCCGGCGGCCCAGGACCAGCTCGAGATCCTGGCCGAGAAGGTGGGGGTGCCGGTGCTCCGGGTCGAGCGGGGGGAGCCGCCGGCGTCGGTGAAGCGCCGGCTCGACGCCCGGCTGGCCGAGGAGTTCCGCGACCTGGTGATCGTCGACACCGCCGGCCGGCTCCAGGTCGACGAGGCCCTGATGGACGAGCTCGCCGCCCTGGCCGAGGCCCTTTCCCCCACCGAGAAGATCCTGGTGGTCGACGCGATGATGGGCCAGGAGGCCCTCGCGGTGGCCGAGGCCTTCGACCGCCGGGTGGGGGTCACCGGCCTCATGCTCACCAAGCTCGACGGCGACGCCCGCGGCGGCGCCGCCCTCTCGGCCCGCCACGTCACCGGCAAGCCGATCTACTTCGCCGGCACCTCGGAGAAGATCGACGGCCTCGAGGTCTTCCACCCCGACCGGCTGGCCGGGCGCATCCTCGGCATGGGGGACCTCGCCACCCTGGCCGAGAAGGTGCGCGAGGCCGAGCTGAAGGCCCCCGAGAAGGCCCCCGGCAAGTTCGACCTCAACGACCTTTTGGAGCAGATGCGCCAGATCCAGAAGATGGGCTCGTTCGGCGAGCTCCTCAAGATGATTCCGGGGCTGGCGCGGGCGCTTCCGGCCAACCTCGAGGTCGACGAACGGGGCCTCAAGCGGATCGAGGCGATCATCCTCTCGATGACCCCCGAGGAGCGGCGGAACCCCCGCGTGCTCAACGCCTCCCGCCGCCGGCGGATCGCCCGCGGCAGCGGCACCACCGTCCAGGAGATCAACCGGCTGATCAAGACCTTCGAGGAGACCAAGGCGCTGATGAAGCGCCTCGGCAAGCGAGGCGGCCGGAGAAGCCTCATGGGAGGGTTTGGAGGAAGACCATGGTAAAGATTCGTCTGTCCCGTTTTGGCTCGCGGCACAACCCCCACTACCGGATCGTGGTCACCGACGTGCGCAAGCGGCGCGACGGGGCCTACCTCGAGCGGATCGGCTACTACGATCCCCGGAAGACCGTCCCCGACTGGTACAAGGTCGACGTCGAGCGGGCCCGCTACTGGCTCTCGGTGGGGGCCCAGCCCACCGAGCGGGTGAAGAAGCTCTTCAAGCTGGCCGGGGTCTACGAAGAAAACCCCGCCTAAGGGGGCGGGGCCTTCGCGCCGCGGGCCGACCGGCTCGCGGTAGGCTTTTGGTATGAGGGAAGTCGTCGAGTACCTGGCCAAGAACCTGGTCGATCGCCCCGAGGCGGTGCGGGTGAGCGAGCGCCGCGGCCGGGGGGTCACCGTCTACCTGGTCGAGGTCGACCCCGAGGACAAGGGGCGGTTGATCGGCAAGAAGGGCCGGGTCATCGAGAGCATCCGGGTCCTGGTGCGGGCCTTCGCCCGGGGGCGGGTCAACGTCGAGGTGCGGTGAGCCGGCGGGTCCGGATCGGGGTGCTGGGCCGCCCCTACGGCCTCCAGGGGGGGCTCCGCCTTCGCACCGAGGCCGAGCCCGCCGTGCTGGAGGCCCTGACCCGGCTCTACCTCGAGGGCCGCGGCTGGCGGGCGGTCGAGCGGCTGGAATGGGTGGGCCCGGTGCCGGTGGTCTACCTCGCCGGGGTCGTGGGTCGCGACCGCGCCGCCGAGCTGGTGGGGACCGAGGTCTACGCCGAGGCCGACGACCTCCCGGTCCTCGAGGCGGGCCGCTACTACTACCACCAGTTGGTGGGGCTTCCGGTGTTCCTCGAGGGCGAGCCCTTCGGCGAGGTGGCCGACGTGCTGGCGGCCGCGGCCCAGGACCTCCTGGTGGTTCGCCGCGGCCTGCGGGAGTACCTGGTGCCCTTCCAGGCTCCCTACGTCCGGCTGGAGGGCGGGGCGGTGCGGATCGAGGGGGCGCCGGAAGGGCTTTTCCCGGAGTAGGCCCTTGCTGCGCTACACCGTCCTCACCCTGTTCCCCGGCCTCGTCCGGCCCTGGACCGAGGAGGCCCTCCTCCAGCGGGCGATCGCTCGGGGACGGCTCGCCATCGAGGTCCGCGACCTGCGGGCCTACGCCCTCGGCCGCTACCGCCAGGTCGACGACTACCCCTACGGCGGCGGCGCCGGCATGGTGCTCCGGCCCGACGTGGTGATCCCCGCGATCGAGGCGGCCCTGCCCGCCGACGAGGTGATCCTGCTCTCGCCGGCGGGCACCCCCTTCACCCAGCGGATCGCCGAGGAGCTCAGCCAAAAGTCCCACCTGGTCCTGGTCGCCGGCCGCTACGAGGGCTTCGACGCCCGGGTGGAAGCCTTCGTCACCCGCGAGCTCTCGATCGGCGACTACGTGCTGATGGGGGGCGAGGTCGCCGCCCTGGCGGTGATCGAGGCCACCGCCCGGCTGGTCCCCGGGGTGCTCGGGGAACCCGGGAGCGTGAAGGAGGAGTCGTTTTCCTGGGGGCTCCTCGACTACCCCCAGTACACCCGGCCGCCGGCCTACCGGGGGATGCCGGTGCCCGAGGTGCTCCTCTCCGGCCACCACGAGCGGATCCGCCGCTGGCGGAGGGCCGAGGCCCTGAGGCGCACCCTAAGGCGCCGCCCCGAGCTCCTGAGGTCCGCCCGGCTCACCGCCGAGGACGTCCTCCTCCTCGCCGAGCTCGACGCCGAGGGCTAGAGGTGCCCGCCGCGGCGGAGGGCCTCGGCGAACCAATCCGGGGGCCGGCCCTGGAAGCGCCGCTCGGCGAACTCGAGGGCGAACGCGGCGAACCGCCCCGCCTCGATCGCCGCCCGCATCGCTTCGGTGAGGCGGTGGAGGTAGCGGAGGTTGTGGAGCGAGAGGAGGATCGGCCCCAGCATCTCGCCGGAGCGGACCAGGTGGCTGAGGTAGGCCCGGGAGTGGGTGCGGCAGGCCAGGCAGTCGCAGGTCTCATCGACCGGGCGGGGGTCGTCCCGGTAGCGGGCCGAGCCCAGGTTCAGCCGCCCCTCGGGGACCAGGGCGTAGCCGAAGCGGCCGGTGCGGGTGGGGTAGACGCAGTCGAACATGTCGACCCCGAGGGCCACCGCCGCCACCAGGTCCTCGGGGTGGCCGACCCCCATCAGGTAGCGGGGGCGGCCCTCGGGGAGCAAATCGGTGGAGAGATCGACGGTGGGGATCGTCCGCTCCTTCGGCTCGCCCACCGCCAGGCCGCCGATGGCGTAGCCCGGGAGGTCGAAGCGGATCGTCTCCAGGGTCGAGCGGCGCCGGAGGTCGGGCTCGGTGCCCCCCTGGGCGATGCCGAAGAGGGCCTGGTCGGGCCGGGTTTGGGCCCTCACGCTGCGCTCCAGCCAGCGGAGGGTGCGCTCGAGGGAGGTTTCAAGGTAGGCGCGGCTCGACGGGTAAGGCGGGCACTCGTCGAAGGCCATGACGATGTCGGCGCCGAGCTGTTCCTGCACCCGGATGCTCCGCTCCGGGGTGAGCAAAAGGGGGTCGCCGTTGAGGTGGTTGCGGAAGCGGACCCCCTCCTCGGTGATCTCCCGGCGGTGGCCCAGGCTCATCACCTGGTAGCCGCCCGAGTCGGTGAGCCAGGGGCGCTTCCAGGCGGCGAAGCCGTGGAGGCCGCCGAGCCGCGCGACCCGCTCGGGGCCGGGGCGGAGGAGGAGATGGTAGGTGTTGGCCAGGAGGAGCTGGCTGCCCACCTCGGCGAGCTCGCGGACGTCGAGCCCCTTCACCGTGCCCTGGGTGCCCACCGGCATGAAGACCGGTGTGGCGACCGGACCGTGGGGGGTGGCGAGGATCCCGCTGCGGGCCTTGCCGTCGGTGGCGAGCACCCGAAAGCCGAACACCAGGGGTTAGGATAACCGCGTGCTGCTCACCGTCGACGTCGGCAACACCGCCACCGCGATGGGGCTTTGGCGGGGGGACCGGTTGCTGGCCCGCTGGCGGCTGGCCACCGACCGCCGGCGGATGGCCGAGGAGTACGCGGTGTTCCTCGAGGCCGTCTTCCGGCAAAAGGGGCTGCCCCGCCCCACCGCCGCCGCCCTCGCCAGCGTGGTGCCGCCGGTCGAGCACGAGCTGGCGGCGGCCCTGGCCGAGCTCTGGGGGATCGAGGCCTTCCTCCTGACCCCCGAGAACGCCGGCTTGGAAATCGCCGTCGAGCACCCCCGGGGGGTCGGGGCCGACCGGCTGGCCAACGCCCTGGCGGTGCTCGAGCTCGCCGCCCCCGCCGGCCGCTACCTGGTGGTGGACTTCGGCACCGCCGCCACCTTCGACCTGGTCGAGGCCCCCAACCGCTACCTCGGCGGGGCCATCGCCCCCGGCCCGGAGACCGCCGCCGAGGCCCTGGCCCAGCGGGCCGCCAAGCTCCCCCGCTTCGACTTGGTGCCGCCGCCGAAGGGGGTGGTCGGGAAGAACACCATCGAGGCCCTGCAGTCGGGGCTGGTGCTCGGCTACGCCAGCCTGGTCGACGGGATGATCGAGCGCTTTGCCGGGGAGGTGGGGCCGCTTTTGGTGGTGGCCACCGGCGGGTTCGCCGGGGTGATCGAGGGCCTCTGCCGGCGGATCGACCGGGTCGACCCCGACCTCACCCTCAAGGGGATTCTTCGGGCCTATCGGGGGGCCCGCTAGGGGCGGCGTAGGCGGCGAGCACCACCGCCCCCGCCACCAGCAGCCACATCAGCAGGTAGAACCCGAAGAGCAGGAGCACCGGTCCCGCCAGGGGGCCGTAGACCAGGGCCGACTGCCGCTCGGGCAAAAGCCGCGGCAGGCCCCAGGCCACCAGGTTCCAGGAAAGCGCCACCAGGATGCCGGCGGCCAGGGCCGGGCCGGTGGGGGGCGGAGGGATGACCAAAAAGCGGTAGATCGCGAAGATCACCAGGGTGCTGGTCAGGTAGCTGGCGGCCACCCCCAGGTAGGCGGTCCAGGGGCCCGCCGGCAGGAAACGGGCGAGGAGGCCGAGCACCAGCCCCAGCACGCTGGCGAGCAGCAGCGCGAGCCCCACGATGAGCGGCCCGAGCAGCCCGTGGAAGCGGTGGCGGAGGCCCTGGGGCCGGCCCGAGAAGACCACCGAGAGCACGGTGGAGAGGGCGGTGAAGAAGTGGCTGGCGGTCCAGCCGAGGAGCAGGGCCGAGCCCAGGGTGAAGGCCGGCGCCCCCCGGGTCAGGGCCCGGAGCACCGCCTGGCTGGCCTCGCGGGCGGTGGGGAAGAGGTGGCCGGCCCAGGCCTCGAGCTGGTGGACGAAGGCCGCCGAGAGCTCGGGGTTCTTCCCCAGCGCGATGCCGGCGATCCCCACCAAAAGGAGCAAGAGCGGGAAGAGGCCGAGCAGGGCGTAGTAGGCCAGGGCGGCGGCGTAGATCGGCACCGGCACCCGACCGAAGCGGGCGATCACCCGTCGGTGGAAGGGGAGGTCGGCCACCGAAAAAGCCTACCCCACCGCCTAGCGGTAGAGCTCGCGGGCGATGACCAGCTTCTGGATCTCGCTGGTGCCCTCGTAGATCTCGGTGACCTTGGCGTCACGGTAGTACCGTTCGACCCGGTAGTCCTTGTGGTAGCCGTTGGCGCCCAGGACCTGGATCGCCTCGCGGGTGGCGGTCACCGCGGTGTCGGTGGCGAAGAGCTTGGCCCGGGCGGCCTCGAGGGTAAACCGCCCGCCGGCGTCCTTCCGCCGGGCGGCCGACCAGACCAGGTGGCGGGCGGCGGCGATTTTGGTGTCGAGCTCGGCGAGCTTGAAGCCCACCCCCTCGAAGTCCCGGATCTTCCGGCCGAACTGCTCGCGCTCGTCGGCGTAGTCGCGGGCGATGTCGAAGGCGGCCTGGGCGATGCCCACCGCCTGGGCGGCGATCCCGATGCGGCCGGAGTCGAGCCCGGCCAGGGCGTGGGAAAGCCCCCGGCCCACCTCCCCCAGCACCCGCTCGTCGGGCACGAAGACCTCCTCCAGGCGGAGCTCGGCGGTGTGGGCGGCGTGGAGGCCCATCTTGGCCTCGGGGAGGCCGAAGCTGAGGCCGGGGTCGTCCTTCAGGACCAGGAAGGCGGTGATCGCCTTCCGCTCTTCCCCGGTGCGGGCCATGACCACGTAGAGCTGGGCCTGGCCGGCCGAGGTGATCCAGGCCTTGGTGCCCGAAAGCACCCAGCCCCCCTCGACCCGGCGCGCCCGGGTCTTGAGGGCGGCGGGGTCGGAGCCGGCCTGGGGCTCGGTGAGGGCGAAGGCCCCGATCCACTCGCCCCGGGCCAGGGGCTTGAGGAAGCGCTCCTTTTGCTCGTCGGTGCCGAACTTGAGGAGCATGTACTGGGGCAGTCCGCTGGTCACCGAGACGATCACCGCCACCGAGGGGTCGGCGTAGGCGAGCTCCTCCAGCGCCAGCGCCCAGCTCACCGCGTCCATCCCGGCCCCGCCCCAGGCCTCCGGGGTGGCCATGCCCAAAAGCCCCAGCTCGGCGAGCTTTCCAAGCTGGGGCCAGGGGTACTCGCCGGACTCGTCGTAGGCCGGGGCCAGCGGCCAGAGTTCCTCGCGGGCGAAGGCCCGCACGGTGTCCCGCACGAGCTTTTGCTCTTCGGAAAGCGGCAGCATCAAATGTAGCGTATCACGCCGCCGCCGACGAAAAAGCGCAAGGTCGGGGCTAGCCCCGGGACTTTTGGAAGTCGAGGAGAACGTGGCGGCCGAGCTCCTCGGGCCGGGTGAGCACCGCCCGCCCCCGCCCCACCGCCACCAGCCGCCGCACGAAGGCGACCAGCTCGGGTTCCTCGGCGAGCATGAAGACGTGGAGGCTGGCCCCCATCCGGCGGAGGCGGGCGGCCTCCTTGAGGGTGGCGGCGACGATCCGTTCGTCGAGGCCCCAGGCGTTCTTGTAGACGCGGCCGTCGGGGAGGGTCATCGCCGAGGGCTTGCCGTCGGTGATCAGGATCGCCTCCTTCATCGGTTCCGGGCTCCGCTTCAGGAAGCTCTGGGCGAGGGCCAGGGCCTCGGCGGTGTTGGTGTGCCAGGGGCCCACCTGGACCAGGGGGAGCAGGGAAAGCGGCACCGGCTCGGCCCGGTCGCCGAAGCAGTAGACCGCCAGCCGGTCGCCGGGGTAGCGGGTCCGGATCAGGTGGGCGAGGGCCAGCGCCACCCTCTTGGCGGGGGTAAACCGGTCCTCGCCGTAGAGGATCATCGAGTGGGAGCAGTCGAGGAGGAGGGCGGTGGCCATCGGGGCCCCGGCCTCGGCCAGGGCCTGAACCAGGTGCGCCTCCTGTAACTCCTCCGGGGGCCGGGGGACGAGCCGCTTCAGGGTCTCGACCGCGTCCAGGTGGAGGGGCTCCCCGGGCCGGTAGGGCCGGGCCTCACCGCTCGCCTCCAGGCCGGGGACCGGTTCCCCCGCCGGGTGGCGCCCGGCCCCGGCCCGGCCCCGGGCCCCGAGCAGCCGGTCGAGGTAGCGCGCCCCCAAAAGCCGCAGCGCCCGGGGCCCCAGCCGGATCCCCCGCCGGCCCTCCTCGGGCCGACCCTCGCCGGCCAGGAAGCCCTCCTGGTAGAGGGTGGAGAGCAGCGCGTCGGCGTCGCCCGGGTCGAGCCCGCGCTCGGCCAGGGCCTCCTTCAGGTATTCCCGGATCGCCTCCTCGCCGGGTCGCCGGGGTTCGGGGTGGTAGCGCCGCTCGGGGTCGGAAAACCCCGAGTCCAGCAAGCGGTCGGCGATCCAGAGGAAGGCCTCGGCGGCGGGGGGGAGCCGGGGCGCCCGGCGGTAGCGCGCCCCCCTCATGCCCGCCGGTAGCCCCCCGCTTCCCGCACCAGGAACCCCTCGCCGACCAGGGCCACCAGCCGGGCCTCGGCCAGGGCGTAGAGGGTGGGGGCGTCCCCACCTGCGAGGCCCTGGCGGAGCTCGGGGAGCCGGTCGAGGGCGGCCTTAACCGCGGCGAAGGGGCCCTCGGGGACCTCGAGGACCGCCCCCGACTCGAACCAGGCCCGCACCCCGGCGAGGGCGCCGGTGCGGCACTCGGCCAGGAAGGCCCGGGCCACCAACGAGGCGGCCACCGCCTCGGCCCCCAGGGCCTCCCCCTCGTAGGTGAGCTCGAGCTTGCCGGTGATCGCGAAGAGGGCGGTGAAGAAGTCGTGGGGCCGGGCCACCGGGGGGTCCCGGTAGACCAGGTGGCGGCGGAACGCCCCCGCCGCCACCGCCTCGGCCAGGGCGATGGGGAGCCGCTGGCTCACCCCCGAGGCGGGCTCGACCCGGGGGTCCTCCCGGGCCAGGAAGGCCACCCGCTCGACCGCCCGCCACAGCGGTTCGGGGATCCGCACCCCCTGGGGGAGGTCGGCCTCCTGGCGGGTGATCGCCAGGCCGTCCTCGAGGCTCCGGGGGTAGTGGGTGCGGATCTCGGCCTCGATCCGGTCCTTCAAGGGGGTCACGATGCGGCCCCGGGCGGTGTAGTCCTCGGGGTTGGCGGTGAACACGAGCCAGACGTCGAGGGGCAGGCGCACCGGGAAGCCCCGGATCTGGACGTCGCCCTCCTCCAGCACGTTGAAGAGGGCCACCTGGACCTTGGGGGCCAGGTCGGGGAGCTCCTGGATCGCGAAGATGCCGCGGTTGGCCCGGGGGAGGAGGCCGTAGTGCATGGCCTCGAGGTCGGAAAGCCCCCGCCCCCGCCGGGCCGCCTTGATGGGGTCCAGGTCCCCGATCAGGTCGGCGACGGTGACGTCGGGGGTGGCGAGCTTTTCGAGGTAGCGTTCCTCGCGGGTAAGCCAGACGATCGGGGCTTGGTCGCCGAGCTCCCGTACCAGCCGCTTCCCCTCGGGGGAGACCGGGGCGAAGGGGTCGTCCCGCATCGGGGTGGGCAGGGCGGGTACCCGCTCGTCGAGGAGGGTCGCCAGCATCCGGGTGAGGCGGCTCTTGGCCTGGCCCCGGGTCCCCAGGAAGACCAGGTCGTGCCCGGCCAGGATCGCGGTGGCCAGGGCCGGGATCACGGTTTCCTGGTAGCCGTGGATGCCGGGAAAGAGCCGTTCGCTCCGGGCGAGGCGCTCGGCCAGGTTGGCCCGGATTTCGGCCTTGACCGGCCGAAGCCGCCGCGCTTCGGGATAGGTCGCCTTGAGCTCGCCGAGGGTCCTCGCCTCCACGCCCCCACTCTACCCGCCGGTTGGCCACGTTTTTCGCCACGCTTTGGCCACGCCCCCGTGCCTAGCCTGGGCGCGAAAGGAGGATTGGGATGCGAAAGGGCGCGTTGGGACTTTTGGCCTTGCTGCTTCTGCTCGCCGCCTGCGGCGGCGGGGGAGGCGGCGCGCCGCCCCCTTCCAGCTGCCAGCCCGCCCGGTTCGACCAGGGTTGCACCTTTGACGGCGGGGCCACGTTTGGACTGCGGGTGGCCGGAGGCAAAGCGAGGACCGTTTAGGGAAGGGAGGAACGATGAAGCAGACGGTAGCGAAGATCAAGTACCTGGTCTTGGGGGCCCTCCTGGCCTCGATCGGGCTCTGGGCGCTGGCGGTGACCCTGCCCCACACCTTTAACTCCGGGGACGAGATCAAGTCCGCCGAGATGAACGCCAACTTCCAGGCCTTGAAGGCGGCGGTCGACGCCCTGGAGAGCAAGCTGGCCGCGGTGTCGGCGGGGATGCGGGCGCTTCCGAGCGCAAGCGGCAAGGCGGCCTACGTCTGGGTTTACAGTTCGGGGACGGCGGATACCTATTACAACTTCAACTCGGCAGGCGGAACGATCACCGCTACCAAAACGGGGACCGGAAAGTACAGCGTGACGATCCCCGGTTTTGGCAAGGCGGGGAACGTCCAGGTCACCGCTTACGGAGGAGCCGGCCCTCACTGCGGGGTGTTGGCGTGGGGGGCGTCGGGGTCGGACGGACGGGTTCATGTGCGGTGCTTCGACGCGGCCGGCAACTTGGTGGATAGCGCCTTCACCCTCTTCGCTTTGCGATAACGAGGGCCAGGGGCGGCCCGCCCGGCGGGCGGGCCGCCCCTCGTTTCTTCCCCGATTTTCAGGGGGATCCGGTCTCCGGCCACTCGCGCCGGAGGAAGGCGAAGAGCTCCTTCAGGTTTTTAAAGTAGCGGGCGGGGCCGCTCAGGGCCTTGAGCGAAAGCCGGAGCTGGCCGTCCTCGGTGCGGCGCACCTTGAGGGTGTAGGTCCGGCTCCGGGGCTTCACGAACCGAGGCTAGCGCCCCGGGCGTGGCCAAAGCGTGGCGAGCTAGAGGTGGGCCTCGAAGAAGGGGCGGTAGGGGCCCTCGAGGCCCCGCCCCTCGGCGGCCAGGGCCCGCGCCCGTCGGTGGTCGCCGCGGCTTTGGTAGTAGCGCACGGCGGCGGCCAGCACGAAGCTCTGGATGATTTGGTGGCCGGTGCGGCGGGCCACCGCCAGGGCCTCGTCGAAGAGGCGGCGGGCCTCCGCCTCGCGGCCCTCCTCGGCGGCGATCTCGGCGAAGACCCGGAGCGCGTTGGCCTCGCCGACCCGGTCGCCGGCCTGGCGGAAGGCCCCCAGGGCGGCCCGGTTCTCCTCCTTGGCGGTCGCGACCGCCCCCAGCCTCAGATGGGAGATTGCCAGGGTGTTTTTTACCCAGCCCCGCATCGGCCAGTCGGGACCGGGGTGGGCCTTGAGCGCCTCCTGGCAGGCCGTTAGGGCCTCCTGGTGGCGGCCGAGCCCCTGCAGGGCGACCGCCCGGATGTAGCAGGCGTGGGCCTTGGCGTCGGCGTCGAGGTCGGCGGAGGCGAGCAGGGTCTCGGTGCGGTCGAGGGCCTCCTCCAGCCGCCAGCGGCGGAAGGCCAGGTCGGCCCGGCCGAGCTGCGCCCGGGAAAAGAGCCAGCCCACCCCCCGCTGGCGGGCCAGCCGCTCGGCCCGGTCGAGGAGCGCCTCGGCCCCCTCCCAGTCGGCGAGGGCGAGGTGGAGGCGGTAGCGGGGGACGAAGCTCTCGATCTCCAGGGCGGCGAGCTCCTTTTGCGGGGCGGCCTCGAGGGCCCGCCGGTAGAGCGCCAGCGCCTCGGCGTAGGCGAAGGCCCCCTCGGCCCGCTCGGCGGCGGCGAACCACCACCGGGCGGCCTTCCCGGACTCGCCGGCGGCCAGGTAGTGCTCGGCGATCCGGGCCTCGGGCGCCCGGTCCTCGAGGGCCTCGGCCAGCCGCCGGTGCCAGTAGGCGGCGGTCTCGGGGGCGAGGCCGTCGGCGATCGCCTCCACCACCAGGTCGTGGGCCGGGCGCCCCTTGCGGAAAAGCCCCAGCCGCTCCAGCCTGTCGCCGGCCTCGGCCACCGCCAGCGGGCGTTCGCCCAACAGCCCCACCGCCAGCTCCAGCCCGAAGTCCTCCCCGGCCAGGGCGGCGAGCTCGGCGAGCCGGCGGGCCAGGGGGTCGGCCCCGGCGAGCCGTCCCTGGATCAGGGCGTAGACCTTCTTCGGCGGGTGTTCCGAAAGGCGCTTTTCGCCGGCCAGCTGGAGCAGGAAGAAGGGGTTGCCGCCGGTGTAGCGGGCGAGCCGGGCGGCCTCCTTTCGCTCGATGGAGAGCAGCCGGCCCACGGCGTCGGGGTCGAGGGGGCCGAGGGCGACCTCGACCGCCTCCCCGCGTTCGATCCGCTCGCGTACCCACGGGGCGATCCGGGTTGGCAGGGTGCCCCGGCGGTAGGCCACCACCAGGGGCCCCGAGGGGAGCTGGCCGTGCACCCCCAGGAGGGCGTGGGCGCTGGCGGGGTCGACGAACTGAAGGTCGTCCACCCCCAGGACCCAACCGCCCCGGGTGAACGGCGCCAGCATCGCGGCGATTGCCTGGAGCAGGCGGGCGGGGTTGGCCTCCCTGGGGGGTTCGCCGAGCTCGGGGAGGAGGCGGGCGAGCTCCCGGGCGGCCCAGTCGGGGGGCTCGGCCAGGGCGAGGAGCTCCCTTAGGCCCCGGGCGAGGGTGGCGTAGGGGACCGCCCGGTCCCCCGGCCGCCCTCGCAAAAGGAGCGGGCGCTTCCCCGAGGCGGCGACGAACTCGCGGATCAGCCGGGTCTTGCCGATCCCCGGCTCGCCGGTGACGAAGACCGTGCGCCCGGCGGCGTAGGCCCGCTGGATGGCGGCGAGTTCGGCCCCCCGCCCCACGAAGTCCGGCCTAGGCCGGGGCGCCGGCCGCTCGCCGGTGGCGATCGCCTCGGCCAGCGCCCGGGTTTCGGGCTCGGGGGGAAGCCCCAGCTCGACCTCCAGGAAGCGGGCGTAGTCGCGGTAGACCCGGAGGGCCTCCTGGCGCCGCCCCTGGTCCACCAGGCGCTGCATCAGTCCGCGGCAAGCGGCCTCGTTCAGGGGGTCCTCGAGGAGGAGCTCGCGGTAGCGCGCGACCGCCCGGGCGGGGTCGGCGGCGGCCTCGGCCAGCCGGGCGAGGGCCTGGGTCTTCCGTTCCCGGAAGCCCTCCCGCTGGGCGGCGACCCACTCCTCGAGCTCGGGGGTGAGGTGGCGCTCGACCCCCTCCAGGAACGGCCCCCGGTAGAGCGCCAGCGCCTCCTCCAGGCGGCCGCGTTCGATCCCCTCCCGGAAGGCTTCGGCGTCGACCCAGCAGGGGGCGAGGGCGAGCCGGTCCCCCCGCCGCTCCACCGCCCCCGGGGCCGAGCGCCCCAGCCGGTAGAGCTCGACCCGGAGGTTGCCGCGGGCGCTCGGGCTCTCCCAGAGCAGGGCCGCCACCCGGTCGCGGGGGGCGGGGCCCTCCAGGGCCAGGTAGGCGAGCAAAAGGAAGGTCTTCTGGGAGCGGGTCGCCACCTCCCGTCCGTCCCAAACCAACCTGGGCCGGCCCAAGAGGAGTAGCCGGTTCTCCGCCATTCGCTTGCTTTTATTCTACCAAGGGACCTTTGGCCCAGAGGGTAGCATGGGCCCGTGGAGTTCCGCCTCCTCGACCCCGGGGCGACCAGGGCGCTCACCGGGGTCTTGCTCGCCCTCTGGCAGCGGGCCTTCGCCGGCCCCCCCTACTTCGTCGAGCCCGGCGACCTGCCCCGGGTCCGGGGGCTGTTTCGCCGCCACCTGGCGACCCCCGGCTTCCGGGCGGCGGTGGCCTTCCACCGGGGGGTTCCGGTGGGGTTCGCCTACGGCTTTCCCCGCCGCCCGGGCGAGCCCTGGACCGAGGAGGTGGCGGCCTCCCTCCCCCCCGAGCTTCGGGAGCGCTGGCTCCGCGAAGCCTTCGGCTTCGTCGAGTTCGCGGTGGACCCCGCCTACCAGGGGCTCGGGGTGGGGAGCACCCTGCACGACCGCCTGCTCGCCAGCACCGACCGGCCCCGGGCGGTGCTCACCGTCCACGCCCACGCCCCCGCCCTGCGCTTCTACCTCCACCGGGGTTGGCGGCGGCTGGGCTGGCTAAAGGGGGCGGCCTACTGGATCCTCGGCAAGGAGCTCCGCTGACGGCGGGGCGGCGCACCCTAAGGGCCCCCGGCGATCCCGAGGCCGGCCTCGACCCCAAGCTTTCGCCACGCTTTGGCCATGCCCCGGCCCCTAGCCTGGGGGCGAAAGGGGGTTCGGGATGCGTAAGGGCGCGTTGGGACGCTTGGCGTTGCGGTCGCCGCGGCTCGCCCGCCGCTGGGGACTCGCCCGGGCGGCCGGGCCGGGAACGGACGATGAAACGGATCGGGGACTTCGCGCTGGGGGCCTTCCTGGCGGCCTTGTGGCTTTGGGTGCTGGGGGTCTCGTTGCCCCATACCTTTCAGCCCGGGGACGAGATCAAGGCCTCGGAGATGAACGACAACTTCGAGGCCCTAAGGCAGGCCGCCACCGCCAACGGCGAGCGGCTTTCCTCGGTGGCTTCGGGGCAGAAGGCGCTTCCCACCGCCGAAGGGAAACTGGCCTACGCCTACTTCGGGTGGGACGGGTCGAAGTGGGGGATTCTGGCGTTCTTCAACTCCACCGGCGGGGCGGTCACCGCCAAGATCAACGGGACCGGCGACTACGACTTTACCTTCGAGGGCTTTGACCTGACCGGGGCCAGCATCCAGATCACCCCAAGCCGGCACACCCCGCGGGTTTGCATGCTCTATACCGATATCGGCAACGTCGCGGTCACCGACACGTTCAACGTTCGGTGCTACACGCTCAACGGCGGTTCGGGGGTCACCAGCCTGGCGATCACGGTCATGAAGTGAAAAGGGGCCGGCCGGAGGCCGGCCCCGGGGTGCCCCTAGCCTTGTGGGAAGCCCTCCAGGAGCTTCTCGACCTCCTCCTTGTGGTGGGTCTCGTCCTCGATCATGGCGTGGATCTTGGCGGCCAGGCCGAGGTCGCCGGCCTCCTCGGCCTGGCGCATCCGCTCGGCGTAGCGCGCCAGCGTCTCGGTCTCGGCCTTGAGGATCGCCTCCAACATCGCCCGCGGGGTCTCGGCCTGGGGCACCGCCGCCGGCTGGGTGGTGGGCACCCCGCCCAGGGCCACGATCTTGTCGGCCAGGAACTGGGCGTGGCCCAGCTCCTCGGCGGCCTCCTCGAGGAAGAACGCCCGCAGCGCCGGCCGGAAGGGGCCCTTCACCCGGGCCGCGAAGGTCGTGTAGGTGATCACCGCTTCGTACTCGTGGGCCAGGTCCTCGTTCAGTCCTTGGATCAAGCGTTCCAGCATCGTCGCACCTCCGTCTAAAATCATAACGATTATGTAGCTCGGGCGCAACCCCCCCGCGGCGGGATTCCGGCCGGGGCCGGGGGTCCGCGC
>JALSRQ010000107.1 GCA_026984675.1 Thermaceae bacterium
GCGAGGTCTTAAAGCGCTACTTCCCCGCCGACGAGCAGGGGGTCGAGGTCCGGGTCGAGGAGCGGGGCGAGCACATGGTCCTGATCGCTGAGATCCCGGTCAAGCCGTGACCCTGGGCCGGATCCGCGCCGACTACGACTGGGGCCTTTGGACGCTGGTCCTCGTCCTCTCGGCCTTCGGGCTCTTCGTCCTGGGAAGCGCCGCCCCCAGCCCGGCCTTCGTCTTCCGCCAGGGGCTCTGGCTCTTGGCGGGGGTGGCGGCCGCCCTGACCCTGCAGCTCCTCCCCAAGGCGGCCCTCTACCGGGCGGCCTTTTGGCTCTACCTCCTGAGCCTCCTCCTGCTCGCCGGGGTGCTGGTCGCCGGCCGCGAGGTCAACGGCGCCCGGGCCTGGTTCGAGCTCGGGCCGCTCCGCTTCCAGCCCTCGGAGTTCGCCAAGCTGGCCCTCATCCCGATGCTCGCCCGGGTGCTCGAGCGCCGGTCGCTGGACCGGCTCTCCGGCTACGCGGTGCCCCTGCTGGTGGCCCTGCCCCCAATCGCCCTCACCCTGGTCGAGCCCGACCTCGGCGGGGCGGCGGTGATGGCCGCGCTGGCGGCCGGGATGTTCTTTGCCCGGGGCCTGCCCTGGCGCCACCTCCTCTTCGCCGGACTGGCCGCCCTCCTGCTTGTGCCCACCGCGGTCTGGCCCCACCTCCGCCCCCACCAGAAGGAGCGCATCCTCACCGTCCTAAACCCCACCCGCGACCCCCTGGGCAGCGGCTTTCAGGTCCTCCAGTCGATGATCGCGATCGGCTCCGGCGGCGTCCTGGGCAAGGGCTACGGCCAGGGCACCCAGACCCAGCTCGGCTTCGTGCCCTTCCGCCACACCGACTTCATCTTCTCGGTGGTCGCCGAGGAGATGGGGCTGGTGGGGGCCCTCGGGCTGCTCCTCGCCTACGCCGCCCTGTTCTGGCGCTTTCTCGCCCTGGCCCTCGACCTCCCCTTCCTGGCCGACCGGCTGGCGGTCGCCGGGGTCTTCGCCTGGATCGGCTTCCAGGTCCTGATCAACGTCGGGGTCACGCTGGGGGTGGCGCCGGTGACCGGGATCACCCTGCCCTTCGTGAGCTACGGCGGCACCAGCCTGGTCACCCTGTGGCTGGCGGTGGGCCTCGTGCAGCTCCTCTACCGCGACCGTCTGCAACGGGTCCTTTAGACTCGGGGCATGGCGCCCTTTCTCATCGGCTTCGCCGCCGGCGGTTTCGGGGCCCTTCTGGGGCTCGGCGGCGGGGTGATCATCGTTCCCGCCCTGACCGCGATCCTCAAGCTCCCCCAGCACCAGGCCCACGGCACCAGCCTGGTGGCGGTCTCGCTCACCGCCGTGGTCGGCTCGCTCTCCTACGCCCTCGGCGGCTCGGTGGACTGGCTGGCCGCCGGCCTGCTCACGGTCACCGCCATGGGGGCGGCCCGTTGGGGGGCGGGCTACACCCGCCGGCTGAACGCCCGGGCGCTCCGGCGCTTCTTCGGGGCCTTCCTGCTCCTGGTGGCGGTGGTCCTCCCCTTCAAGCACCAGCTCCCCCACGTGCGGGCCGGGGGGGCGGGGGCGCTGAGCTGGGCGATCCTCCTCTTCGCCGGGGCCTTCGCCGGCTTCCTCTCCGGGTTGCTCGGGGTCGGCGGGGGGACGGTGATGGTGCCGGCCCTGGTCCTCGGCGGCGGGCTCGACCAACACCTGGCCCAGGGCACCAGCCTGGCGGCGATGGTGCTCCCCAGTTTGATCGGGGCCTACACCCACTATTCGCTCGGCCACGTGCGGCGCGACGTGGTCCCCGGGCTCCTGCTCGGGGTGGTGACCGGGGCCTTCCTCGGGGGACGGGTGGCCCTCTCCCTCCCCGAGCTGGGGCTTAGGCTCCTTTTTGCCGGTATCCTGGTCTGGATGGGCGTGCGGTACCTGCGCCGTTAGGAGGGCGAGATGAACCTGGGAATCTGGGAAATCCTGGTCCTTTTGCTGCTGGTCCTTTTGCTTTTTGGCGGCAAGAAGCTGCCGGAGCTGGCCCGGGGCATCGGCAAGTCGGCCAAGGAGTTCAAAAAGGGGCTTCAGGAGGGGGAATCGGAGGAGTCCGAGGGCGCCTCCTCCGGCGAGAAGAGCTGAAGGTAGCGGGGTTTCAGCACCACCCGCCGGGTCTCGCCGGCCACCAGGTCCAACCGGTCCTGGACGTGGCGGGGCAGGAGGACCCGGAGGGTGAGCCCGGAAAGCGCCACCCGCACCGCGACCTGGGCCCCTCGAGGCCGCACCGAGAGGAGGCGGCCGGTGCGTACGTTGGGGGCCAGGGCGGGGGCCAGGGGGCGGTCCTCCCGGACGAAGAGGACCTCCTCCGGCCGGATCCCGAGCACCACCGGGGTCCCGGGCGGGCGCGGCGGCGCCTCCAGCCAAAACCGCCCCGCCGCCGTCGCCACCCACAGGCCGCCTTGGTCGATCCCCTCCACCCGTCCGGGGAAGAGGTTTTCGAACCCGGTGAGGCGGGCGACGGTGAGGCTCCGGGGGCGGGTGTAGACGGTACGGGGGTCGCCCTCCTCGAGGACCCGCCCCCGGTAGAGCACCACCACGCGATCGGCGGCCTGGGCCAGCTCGGGGTCGTGGGTCGCCACCAGGGCCCGGACCCCGAGCTCGGCGACGACCTCCAGGAGGGCCTCGAGGACCCCCCGGCGGGCGGGGGCGTCGAGGCTGGCGGTGGGTTCGTCCAGGAGGAGGAGCTCGGGGTCCCGGGCCAGGGCCCGGGCCAGCGCCACCCGCTGGCGCTCCCCCCCCGAGAGCCGGTGGGGCCGCCGGTCGGCCTTGTCGGCCAGGCCGAAGCGTTCCAGCAGGGCCAGCGCCCGCCGCCGCCCCGCCTCGCCCGGGGTCCCCAGGCCGAACCGAACGTTTTCCAAAGCGGTGAGGTGGGGAAAGAGCAGGTGCCCCTGGGGCAGGTAGCCGATCGGCCGGCGCTCGGGCGGGAGGCCGGCGAAGGGGGTTCCCTCGGCCGGCACCAGCCCGGCCAGGGCCTTGAGCACGGTGGTCTTCCCTGCCCCCGAGGGGCCCAGCAACGCGGTGAACCCCCGGATGGAAAACCCCACCGTCAGGGCGACCGGTCGTCGGATGCGGTAGCGAACCTCCACCGTTCCTCCAGGCTTCGTACCAGCAGGACCAGCCCGAACGCCACCGCCAGCAGGATCAGCGAGGCCCGGTTGGCGGCGGCGAAGTCGAGGCTCTCCACCAGGTCGTAGAGGTAGGTCGAGGCGACCTGGGTCTTGCCCGGGATGTTCCCCCCGACCATCAGCACCACCCCGAACTCGCCGAGGGCGTGGGCGAACCCGAGCAGGGTGCCGGAGACCAGCCCCGGCCACACCAGGGGCAGCACCACCCGGAAAAACCGTTTCGCCGGTCCCGCCCCCAGGGTGCGGGCGGTGGCCAGGAGCTCGGGGTCGAGGGCCCGGAAGGCCTCCCGGTAGGCGGTAAAGGCGAAGGGGAAGCTGAAGAGCGTGGCCCCGATCACCATCCCCGGAAAGGTGAAGGCGAGCGGCGCCGCCCCCAGCCGGGCCAGCGGCCCCTCGGGCCCGAGGGCGAGCAGGAGGTAGAAGCCGAGGACCGTGGGGGGCAGGGCCAGGGGCAGGAGCAGGACGCTTTCGACCAGGGCCCGGCCGGGGAAGGGGCGGCGAAGGAGGTAGGCGAGGGGGGTGCCGAGGAGGAGCAGGAGCCCCGCGCTGGCGAGCGCGAGCTTGAGGCTGAGGAGGAAGGCCGGGATCACGGGCGTTCCAGACCGAAGGCGGCCAGCGTCCGCTGGGCCGGTTCGCTGAGAAGATAGGCGAAGAAGGTCCGGGCCTCGGGGCGGTCCTTAAGGAGCAGTGCGGGGTAGACGATCGGGGGGTCGCGCCCGGGGGGGAGCCGGCGGTGGCTGCCGGCAAGGCGGAGGGCCGAACCCAGGTCGATGAGCCCGGCGTCGGCGGCGAAGGCGGCGATACGGGCGGCCTGGGCCACGCTCTCGCCGTAGACCAGCTTGGCCTTTACCCGGGACCACACCCCCGCCGCCTTGAGGGCCGCCACCGCCGCCGCCCCGTAGGGGGCGGAGCGGGGGTTGGCGATCGCCACCCGCCGCACCCGGGGGTCGGCGAGTTGCTCGAGCCTGACGGCGGTGAGGCCGGTGTGGGGCGGGAAGTAAAGCGCCAGCACGCCCCGGGCCAAGGGGGCCTCGGCCTCGGGCTCGAGGCCCCGCCGGTAGCGGGGGGAGGCCGGGAGGTAGAGGTCGTAGGGGGCCCCCGCGCGGATCTGGCCGTAGAGCTTCCCCGAGGAGGCCAGGACCAGCCGTACGGGAGCGCCCCCCTCCTCCTGGAACCGGGCGGCCAGGGCCTTGAGGGCGGGGCCCAGGCTGGAGGCCGCCGCCACCGTCACCGGCTGGGCCAGGGCGCTTCCTAGCAGGAAGAGGAGGAGGAAAAGCCGCGCCACCCCCCCAGCATACGAAAGGGCGGCGCCCAGAGGGCGCCGCCCGGGTTCCCTGGGTTCTACTTGCCGGCCTCGAGGGCCTTCCAAAGCTGGTAGACCTGCTGCGGGGTGAGCTGCTTGCCCCGCTCCTTGGCGACCTCGTCCTGGGTGAAGTCCTTGAAGCCCTTGGGGAGCTTCTTGTCGTTCCCCCAGGCCTTGGCCACGTAGGTGAGCACGGCGGCGACGTCGGCGTCCTTAAGCGAGCCGCCGAGGCCGGGCATCATCCCGTTAAAGGTGCCGCCGCCGGCGGTGATCTGGCCCTGGAGGCCGAAGAGCACCACATCGATCAGGAAGGCCCGGCCCTTGTCCCCCTTCCCGATCAGTTCGGGCACCTCCTCGACCAGGGGCGGGAAGGCCCCGGTGATGCCCTTGCCGTTGGCCTGGTGGCAGCTCATGCAGTAGGTCTGGTAGACCTGCTCCCCGCTGGCCGCGAAGGCCAGCGCGGCGAGCGCCAGGAAGCTCGCCAGGATCAGCGCTTTCTTCATACCCATCACCTCCCGGACGATTATACCCTAGCGCGATTTCAGCTCGGTCCAGATCCGGTCGTAGAGCCGGATCGCGTCGCCGATGTCGTGGATGTACTCGAGTTTTTGCCGCACCGCCTTGGGGGGGAAGACCGCCGGGTTGTCCTTGAGGGCGGGGTCGAGGTAGGGGAGGGCGGCGGCCACCGGGGTGGCGTAGCTGTTGTAGTTGGAGATCGCCGCCGCGATCCTGGGCTCCAGGATAAAGTTCAGGAAAGCGTAGGCCAGCTCGGGGTGGGGTGCCCGGCGGGTGATCGCCACCGCGTCGGTCCAGATCGTTCCCCCCTCCTTGGGGACCCGGTAGCGGACCTGGGGGGCCTCCCCCTGTATCTGGACGATGTCGCCGGAGTAGGCGTGGACCACCGCGGCGTCGCCGGAGAGCAGCCGGCTGCGGGCCTCGACCCCGCCGGCAAACCCCAGGCACCGCTTCTTGGCCCCCAGCAGGACCTTTTTGGCCTCGGCCAGGTGGCCGGGGTCGGTGTCGTTCAGGGAGTAGCCGAGGTACTTGAGGGCGGCGCCGATCGTCTCCCGCATCTCGTCGAGCAGAAAGCAGGGCCCGGCGTACCGCTTGGGGTCGAAGAAGACCCCCCAGGAGTCCACCGGCCTGGTCACCGCCTGGGCGTCGTAGGCGATCCCGGTGGTGCCCCACTGGTAGGGGATCGAGTGGCGGTTTTGGGGGTCGTAGGCGGGGTCCTTGAACTCCGGGGCGAGGTTTTTAAGGTTGGGGAGCTTGGCCGGGTCGAGGGACCGGATCAGCCCGGTCCGGGCCATCTCCAGCACGTAGTAGTCGGGCGGCACCACCACGTCGTACTCGGCGTCGCCACCGGCCTGCAGCTTGGCCAGCATCGCCTCGGGGGCCTCGAAGGTGTCGATGATCACCCGGGCCTGGTAGCGCCGCTCGAACTCGGCGACCACCTCCTCGGGGATGTAGTCGGCCCAGTTGAACAGCCGGAGCTCGCCGCGGGCCAGCGAGAGCCCGGCGAGCACGGCCAGGAGCGAGATCAGGGTCCTTTTCATCTCACCTCCTCCGCAGCAACGCCCGGCCGAGCACCAGTCCGACCGTCGTCGCCGCGATCAGTATAGAGGAGAGGGCGTGGATCTCGGGGGTGACCCCCCGCTTGACGCTGCCGAAGATGTAGAGCGGCAGGGTGGTCGAGCCGGGGCCGGCGGTGAAGAAGGTGATCACGAAGTCGTCGAGGGAGAGGGTGAAGGCGAGCAGGGCGCCGGCCAGGACCCCGGGGAGGATCAGGGGCAGGGTGACGTGGCGAAAGGTGGCGTAGCTGCCGGCCCCCAGGTCCTGGGCGGCCTCCTCGAGGGCGGGGTCGAGGCCGGCCAGGCGGCTCCGCACCACCAGGGCGACGTAGGCGATCTGGAAGGTCACGTGGCCGAGGACGATGGTGGTCAGCGAGAGGCGGAGCCAGCCGGTGTGGACCCGGACCCAGGCGAAAAAGAGCAGGAGCGCCACCCCCATCACGATGTCGGGGATCACCACCGGCACGTAGATCAGGAACCGGATCGCCCCTTTGAGCCGGAAGGAATAGCGGTAGAGCCCCAGCGCCAGCAGGGTCCCCAGGACGGTGGCGATCAGGGTGCTGGCCACCGCCACGATCAGGGTGTTCTCGGCGTAGACCGCCACCCGGTGGTGGTGGAAGAGGCGGAGGTACCACTGCCAGGTGAAGCCGGTCCAGCGCACCCCGAAGCGGCTTTGGTTGAAGGAGAGGGCGACGATCACCGCGATCGGCAGGTACAGGAAGGCGAGGACCAGGTAGGTGTGGAGCTTGAGCAGCCTGGGCATGGCGTCAGACCAAGCGGTCGAGCCCCTCCTCTCCGGCCACCCGGGCGTAGCCCCAAAGCCCCAGCAGGACCAGGGCCATGAGCACGTAGGCGGCGGCGCTCCCGAAGGCCCAGTCGCGCACCACCCCGAACTGCTGCTGGATCACGTTGCCGATCAGGATCACCCGTCCGGCCCCCAGGAGGTCGGAGATCACGAAGGTGCCGAGGGCGGGGACGAACACCAAAAGCACCCCCGCCACCACCCCGGGCAGGGTCTGGGGCAGGACCGCGTGCAAAAAGCCCCGCACCCGCCCGGCCCCGAGGTCCTGGGCGGCCTCGAGGAGCGTCCAGTCGATCCGCTCCACCGCGGTGTAGACCGGCAGGACCAGAAACGGCAGGTAGGTGTAGACGGTGGCGACGTAGACCGCGAACCAGGAGGGGTAGAGCGGAAGGGGACCGAGCCCCAGCGCCCCCAGCGCCGCGTTCACCACCCCGTGCCGCTGGAAGATCACGATCCAGGCGTAGATCCGGATCAGGAAGTTGGTCCAGAAGGGGAGCACCACCAAAAGCAACAGGGTCTCCTTGCGGCGGCTGGTGGCGATGGCGAAGGCGAGGGGGTAGCCGAGCAGCAGGGTGATCGCGGTCACCCCGGCGGCGAAGACCGCGCTCCGCCAGAGGATCCCGAGGTAGAGGGGGTCGAAGCCCTCGGGGGTGAGGCCGAAAAACCGCAGGTAGTTGGCCAGGGTGAAGGGCCCCACCAGCCGGCCGTAGGGCCCCCGCTGGAGGAAGGAGGCCTCCAGCATGAGCAGGGCGGGGATCAGCATGAAGATCAGGAGCCAAAGGGCCCCCGGCCCCACCGTGAGGAGGAGCTCAAGGAGCCGGCGGGCGCGGCTCGTCGCCGATCGGTTCATCGATCACCACCAGGTTCTCGGGGGGGAGGTGGACGTGGACGGTCTCGCCGTAGTCGTACTCCTCGTACCCGGGCTCGGAGATGTCGGCGTTCAGGGTGTAGGCGACCAGCTCGCCCCCCCGGGCCTCGAGGATGTACTGGTTCTCCGCCCCGGTGTAGACGATCTCCTTGACCCGGGCGGTCACCGTGTTGGCCCGGTTCCAGGGCTCCCGCGCCAGCCGGAGCTTCTCCGGACGGATGCCGAGCAGGTAGCGCCGGCCCGGGGTCAGCCCGCCGCTCACCCGGAGGGGGCCGAAGGGGGTCTCGGCCCGGTCGGGGGCCACCGCGTGGGCCTCGATCAGGTTCGAACGCCCCAGGAACCGGGCTACGAAGGCGGTCTTGGGCCGCTCGTAGAGCTCCTCGGGGAGGCCCACCTGCTCCAGCCGGCCGTTTTGCATCACCGCCATGCGGTCGCTCATCACCAGCGCCTCCTCCTGGTCGTGGGTGACGTAGACGAAGGTGGTGCCCAGCTCCATCTGGAGCCGCATCAGCTCGATCTGGAGCTGCTTCCTTAGCTTCAGGTCGAGCGCCCCCAGGGGTTCGTCGAGGAGCAGGACCCGGGGCTCGTTGACCAGGGCCCGGGCCAGCGCCACCCGCTGCTTCTGACCGCCGGAGAGCTCGTGGGGCCGCCGGGCCGAGAGTCCCTCGATCTGCACCAGCTCCATCGCCCAGCCGACCTTGCGCCGGACCTCGGCGGGGGGCCGCCGCCGCATCCGGAGGCCGAAGGCGATGTTGTCGAAGACGGTCATGTGGGGGAAGAGGGCGTAGTTTTGAAAGACGGTGTTGACCGGGCGGCGGTAGGGCGGGACCTCGCGCACGTCGACCCCGGCGATCCGCACGGTGCCGGCGTCGGGGACCTCAAAGCCGCCGAGGATCCGGAGGAGGGTGGTCTTGCCGCAGCCCGAGGGTCCGAGCAGACTGAAGAACTCGCCCTCGTAGACGGTGAGGGTGACCCCGTCGAGGGCCACCGTGCCCCCGTCGAAGACCTTCCGGACCCCCTCGAGCTCGACCACCGGGGTCGGGTTCATGGGCCGCCTGGGTGCCTTCAGCAACCGCCCCTCCCGCGCGAGTCTACGGCGCGGGAGGGGCCCCCGGCAAGCGCTCAGAGCCCCTGGGCCAACCGCCCCAGCGGCTCGCTGGTGAGCCGGAGGGTGAAGCCGGCGAGGCGGAAGTGGAACTTCTGCCCGCTCCCCTCAAGCCGAAGCCCCACCCGGAAGCTCCCGTGGCCGTTCTTGATGGTGGCGAACCCGGGATCGCCGTTTTGGAGCTTGAGCTTTAGGGTCAGGGATCCGCTCGCCCCGGCGGCGAGGGGGCGCGGCTCCAGGCTCGCCTCGCCCGCCTTGTACTGGGGCTGGTAAATATTGCTCTCGTCCTCGGGGGCGAGGTAGAGGGCGGCGGTGAGGGTGAGGTCGCCGGCCGCCTGGTTCTCGATGGCGGCCTCGAGGTCGACCGCGACCGCATCCAACGCGTCGGTCAGCCGCCCCGGCACGCGAGCCAGGTAGCCCTGGAGGTCGGGGGTGGTGTAGTCCTGATCCTGGTCCGGGAGGTAGACCTGAAAGGCCGTGGGGGCTCCGAAGTCGACGGTGTCCTCGGCCTGGCTCCCGAGCAGGCTGGCGACGTTTACCTCGACGGCGTAGCGGGTGTGGGCGCTGCAGCCGACGAGCAGGGCGGCGAGCGCCAAGAACGTCCAGGTCCTCCGCATGGTTCCCTCCTAAAACCCCACCGCGGCGGCCACCCCGAAGACCTGGCCGCCGACCAGGGGGGCGGTGTGGCTGGTAAGGGCGAGGTCGAGCCGCAGGGCGGCGAGGTCCACCCCCAGCCCGAGCCCCAGCCGTAGGCCGCGCTCGTAGCCGATCCCGGCCCGGAGGGCGAAGGTTCCCAGGGGGTACTCGGCCCCCAGGTGGGCGGCGATCGCCCCGTCGTAGCCGAGGTCGGCGGCGAGGAGGAGGCGCCCCCCCTCCTCAAGGGCGAGGTCGCCGGCCCCGCTCAGGTAGAGGGCCGGGGCCACCCCGGCGAAGGTCTCGGTCTTCGGCTGGGCGTGGGTGCCCCCGCCGTCCCGGACCTCCTCGGTCCCCTGCCACCGGGCGTAGCTCACCAGGTTCCGCACCCCCACCCCGAAGACCCCGACCTTGTTGGCGTAGGCCAGCCCGAGGTCGAGCCGGAGGCCGTAACCCAGCCCCTGGCCGATCGCGCTGGTAAAGATCCGGGTGGTGGTGGTGCTTCCCGAGGGCTGACCGCCGGCGTCGGTGGTGAAGGCGGTGGTGACCTCGGCCTCGGCCCGCGCGAGGCCAAGGAAGGCCTGGCCCCGGACCCCGGCGTAGAGGGTGCCCTCAACCTCCGGCAGGGGCGGCAGCGCCTGGGCGAGGGCGAACCCCAGGCTGAGCCCGGCGCTCGCCGCCCCCCGGGCGACCAGGCGGTAGGTCCGGTTGGGCGCCAGGCTCCCCCCGGCGAGCAGGGCGGCGAGCTCGGGGTCGGGCTCGGCCGAGAGGCCCTCGACCCCGGCGAAGAGCCCCACCTCGCCGTAAAAGCCCCGACCGAGGGCGAAGGGGTAGCTCAAAAGCGGCGGCGGGGTGAGCCCGGGGGGCGGGCTGGGCGCCAGGTCCCGGGCGGCCGAGAGCCTCAAGGGGCGTCCCTGGCCGTCCTCCAGCCGAAACCGCGGGTTCCCGTCGCCGTCCCCCTCGATCTTGAGGACCACCTGGTCGGGGCTGCGGGCGGGGTTGAGGAGGAGGGCCCCGGGGTGGGCGAGCTGGTCGTAGAAGCTGAGGAGGTCGAAGCTGGAATAGAAGGTCCCGGGGTCGGCGAGGTAGTAAAGCGGGCTCCGGTCCGGCAGCAACAGGCCCAAAAGCCCCACCGGCAGCGACCAGGTGCCCCGCTGCCAGCGGGGTTCGATCGCCGCGTAGGCGGGGTTTTGCCAGGAGGCGCCCGGCCCCGGCAGGGCGACCCCGCCCATCCCCACCTCGCGCACGCTCTGGGCCAGCGCGAGGGATAGGAGGAGCAACCCAAGCGCACCGATACGGGTTTTCATACCCCTTAGGCTACCCGGGCTACATCCGGAAGTCCCCCCGCGTTTGGGGGGGTTGGGCCAGGTGGGTGAGGGCCACCGCGATGGCGTCGGTGGCGTGGTTGGACTCGGGGAGCGGCCCTCCGAGCAGGGCCCGCAGCATGTAGGCGACCTGGGCCTTCTCGGCCCGGCCGGCTCCCACCAGCGCCTTCTTGATCTGCATGGGTCCGTAGGCGAAGACCGGCAGGCCGGCCAGGCTGGCGGCGGCGAGCACCGCCCCCATCCCCCAGCCGACCTGGAAGGCCCGTTCGTTCTGGCGGTAGAAGTACTGGGCCTCGACCGCCACCGCCTCCGGCCGGTGGTCGCCGATCGCCGCCCGCACCCCCTGGAAGAGCCGGCCCACCCGGACCTCGGCGGGCTCGCCGGCGGCGGTGGCGACCACCCCGGCGTAGACCAGCCGGGCCCGGCGGGCGTCGCCCTCGACCACCGCCAGTCCCAGGTTGGCGATGCCGGGGTCGACCCCCAGGACCCTCATCCGGGGACCGCGACCGAGTCGGGATCGAGGTTGGTGTAGACCGCCTGGACGTCGTCGAGGTCCTCCAGGGCCTCGACCAGCCGCATCACCTTGGCGGCGGCCTCGGGTTCCAGCCGCACGGTGTTCTGGGGGATCATGGTGACCTCGGCGCTCTCGGGTTTCCGGCCCCGTTCCTCGAAGGCCCGGGCCACCGCGTAGACCTCGTTGGGGGCGACGTAGACCTCGAGGACCCCGTCGGACTCCACCAGGTCCTCGGCCCCCAGCTCGATGGCGAGCTCCTGGGTGGCCTCGCTGGTGTCGGAGAGCACCACCAGGCCCTTTTTCTCGAACTGCCAGGCGACGCTCCCCGAGGTTCCCAGGGAGCCCCCGTGCTTGGCGAAGACGTGGCGCACCTCGCCGGCGGTGCGGTTGCGGTTGTCGGTGAGTCCCAGCACCAGCACCGCCACCCCGCCGGGGGCGTAGCCCTCGTAGCTCACCTCCTCGAACCGGGCGGCGCCCTCGCCCTGGCCCCGGAGGCGGGCGAGCAGGCGCTCGATGTTCTCCATCGGCACGTCGTCGCGCCGGGCCGCCTCGATCGCGTTCCTGAGCGCGACGTTGGCGGCGGGGTCGGGGCTGCCGCCGCTGCGGGCGGCGGCCTGGATCGCCCGCAGGTGCTTGGTGATCAGCTTGCCGCGCTTGGCGTCGTTGGCGGCTTTTTTGCGTTTGATCTGGGCCCACTTGCTGTGACCGGCCATACGGAATCATTATAGTCGAGACAAATGCCCTGGCTGGAGGCCTTTTTGGGGCGGCGCTGCCCGGTTTGCGGCGGCCCCCTGGACGCGGTGGGGGTCTGCCGGGCCTGCCGCGAGGCGCTGGTCCCCGAGCGGGTCGGGGGGGCGGTGTACCTGGCCCGCTACCCCCGGGTGCGGGGGCTGGTGCGGGCGGCCAAGTACCGCGCCCACCGCCGGGCGGCCCTCTGGGCGGGGGAGCGGCTGGCCGACCGGGTGGCCCAGACCGGCTGGCCGATCGAGGCGGTGGCCTGCGTGCCCACCCTCCCCTGGCGGGCGGCGCTGAGGGGGGGTCACCTGCCGGCGGTTTTGGCCGGGGGCCTGGCCCGGCGGCTGGGCCGGCCCCTCTACCGGGGCCTGGTGCGAACCGCGTACACCCCGAGCCAGACCCGGCGGGCCCAGAGGCGGCGGCTCCCCCAGGTCTTCGCCGCCCGCGGCCGCCCGCCGGCCGGGGTCCTTCTGGTCGACGACGTCCTCACCACCGGGGCCACCTTCGCCCGGGCCGCCGAGGCCCTCCTCGAGGCGGGGGCGAGTACGGTCTGGGGCGCCTTTCTGGCGGTGGCCGAGCCCGATCGGCTGCGGCGCTTGCCCTACCGAAAGGTATAATCGTCCCGGAGGCGGGAATGAAGCTCCGGCGTCTTGGCGACCTCGTGCCCTACCTGCGCGAGGGCCGCTACCGGCTTGGGCCCCACGTGGCCCGGCACATGCGGGCCGAGGGGTTCACCGAGCTCGACGTGGTGCGGGCCGTCGAGTACGGCCGGGAGCTCGCCGTCTACCCCGAGGACGCCCGGATGCTGGTGCTCGGCTACATCGTGGTCAGCCCCCGGCTCAAGCTCCCGCTCCACGTGGTGCTGGAGTACCGCAAGCCCCGCTTCGTGGACATCGTGACCGCCTTCATCCCCCGGGAGCCCCACCGGGTCTACTCCCGGGCCCGGCTCGCTTTGTTGCTCCGCTTCGACGGGGCCCGCACCGAGGTCGAGTGGTCGGGCCCCCGACCCCGCCGTGGCTAGCCGTAGAGCAGCCGGCGGGCGGCGTCGGCGTCGGCGGCGATCTGGGCCTTGAGGGCCTCGAGGCTGGGAAACCTCCGTTCCCCTCGCAGCCGGTGGACGAACTCCACCACCAGCTCCTCGCCGTAGAGGGGGCCGCTGGGCCGGAGGAGGTGGACCTCCAGGCGGGCCTCGCCGTCCTCCCCCAGGGTGGGGCGGCGGCCGACGTTGGCCACCCCCCCGACCCGCCGGCCCAGGACCTCGACCCAGACCGCGAAAACCCCGGGGGGCAGGGCCTTCTGCCGGGGCACCGCCAGGTTGGCGGTGGGGAAGCCGAGCCGGCGGCCGAGCCGCTCGCCGGGGACCACCACCCCCCGCACCCGGTAGGGGCGGCCGAGCAAGAGCCGGGCGGCCTCCACGTCGCCGGCCAGGAGCGCCTCGCGGATGCGGGAGGACTTCACCGGCGCCCCCCCGAGCGCCAGCAGCGGCACCGCCTCCACCGCGGCCACCGCCGCCAGGTCCTCGGGCCCGCCGGTGCGGCCGCGGCCGAAGCGGAAGTCCTCGCCGACCACCAGGAGGGCGGGCTCCAGGGCGCGGAGGTCCTCCAGGAAGGCCTCCTTGCTGCGGGCGGCGAACTCGGCGTCGAAGGGGACCGCCAGGACGATCTCGGCCCCGGCCTCGGCCAGGAGCTCGGCCTTTTCCGAAAGCGTCGAGAGCACCGGCACCCCCCGGGTGAAGACCTTGGTCGGGGGGTCGAAGGTGTAGACGAGCAGCGGCAGCGTCCGCTCGCGGGCCCGGGCCAGCGCCCGGGCGAGCAGGCTGCGGTGGCCGAGGTGCACGCCGTCGAAGCTGCCGATGGCGACGACCTTTCGGCCGGGCGGGGCGTCGGCGGGGTCGTTGATCAGGATCATCGCCTGGAGGCCAGCCAAAGCAGCCCGGCGACGGTGGGGCTGCTGGTTCTTAAGCGGCCGGCGTGGAGGTCGGCGAGCAGCCGCTCCGTCTCGACCCAGCGGACGGTGAGGGCCTCGTCGGGGTCGGGCGGGCGCCGGCGTTCGGTGAGGTCTTCGGCGTAAAAGAGCGTGATCCGCTCGTCGGTGAAGCCGGGGCTGGTGTAGAAGCTGAGAACCTCCCGGAGCCGGGCGTCGAACCCGGCCTCCTCCATGAGCTCGCGGCGGGCGGCCTGGCGGGGCGCCTCGCCGGGCTCGATCAGGCCGGCGGGGAGCTCGAGGGTGCGCGCCCCGATCGCCACCCGGTACTGCTCGACCACCAGCACCCGGCCGTCCCTCTCGGCCAGCACCGCCACCGCGTCCTTGTGCTCGACGATCTCCCAGCGTTCGTCCTCGAGGGCGAGGGCGAGGATCCTGCCGCGGTAGAGGTAGCGTCGCCGGGCCAAGGCGCTCTCAGTATAGGCTTTGGGCGTGGCGATCTGCGGCCGGGCCCCCGGCTTTTCCGAGGCGGTGGCGGTCCGCCTGGGCGGAGGGCGGATCCTCGAGGTCCTCCCCGCCGCGCGCTTCCGGGGCCGCTGCCGGCGCTTCGAGGCGGTGACCCCGGGCCTCGCCGACGCCCACGCCCACCCCCTCTACTGGGGGCGGGCCCGGCGCGTCCTCGACCTCTCCGGGCTCACCGACCCCCGTCGGGTCGCGGAACGGGTCGCCGCCCACCCCGAAGGCGGCTGGGTGCTGGGCCAGGGCTTTCTCTTCGACGCCCCGCCCCCGCCGGGGCTGTTGGCGGCGGCCGCCCGGGGCCGTCCGGTCTTCCTCAAAAGCCGCGACCTCCACGCCGCCTGGGCGAGCCCCGAGGCCCTCCGCCGGGCCGGACTGGCGGCGGGGAACCCCTGGCTCGACGCCGAACGGGGCTGGGTCTGGGAGCGGGGGCTCGCCGCCCTCGAGGCGGCGGCCCCTCCGCCGGGCCCCGACGACCTCATCGCCGGCCTTCGGGACTTCGCCGCCCGGGGGTACACCGCCGTCCACGCCCTGGCCTACGAGCCCCGGGAGGCGCTGGCCTGGGCCGAGGCGGTCGCCGATGAGCTGCCGGTCCGGCTCTGGTGGGCCCTCCCCCGGGGAGGCTGGCGGGGGGTCGCGCCGGGCTGGCGGGGGCCCCGGCTCTTCGTCGGCGGGGTCAAGTTCTTCGCCGACGGCGCCCTGGGGAGCCGCACCGCCTGGATGAAGGCGCCCTACCCGGACGGGGGGCGGGGGATGGCCCTCGACCCTCTGGAGGCGATCCTCACCGAGGGCCGGGCCGCCGCCCGGGCGGGGTTCCAGGTGGCGGTGCACGCGATCGGCACCCGGGCGGTGGCCGGGGTCCTCGGGGTCCTCGCCCGGCTTCCCCGGCTTCCCGGCCGCCCCCACCGGGTCGAGCACCTCCAGCACCTGGAGGACACCGACCTCCCGCTCCTTTCGGGCTCCGGCCTGGTGGCCTCGATGCAGCCGGTGCACCTGGCGGGCGACGCCCCCCTGGTGCGGCGGCTCCTCCCCGGCCGCGAGCGGGAGGCCTTCCGCTTCGCCTCGATCGCCGCCCGGGTGCCGCTGGCCTTCGGCTCCGACGCCCCGGTGGCCGCCCCCGACCCGGCGGCCTCGCTGGCCGAGGCCACCCGCCACCGACTCACCCCCGCCGAGGCGGTGCCCCCCTCCCTGGCCCTTTGGGCCCACACCCGGGGGGCCGCGGTGGCCGCCGGCTGGCCGGGCTACGGGCTGCTGGCGGCGGGGGCCCCCGCCGACCTCACCCTCTGGGAGGGGGGGCGGCCGGTGGCCCGGGTCTTCGACGGCCGGTTGGAGGAACTCGGTGGATCCCCGGGCGCGGGCGCTTGAGGCGGCGGCGGCGGGGCTCGGCCTCGAGGCCGCCTGGACCCCTTTGGAGGTGGACGCCGCCGAGCGCCGGGCCTACCGCGCCTGGCTCGCGGCCGGCCGTCACGCCGGCATGGCCTACCTGGCCCGCACCCAGGACGCCCGGCTCGCCCCCCGCCGGGCCTTTCCCTGGGCGAGGAGCGCCCTGGTGGTGGCGGCCTCCTACGCCTACCCCGACCCCGGCCCGCCCCCCGGCGGGCTCCGTGTGGGCCGGGTGGCCCGCTACGCCTGGACCCGCGACTACCACCTCGCCCTCGGGGCGGCGGTCGGGGCCCTGGTGCGGCGGGCCCACGCGCTCGGCCTCGAGGCCCGGGGCTACGTCGACCACGGGCCGGTGGCGGAGACCCTGTTCGCCCGCCGGGCCGGGCTGGGCTGGATCGGCCGGAACACCCTGCTCCTCGCCGAGGGGCGGGGGAGCTACCGCCTGCTCGGGGTGGTGCTCACCCCCCTCGAGGTCGCGCCCGGACCCCGGGCCCCCGAGCGCTGCGGGCGTTGCACCGCCTGCCTGGCCGCCTGCCCCACCGGGGCCCTCGACGCCCTGGGACTCGACGCCCGGCGCTGCCTCAGCTACTGGACGATCGAACACCGCGGACCCTGGCCGCTGGAGCTCTGGCGGGAAAACGCCGGCTGGCTGTTCGGTTGCGACCTCTGCCAGACCGCCTGCCCCTGGAACCGCTTCGCGGAGGAGCGGCCGCCCTGGCCGGGCTTTTCCCCCGAGCCGGAGCTGGCCCACCCCGACCTCTGGGACTTCCTCCGCCTCTCGGGGCGGGCCTTCGCCCGGGCCTACGCCGGCACCGCCTTCCTGCGGCCGGGGCGGCCCGGCCTGGTGCGGAACGCCCTCGGCGTGCTCTATTCCCAGCGGCACGGAGCCTTCGAGGCCTACCTCGAGGCCGCCGCCGCCGACCCCAGCCCCCGGGTGCGCCGGGCCGCCGCCCAGGGGTTCTTCCTCCTCGGCCGCCGCCGCCTGCTCGACGACCCCGACCCGGCGGTGGCCGCCTTTGCCCGCCGGCTCTGGGAGGGCGGGGGGCCCTAGCCCAGGGGTTTGCCGGTGCGCACCACCTCGGCGATCCCGCGGGGCAGGCCCCAGGCCTCGATGTCGAAGGCGGTCTGGGCGAAGTCGTAGGGCACCTTGTAGATCCGGGGGTGCACCCCGTCGGGCTTGATGGTGAGGATCGCCACGTCGGCCCCCGGCTCCCCGCCCAGGGTCAACCCCACCGAGCCGGGGTCGAGCACGAAGCGGCGCCCCACCTGGCGGAAAAAGGGCACATGGTGGCCCCCGGTCAGCACCACCGTGGCCAGGGTGCGGGCGAGGTGGCGGTCGAGCTCGGGCTCGGGGTCGTAGAGGGGGAACTTGGCCTCGGGGTCGTCGGGCCGGCCGTGGAAGCCGCGGGCCTTGCCGTAGGGGGTCATGAACTTGATCGCCGGCGGCAGCGCGCCGAGAAAGCGGCGGGCCTCGGGGGAGAGCTGGTCTCGGGTCCAGGCCATGGCGGCCTCGTTCTCGGGGCTTTTCAGGCCGGTGGGGGTGGGGAAGAGGACGCGGATCTCGGCGCCCCCCAGGGTGCAGGCGACCCCCGCCTCCCGCAGGCGGGCGACGACCTCGTTGGGGTGGGGGCCGTAGCCCACCAGGTCGCCGAGGCAGACCACCCGGTCGACCCGGGCCTCCTCGAGGAACCCGAGGGCGGCCTCGAGGGCCGGCAGGTTGGCGTGCACGTCCGAGATCACCCCGAGCCGCATTGGCCCCATTGTGGCACAACCCCGCCCATTCTCATGTCCGATGGGCCTACCTCTAGGGCGTGGCGGCGGTCTTGCTGGGCGGGCTCCTGGCCCTGGCGCTCCCCCCCTTTCCCCTGGGGGTCCTCCTGCCCCTGGGGCTCGCCTGGGTGCTCGCCCGGCCCCGGGGTTTTCGCTTTGGCTTCCTCCTCGGGCTTGGGTTTTGGGGGGTGCACATCGGCTGGCTCCCGGCCAGCTTCGCGGCCTGGTTCGGGCCTTGGGGGGTGGTGCCGTTCGCCCTTTTGGTGGCCTTTTTGGCATCCCTTTGGGGCGGGCTCTTCGCCCTCTTTGGCCGGGTTCCCCTGGCCCTGGCCGGGGCCTGGGTGGGGCTTGAGTGGCTTTTGGCCCAGGGGCCGCTCAGCTTCCCCTGGGGCTACCTCGGCTACGCCCTGGTGCCGGCCGGGGGGCGGGTGCTGGCGGCTTGGGTCGGGGTCTGGGGGCTCAGCCTGCTGGTGCTCCTTATCGCGGCGCTCCTCGCCCGGCGGCGGTACTGGGCGTTGGCGCCCTGGCTCCTGCTCTGGGTCTGGCCGCTCCCCCCGGCCCGGCCCGGGGCCCAGGCCCTGGTGGTGCAGGCGGCGATCAACCCCCTCGCCAAGTTCCAGGGCGCCGAGGCCTCCCGGCGCTACCTCGAGCTGACCCGCGCCGGCCTCGCCGCCCACCCCGAGGTCCGGTTGGTGGTCTGGCCGGAGACCGCGGTGGCCCGCCTCCCCCAAGGGACGGCGGCGGTGCTGGGGGACCGGACCCTGATCTACGGCACCTGGGGACCGGGACCCCGGAACGAGGTGCGGCTTTGGCGCCGGGGCCGCGACCGGGCGGTCTACGCCAAGCGGCGGCTGGTCCCCTTCGGCGAGTTCTTCCCCGGCCGGGCGGTTTTCGCCCCGGTCTACGGCTTCTTCTTCCGGGCCTTCGGGCTCGCCCCCCTCGCCGACCTCCGGCCGGGGCGGGCCCCCGCCCTCCTGGGCCGGGCCGCCGCCTTCGTCTGCTACGAGGCCGACTACCCCGACCTGGTGCGCGGCCTGGCGAACCGGGGGGCCCGGTGGCTCGTCAACGTCTCCAACGACGCCTGGTTCGGGGTCGGCTACGGCCGGGCCCAGCACCTGGCGATGGCCCGGATGCGGGCGGTGGAGGAGGGGCGCTGGCTCCTCCGGGCGGCCAACGACGGCATCAGCGCCAGCATCGACCCCTACGGACGGGTGGCGGCCCGCTCCCGGGTGGGCCGGCCCCAGGCCCTGCTCGCCCCCTACCGCGAGCTCGAGGGGCGCACCTTCTACGCCCGTTTCGGCGAGCTCCCGGTGTTGGGGGCGGCCTGGCTGGTGCTGCTCACCGGCCTTCTAGAAAACGCTTCCAGAAGGAGCCGATGACCTCGGGATCGAGCCGGGCGGTCCGCTCGGTGGGGGGCAGCGGCTCCCGGTAGAAGAAGGCCGGCAGGGCCTCGACCTCGGGGAGGCCGAGCTCGCGGTTGAAGGCGAGCTCCAGCCGCAGCACGTCCTTGCCGAGCTCGGCGAAGTACCCTTCTGGGGGCCGGACCCCGTGGCGGTCTTCGATCGCCTCGGCGACCAGCTCCACCGCCTCCTCGGCGATCGCCGAGGACATGTAGCAAAGCCCCAGGGCGTCGAGGGCGGCGCTCTTCACCTGGTAATCGAAGGAGAGCCGCATGACCTCCTCCAGCGGCATCTCGAAGGTCTCGACCCGGGCGGGGTTTCCGGCGGTGTGGTCGGCCCCCTGCTGGCTGGTCATGTAGGTGACCCCGGTGCCCTCGACCACCCGGGGGTCGTAGGCGCTCATCGCCTGGCCCCGCACGGTGGGGTCGCGGGGGTGGCCGAGCTCCCGGGCCAGCCGGTGGGCCCCCTGGGCGATGCGCCGGCCCTCGGGGGTGCCGTGCCGGAGTTCCTCGGCCATCCCGAGCATCCACTCGAGGTCCCCCCACTCGGCGAGGCCGGCGTCCATGGCCACCGCCAGGGTGGCCCCGAACTCGATGGTGTCGATCCCCAGGTCGTTGGCCTCGCGGTTGACCCGGGCGATCGCGTCGAGGTCGGCGAGGCCGCAGTTCGACCCCACCAGCCCGATGGTCTCGTACTCCAGGGGGCTCACCACCAGCCGCCCCTCGGGGTCGGGGAAGCGGTTCGAGCAGCGGATGATGCAGCCGGGCATGCAGGCGTGGGTGGGGGTGCCCTGGCCGTCGCGCTTTAGGATCCGTTCCCGGAGGGCCTCGCCGCCGATCGGGTTGGGGCCGTCGGTGAGCCGCCCGAGACGGAAGTTCTTGACCGGCAGCCCGCCGGCGACGTTCTGGTAGTCGGCCATGCCGGCGGTGCCGATCTCGGGGTAGTAGCGCCCGGTCACCGGGTTGGCCCGGAGCTTCTGACCGTAGGCCTTGAGCTCGTCGAAGAACTTCCTCTTCTCCTTGGGCGGCCGGTCGGCCCCCTCGACCACGATCGCCTTGACGCGCTTCTTCCCCAGCACCGCGCCCAGCCCGCCCCGGCCGGCGATCCGCCCGGGGAGGCCGTCGGTGTCGGTGATGCTGATCCCGGCCAGGAGCCCTTGGTACTCGCCGACCGGACCGAGGGCGGCCACCGCGCTCTTGGGGTAGCGGCGGCGGAGCTCGGCGACGGTGGCGTAGGTCCCCTGGCCCAGGAACTCGCGGCCGTCCTCGAACCGGACCCCCCCGGGCCCGATCACCAGCACCGTCCAGTCGGGGGCGGCGCCGAGCAGGGTCAGACCGGCGATCCCCAGCCGGCCCAGGGCGAAGGCCACCGTTCCCCCCGCGTTCGACTCCTTGACGCCCCCGGTGAGCGGGCTCCGCGCCCCCACCGAAAGGCGGTTGGCGTTGGAGAAGGTGGTCCCCGCCAGGGGGCCGGCGACCAGGACCAGGGGGTTTTCCTCCGAGAGGGGTTCGGCCCGGTAGGCCTTATAGGCGAGGAGCCGCTCGACGGTGCGGTAGCGGCCGGCCCGCCAGACTTCCTCGGCGGGCCAGGGGCGTTCCTCGACCTTGCGGTCGTTAAGGCGTACCGTCAACCAGCGAGGCATGCCCCTATTGTAGACGGACGGATTCGGCCGCGACCTCCGGCGCCGGCTCAGGGCCCGGCTTCTTTGAGGTAGCGGCGGAGAAAGGCCTCCCGGCGGGCGTAGACCAGCTTGACCCCGGGGCTCCTCTTCTTGGGGTAGCGGGGGTCGCGGTAGAGCCACTCGAAGAACCGGAGGGCGGCGGTGGCCACCGCTCGGTCGAGGGGCGGGAGCTCGGCGACCTCGAACCCGAGCAGCTCGCGGGCCCCCTCGACCAGCCCGGTGCGGGCGAAGACCAAGGCGATCTCGGGATCGTCGGCGACCCGCCGGGCGGCGGCCTCGAGGTCGGCCCGGAGGGCCCGGAGGATGGCCAGGGGCGGAAGCGCCGCGACCTTCCGGCTGTCGAAGTGGAGCTCAAGCCCCACGCTCCCCGGCGCCACCCCCGGCAGGGCCGGGCCCCGGTAGGGGGCCTTGGCGCAGCGGAAAAGGCCGGTGCGGTGCCGGCGGCAGTGGCGGATTCCGTGGGCCCGGTCGTAGCGCTCGTCCATCCCCTGGAGCGCCCGGATCAGCCCCTCCTTGAAGCCGAGCGGCCGGAGGGTTTGATCCCCCATCGGGACCAGGCGGTAGCCGGCCGAGGCGAGCCCCTCGATCAACCGGGGGAGCATCGCCAAGGTGGCCTCGCGGCCGTCGTGGAGAAGGATCACCGAGCCGGGGGCGGCGTACTCCAGCACCCGATCGGCCAGGGCCGCCGGGTCCTCGTCGGTCCAGTCGCGCGACTCCAGGTCCCAAAGCGCCACCCGCCGCCCGAGTCGCCGGGCGAACACCCGGGTGAAGGGGGTGTGGAGCCCGTGGGGCGGGCGGTAGAGGGGGAGGCCGCCGGGATCGTAGGCCACCTGCCGCCACTCCAGGGGTGGGAAGAGGAGCCAGCCAAGCCGGTGGCTCCGGCCGTGGGAGGCGACCTCGTGGCCCGCTTGGCGGATCGCCTGGACGAGTTCGGGGTGGCGCTCGGCCCGCTCTCCGAGTACGAAGAAGGTGGCCCGGACCCGGCGGTCCCCAAGCAGCTTGAGCAGCCGGGGGGTGGTCGCGGGGTCGGGGCCGTCGTCGAAGGTGAGCGAGACCAGGGGGGCGTTCCTCGGGCCGTGGGCCAGGGCCCCCACCCCCATCCAGCGGAAGAGGAGGTCGCTGGCCAGGTAGGCGAGGGCTAGCCCGCCGAGTCCGATCGCCCAAGCTGCCACAGGTAGTACCCTCCGACCAGCGCCATCAGCGCCCCGCCGGTGACGAAGGGCCCGGCGGGGCCGAAGGCGTCCCAGGTGAACCCGCCGAGGGCGGGGCCGACCGCGAAGCCCAGCGCCTCCAGCGTCATGATCACCCCCCAGGCGGCGGCCCGGTCGGCATCGGGTAGCGAGCGCACCACCAGGCCGTTCCAGCCGGGGAAGAAGAGCCCGTACCCCACCCCGATGAGGAGCCCGCTGGCCAGCAGGACCCCCCAGGTGGGGCCGTAGGCCAGGCTTAAAACCCCCACCCCGGCCAGCCCCAGCCCGGCCAAGAAGAGCCCCGGCACCAACAGCCGCCGGGGCTCGCCGCGGTCGGCCCGGTGGCCGGCCAGGGCCAGGACCAGGAGGGCCGCCCCGCCCCCCACCGCGATCAGAAACGCGAGCCGGGGGACGCCGAGGTCGACCCGGGCGATGAAGAGGAAGAGCACCGGCGAGAGCACCCCGGTCGACAGCGTCTGGACGAAGGCCGCCGGCATCAGCCGGATCAGCCGGCGCCAGTCGTAGGCCTCGCGGCCCTGGTGGGCGGCGGGGGCCTTGAGCCCGGCCAGGCTGAGGGCGAGCAGGGCTAAAAGGGCCGCTCCCAAGAGGAGGTAGCGGTAGGCCTCCTCGGGGCGCTGGCGGGCGAGGTAGCCGGTGGCCAGCATGGCGAGGCCGAGGAGGGGGGCGATCAGGGCGGTGGCCAGGGTCACCCCCCGGGCCTCGTAGCCGCGGTGGCTGTCGCGGCTGATAAAGGTGAGGACGGCCGGCCACAGGGGGCTGACCAGCGCCCCCCAGGCGGCCGCCACCAGGAGCATCCAGGCCAGCGGGCCGTGGGGGAGGGTGGCCACCGCCAGCAGGCCGAAGAGGCCGGAGCCGGCCAGGACCGCGCCCAGCCGCACCCGTTCGGCCAGCCAGCCGCCGCCGCTTTTGGCCAGGGCGTCGGTGAGGTAGTGGACCGAGGTCACCAGCCCCACCAGCGACGCCCCCAGCCCCAGGTGCCGCCCGGCGTAGAGGGGGAAAAACCCCACGAAGAAGGCGCTTCGAAGCATCTCGGTGAGGGCCAGGAGGCCCACCAGGCGCACCACCAAAAGGGGCCGGCGCCAGGGGAGCCGCCTAGCGGTTTCTCTCGGCAAAGTAGTCCTCCCCGTAGTCCTCCGGCAGGCCCCGAAGGCGCCGCCAGACGTTCCGCGCGTGGACCCCGTAGAGCTTGAGCCGCCCGCCCCGGAGCCGCCGACCCGAGGTCATCACCCGCTGGCGCGGCTGGTAACGGACCTCCCCCAGGGCCTTGAGCTTGAGGCCGAGGTGGACGTCCTCGGCGAAGGGCCGGTCGTAGCCGCCCACCGCCAGCGCCGCCTCCCTTCGCACCGCGTGGTTGGCCCCCGAGAGGTTGGGCTGGCCCAGGGCGTGGGTGAGGCGCAGGAAGAGGGGGAAGCCGTAGCGGGCCAGCCAGCGATCGAGGGCCGGGGCCTCGAAGAGCTCGAGGGGGCCGTAGCTGGCCACCACCCGGGGGTCCTCGAACGCCTCCAGGATCGCCGCCGTCCACCCCGGCAGCACCCGCCCGTCGGCGTCGGTCTGGGCCACGATCGCCCCGCTGGCGGCCTCGAGGCCGGCCTGGCGGGCCCGGTGCACCCCCGCTTCCTCCACCCGGATCACCCGGGCTCCGGCCTGGGCGGCGATCGCGGCGGTGGCGTCCACCGAGCCGTTGTCCACCACGATCACCTCGTCGGGCGGGGGGTCCTGGGCCAGGATCGACTCCAGCGCGGCCCCGATGTAGGCCTCCTCGTTTCTTGCCGGGACGACGACGGAGAGCCGGGGCATGTCGCCCGGATTATACGCGGCTGGAGCCGTTTTTCAGGGTGGGAAAGCCGAAGTAAAGCTTTCGGGGTTCGCTCTGGAAGATCGCCTCGGCTTCCTCGTAGGCCGCCACCATGGCCTCGGCCACCCGGGGGGCGCTGCGGGCGGCGGCAAAGCGGCGGGCCTCCTCGGCGAAGCGGCGGCGACGGGCCTCGTCGGCGAGCAGACCGGCCGCCGCCCGGGCCAGGGCGGGGGCGTCGCCGGGGGGGACCAGGTACCCGGTGCGCCCGTCCTGGACGCTGTCGATCGCTCCGCCGGCGGCCACCGCCACCACCGGCAGCCCCATCGCCTGGGCCTCCCAGAGCACCAGCCCCTGGGTCTCGGTCTCGCTGGCGAAGAGGAAGAGCTCGGCGGCGCGGTAGTAGCCGCCGATCGCGGGGTAGGGAAGGGCGCCGGCGAAGGTCACCCGGTCGGCCACCCCGAGCTCCTCCGCCAGGGCCTCGAGGGCCTCGCGCTCGGGGCCCTCGCCGACGATCACCCAGTGGGCGTTGGCGTCGTGAGCCAGGCGGGCGAAGGCCCGCACTGCCACGTCGAGGCTCTTTTCCTTGCCCAGCCGGCTCACGGTGAGGAGCCGCCGCCGCCCGGCCGGCCAGGGGTCGGGCTCGGGCCGGGGGGCGGCCTCGAGGAGCTCGGTGTCGATGCCGGTGGGGATCACCCGCACCGGTCGCTCGATGCGGTAGCGCTGGACCAGCTGCTTGACCGGGTGGGTGGGGGCGATCACCAGCTCGACCCGGTTGTAAAAGGCCCGGGCCAACCGGGGGATGATGTGGGTGTGCCGGTCGAGGAAGGCGAGGCCGGGGACGTAGTGGGCGTACTTCTCGTAGTGGGTGTGGAAGGTCGAGAGGTGGGGCACCCGCCACTTCTGGGCCAGCGAGAGGGCCCAAAGCCCCAGGGTGAAGGGCACGTGGGAGTGAACGATCTCGAACCGCTTGGGCAGGGCCTTGCTGCTCGGGAGCCCCAGCCGGTAGTCCTCGAAGAAGGGGTAGGGCACGCTCTTGACCCGCACCACCCCCTCCTCGGGCTCGGCCCCGGGGAGCTCGGGGGCGATGATCCAGGCGTCGTGGCCCTGCCGCCGGAGCTCCCGCCAGAGCAGGTAGACGCTGGTCGAGACCCCGTTCTTGCTGGGGAAGTAGACGTCGGTAAAAAGCCCCACCCGGAAGAGCCGCACGGAGCCATCTTACCGCGTGGGGGTAGGGCCCAGCCCGTCCCTCACCGCCCGGACCACCTCGGCGACGCTTTGCCGGCTCGGGTGGAGGGCCAAAAAGCCCAGCACCCCGAGGGCCATCTGGGCGAACAGGAAGGTTTTCCCGAGCGGGCCGAAGGCCGGTCCCCGGAGGACCCACAGCCGGTTTCGGACCCCGTAGTAGACGCGGTTTTCCCCGGTGGTCGCGGAGACGTAGGGCTTGGAGGCCGACTGGTGGACGACCCGGCTGGCGGCGACCTGGTACCCGTAGCCCCTTCGCAGGATCCGGCCGGTGTACTCCAGGTCGTCCTCCCAGATGAAGAACGCCTTGTGGGGGAGCCCCTCGGCCTCGATCACCGAGCGGTGCAGCAAGGCCGAGGTGAAGAGCGCCCAGCGGATCGGGCGGTAGCGGGGCCGGTAGCGGAGCCAGAGCGAAAGCCGCCGGAAGTCGGTGGGGGTGACGAAGGCGGCGGTGGGGTGGGGCCGTCCGTCGGGGAGGAGCTGGGTGCTGGCCAGCACCGCCGGCGGGGGCTTGAGCTCCTCGGCGGCCCGGAGCAGGGCCTCGAGGGCCCCGGGCTCGGGGAAGGTGTCGTCGTCCATCAGCCAAAGCCAGTCGGCCCCTGCCTGGTAGGCCCGTCGCATCCCCTCGTGGAAGCCCCCGGCGCCGCCCTGGTTTTCCGGCAGGGAGAGGACCTGGACCTCGGGGAACTCGGCGGCGAGCATGGCGGCGGTCCCGTCGGTGGACGCGTTGTCGACCACCAGCACGGCGTCGGGGGGGCGGGTTTGGCCCCTCAGGGCCTCGAGGTTCTTCCGCAAAAGCGACTTGCGGTTGTAGGTCACCACCACCGCCCAGACCCGTCGGTTCACGGCAGCTCCCGGAAAAGCTTGAGGGCCCGGGCCACCGCCTGGTCCATGTTGTAGTAGCGGTAGTCGGCGAGCCGCCCGGCGAAGAAGACGTGCTTGAGCTTTTGGGCCTCTTTCTGGTAGGCGCGGTAGCGAAGGCGGTTTTCCTCCCGGGGGATCGGGTAGTAGGGCTCGTTCCTGCCCGGTTCGTGGGCCTCGGGGTACTCGTAGGAGATCGCGGTGAAGGGGCTCTCCTGGCCGGTCAGGTGCTTGTACTCGGTGGTGCGGGTGAAGGGGTGCTCGTTGGGGTAGTTGATCACCGCCACCGGTTGGACCGCCGGGGTTCGGTGGGTGGCCCAGACGAAGCGCAGGCTGCGGTAGGGGAGGGGACCGTGGAGGTAGTCGAAGAAGGCGTCGATGGGGCCGGTGTAGATCAGCCGATCGAAGCGGAGCTCGCCCTCGATCTCCTTGAAATCGGCCCCCAGGAGGAGGTGGATCCTCGGGTGGGCGAGCATGCGCTCGACCATGCGGGTGTAGCCCTCGGCCGGGAGGGCCTGGTAGGGGTCGGCGAAGTAGCGGTCGTCGCGGGCCACCACCACCGGCACCCGGCCGGTCACGGCGGGGTCGAGCTCCTCGGGGGCGAGGCCCCACTGCTTTCGGGTGTACCCCAGAAAGACGTTTTGGTAGACGAACGCGGCGAGCTCGGCGAGCTCGGGGTCGTCGGCGGTCTTGAGCTTCAGGATCGGCACCCGGGCGCCGTGGCCGAAGCGGGCCACCAGCTTCTCCTCGACCCGCTCGGCGAGCCGGCGGGGGTAGAGGGCGTGGAGGGTGTTGAGGTTGAAGGGCAGCGGCACCCGGCGACCCTGGATCTCGGCCAGGACCCGGTGGACGTAGGGACGCCAGGCGGTAAACCGGGAGAGGTAGTCGAACACCTCCCGGCTTTGGGTGTGGAAGATGTGGGGGCCGTAGCGGTGGACGAGGAGCCCCTCGGGGTTGGGGTGGTCGTAGGCGTTGCCGGCCAGGTGCCGGCGGCGCTCGACGACCAGCACCCGGGCGCCCCGTTGGCTGGCCAGCCGTTCCGCCAGGGTGGCGCCGGTGAGACCGGCCCCCACGATGACCCAGTCGTACTTCACGTCCCCTCCTTCAAGAGCGCGGCCAGACGCCGCGCGGTGTGCCTAAGTGTATGCGAGGCGAGGACCCTTTGGCGGGCCCGGCGCCCCATCGTCCGCGCCCCCTCGGGGTCGGCGAGGAGCTCCCTTAGCGCCCGGCGGAGGGCGGCCGGGGTGGGCGGCACCAGCCGGCCCTCGAGGCCGTCGGACACCAGCTCGGCCTGGGCCGGGATCGGGCTGGTGATCACCGGCAGCCCCGAGGCCATGGCCTCGAGGGTGGCCAGCGACTGGTTCTCCCCCAGGGTGGGAAAGAGGAAGAAATCGGCCGCGCGGTAGAGCTCGGGCATCGCCTCGACCCGCCCGAGGAAGCGGGCGTTTCGGATCCCGAGCACCGCCGCCAGCCGTCGCAGGGGGCCAAGCAGGGGCCCCTCGCCGGCCAGGGCCAGGGTGAGGCCGGTCAGCGGCCGCACCGCCAGGAGGGCGGCGGGCTGGTTCTTCTCCAGGCTCACCGCGAAGCGGGCGGGCAGCAGGGCGACCGGGCCGGCGAGCCCGAAGCGGGCCTTCTGGGCGGCCCGCTCCCCCTCGTCCCCCGGGGGGCGGAAGCGCTCGGGGTCGACCCCGTTCAGGAGGTAGCGGACCCGGGGGACCCGGTGCACCTCGCCGAGGAAGCGGGCGGCCCAGCGGGAGACGGTGATCACCCCGTCGGCCCGCCGGAGCAAGGGGGCCTGGAGCAGCCGGTAGCCGAGGCGGTAGCCGTAGCGGAGGCCCAGCGGGTAGTGGATCTCGACCTGGTCGTGGACCAGCGCCAGGACCGGCCGGGGGAGCTCGTTTAGAAACCGGGCCAGGTTCCTCGGGTACCAGGTGGAGGCGACCCAGAGGTCCACCCGGGGGAGGTCGGACGGACGCCGGTAGGGGAGGACCGGGACCCCGCTTTCGGCGAGCCGCCGGCGGAGGGCCCGGGTCGCCGGGGCCTCGGGAAAGGCGGCGAGCGGGGCCACGCCCTCCTGGGCCAGCCGGGGCAGGACCTCGGCCAGCCAGACCTCGCTGCCCCCCACCTGCCGGGCGTCGGTGATGAAGCCCACCCGCACGGCGGGTATTGTATCGCCGGCGGTTTCCCCCTAGGATGCGGGCGGATGCCCACCCAGGTCCAAGTCCGCGCCTACCCCGGCCTGCCGCAGGTGGCCCGGGCCCGGCTCTTTTCCCGCGCCCCGGCGCCGGCGGTGCTCCTCGTGCCCGACGAGCGCCTGCCGCTCTACCGCGGCCTCGAGGCCTTCGGGGTGCGGGCCTACCCCGAGCCGAGCCCCTACGCCGCCAAGGAGGCCGCCCACCTGGTCATCGGCCACCGGGCCGCCCTGGCTCCGGTGCCGGCCGACCCCTGGGCCGAGGGGCTGGTCCTGACCGCCGGCAAGAGCTACCCGCGCTCGGCCCTGCTCGCCGCCCTGGAGGCCCTCGGCCACACCCGCGAGACCGACGTGCGGGTCCTCGGCGAGGTCGTCGAGGTTGGCGAGCTCAGGTTGGAGTTCTTCGGCGAGACCCTGGAGCGGATCGAGCGGGCCGGCGAGGAGGTGCCGGCGTTCCGGATCGAGCCCCGCTCCGGCCGGGCGGCGGGTCCGACCGTACCCCTCCTCGCCCTGACCCGGGGGCCGGTCTGGGTCGAGCAGCCGGGGCGCCTCTCCGAGGCGGCCTGGGGGCTCGTCGGCGACCGGTTGGCGGCGGTCTTCGCCCCCTGGGACGGGGCCGAGCCGGTCCCCCCCGGCGTTCGGCCGCTGGCCCCCTACCGCGCCGAGCTCCGGCGGTTCCGGAAGGACCTAACGAACTGGCTCGCCCAGGGCCTCCGGGTGGTGCTCTTTTACAAGCATGAGAAGGGCCGGGCCTACCTGACCCAACGGCTCCTCGCCGACCTTCCCACCCGGGTGCGGCCGGCGGTCGAGCCCTTCCCGGGGGTCCTCTTGGTCCCGGCCGGCTTCGAGGGGGGCTTTCTGGACCCCGAGGAGGGGGTCGTCTACCTCTCCGAGGCCCTGCTCTTCGGATTCGCCGGGGCCAGCGCGGTGCGCCGCACCTTCCTCCGGGGCGAGGGGGTGGCCGATCCCGAGCTCCTCTCGGTCGGCGACTACCTGATCCACCCCGAGCACGGCATCGGCCGCTACCTGGGCCTGGAGACCCGCGAGGTGCTGGGGGTCCGGCGCGACTACCTGGTCCTCCAGTACCGCGACGCCGGCCGCCTCTACGTCCCGGTCGAGGACCTCCCCACCCTCCGCCGCCACCCGGCGACCTCCGACGAGCCCCCCGAGCTCTCCAGCCTGGCCAAGAAGGACTGGAAGCGGGCCAAGGAGAAGGCCCGCCGCTCGGCCGAGGCGCTCGCCCAGCGGCTGCTCGTCCTCTACGCCCGGCGCCGCCAGGAGAAGGGCACCGCCTTCCCGCCCCTGCCCGATTGGGATCCCCTGATCGAGCAAAACTTCCCCTTCGAACTCACCGCCGACCAGAAGCAGGCCCTGGAGGACGTCTTCCGGGACCTCGAGGCCGAGCGCCCCATGGACCGGTTGATCTCCGGCGACGTCGGTTTCGGCAAGACCGAGGTCGCCCTCCGGGCCGCCCACCGGGTGGTGGGCCACGGCCACCAGGTCGCCTTCCTGGTCCCCACCACCCTGCTCGCCGAGCAGCACCACCGCACCTTCGCCGAGCGCTACCGCGACCTGCCGGTTCGGGTGGCGATGCTCTCCCGCTTCACCCCCGAGCGGGAGGCCCGGCGGGTCCTTGAGGACCTCGCCGCCGGCCGGGTCGACATCGTGATCGGGACCCACCGCCTGCTGGAGCCCGGGGTCCGGTTCCGCCGCCTGGGCCTTTTGATCGTCGACGAGGAGCACCGCTTCGGGGTGGGGCAGAAGGAGCGGCTCAAGGAGCTCAGGGCGGGGGTGGACGTCCTGATGCTCTCGGCCACCCCCATCCCCCGCACCCTCTACCAGGCGCTGGTGGGGCTTAAGGACATCAGCGCGATCCAGACCCCGCCCCCGGGCCGGAAGCCGATCCGCACCGTCGTCGCCCCCTTCGACCCCCTCTTGGTGCGGGAGGCGGTGCTCCGGGAGATGGACCGGGGGGGCCGGGTCTTCTTCGTTCACGACCGGGTGGCCAGCATCGAGCGGCGGGCCCGCTGGCTGGAGCGGCTGGTCCCCGAGGCCCGGATCGGGGTGGTGCACGGCCAGATGAGCGCGGCCGGCATCGAGGAGGTGATGCTGGCCTTCGCCCACGGCGCCTACGACGTTCTGGTGGCCACCACCATCATCGAGTCGGGGCTCGACGTCCCCCTCGCCGACACCATCGTGATCGAGCGGGCCGACCGGCTGGGCCTGGCCCAGCTCTACCAGCTTCGGGGTCGGGTGGGTCGGCGGCGGCGGGCGGCCTGGGCCTACCTGCTCCACCCGCCCCGGCTCACCGAGGCGGCCGAGAAACGGCTCGCCGCCATCGCCGACCTCTCCGACCTGGGCAGCGGCCACCTCCTGGCCGAGCGCGACATGGAGATCCGCGGGGTCGGCAACCTCCTCGGCCCCGAGCAGCACGGCCACGTGCGGGCGGTCTCCCTGGAGGTCTACGCCGAGATGGTGGCCGAGGCGGTGCGAAGGCTCAGGGGGGAGGAGGCGCCCGCCCGGCCCCGCCTGACCCTCGACCTCAAGGTCTCGGCCCGGATCCCTCCCGACTACCTCCCCGACCTCGCCGAGCGGAGTCGGGTCTACGCCGCCCTGGCCAGGGCCCGGGGGCTGGCCGAGGTCGGCCGGGTGCGGCGCCGCCTGGCGACCGAGCGGGGTCCCCTGCCGGAGGAGGCCGAGAACTTCTTCCGGCTCACCAAGATCCGGCTGCTCGCCGAGCGGCGGGGCCTGCTCTCGATCACCGAGGACCTCGCCCAGATCCAGCTGGTGGCGCCCGCCTACCCTCCGGCCCACGACCCCCACCGGCTCGCCGAGCTCCCCTTCCCGGTGGAACTCACCCGCTACCCGCCGGGCTTCCGGATCCCCAAGGCCCGGCTCGGTCAGCCGGTGATCGAGGCGGTGGAGCGGCTGCTTTCCGCCCTCTAGGAGAGCCGTGCGGGTCGTCGTCGGCCACGAGAACCTCGACCTCGACGCCCTGGGGGGCATGGTGCTGGCCCGCTACCTCCACCCCGGGGCGGTGCTGGTCCAGGTCGGGGGGCTGGAGGGGCGGATGCGGGAGGCGGTCCACCTCTACGGCGACCGGGTGGTGCTGCTCCCCGCCGCCCAGCTCCCCCTCGAGGCGGTCACCGAGGTGGCGGTGGTGGACACCCAGAGCCGCCGGCGGATCGGTCCCTTGGCCGAGCTGGTCGGGCGGGTGCCCTTCTTCCTCTACGACCACCACCCCCCCGAGGACGACGCGATCCCCGCCGCCGGCGGGGTGGTGCGCCCGGTGGGGGCGGCGACCACCCTGATCGTTCAGCTCCTGGCCGACCGCGGCTTCGAGCCGGGCCCGGCCGAGGCCGACCTGGGCTACGCCGGCATCCTCGAGGACACCGGCCGCTTCACCTACCCCGGCACCACCCCCGACGACCTCGAGGCCGCCGCCTGGCTGCTCCGCCGGGGCGCCGACCCCGGGCGGGTGCGGGGATTCGTCGAGGGCAAGCTGGCCCCCGAGGCCAAGGAGGTCCTGGAGGAGCTCCTGGCCACCGCCCAGGTGGTCCGGGCCGGCCCCTACCGGGCGGTGGTCGCCGAGGCCCGCAAGGAGGGCTACGTTCCCGCCCTCGCCCCCCTGGCCCACACCGTCGCCGACCTGTTCGACGCCGACGCGGTGTTCCTGCTCTTTCGCCTGGGCGACCAGCGGTTGGTGATCGCCCGCAGCCGTCGGGGCATCGCGGTGGACCGGGTGCTAAGGGAGCTGACCGGGCGGGGCGGGGGCCACCCCCGGGCCGCCTTCGCCCGGGTCGACGAACCCCTGGAGCGGGTTCGCGAGCGCCTCCTCTTGGCCCTCCCGGCCTACGCCGGCGGCGAGCCCCGGCTCGGCGACCGCATGACCCGGGGGGTCGAGGGCATCCACGACAGCCCCACCGTCGCCGAGGCCCTGGACCGGATGAAGCGGCGCGGCTACGGCGGCATGCCGGTCTTCGAGGGGGAGCGGGCGGTCGGGGTCCTGAGGCGGCGGGACCTCGAGCGGGCCGCCCTCCTCGGCCTCGGCGACGAGCCCGCCCGCGGCTTCATGCACCCCCCGGTGGTGCTCCCCGCCGACGCCCCCCTCTCGGCCGCCGAGCGGGCCCTCAAGGAGGGGGCCGGCCGGGTGCTGGTCGCCGACGGCGGCCGGGTGGTGGGGATCTTCACCCGGACCGACCTCTACCAAAAGCACGAGGCCGAGCCCGACCTCGCCGAGGAGGTCGACCGCCGGCTGCCCCCGGCCGCCCGGCGGGCGGTGGCGGTCCTGGCCGAGCGCTTCCCCGAGGCCACCCTCTACCTCGTCGGCGGGGCGGTCCGCGACGCCCTGCTCGGCGAGGTCGGCCCCGATATCGACCTGGTGGTCGAGGGGGTGCCCGCCGAGGAGGCCGCCCGTGCCCTGGTCGCCGCCCTGGGGGGGCGGTTCGAGCCCCACCCGGCCTTCGCCACCGCCCGGGCCGAGCTCGCCAGCGGTCTCAAGGTCGACCTCGCCAACCCCCGGGAGGAGCGCTACCCCCACCCCGGCGCCCTGCCCCAGGTGGTCCCGAGCACCCTGGAGCGCGACCTCCGCCGCCGCGATTACACGGTGAACGCGATGGCGGTCCGGCTTCACCCCGAGCCCCGGCGCCTCTTTGACCCCTTCGGGGGGCTGGCGGACCTCAAGGCCCGGCGGCTCCGGCCGCTCTCGCCGGTCGCCTTCGTCGAGGACCCCAGCCGGATCCTCCGGGGGCTTCGCCTCGCCGCCCGGCTGGGCTTCGCGTTCACCCCCGAGGCCGAGGCCCTGGCCCGGGCCGCCCTCGAGCCGCGGATCCTCCGGCAGGCCTCGAGGAGCCGGTTCAAGGACGAGCTCCTCCTGGCCCTCGCCGAGCCCGACCCCCTCAAGGTGCTGCGGCTCTTCGAGGCCTACGGGGTCCTCGAGCGGGTCTTCGGATTGCGGCCCGGCCCCGAGGTCTGGCGGGCGATGGAACGGCTGGGCCGGCTCCGCCCCGAGGTGGCGGTGGCCCCAGAGGCCTACCTCTACCTGCTCCTGCTAGGGGCCTCCGACCCCGAGGGCTTCGTCCGCCGCTTCGGTCTGCCCAAGCTCTACGCCGAGGGGGCCCAAAGGATCCGTCGCCCGCCCGAGGACCCGGCGGCGGTGCGGGCCCTGGGCCCCGCCTTCGAGCAGGCCTTCCTGGCCTACCACCCCGAGCGGGCGGGCTGGCTCAAGGAGGAGCGGCGGGTGCTCCGGGGCCGCGACCTGCTGGCCCTCGGCATGCGCCCCGGGCCGGAGGTGGGCCGGGTCCTGCGGGCGGTGGCCGAGGCCCGCCGCCGCGGCGAGGTGGCGAGCTTCGAGGAGGAGCTCGCCCTGGCCCGTAAACTGATAAGCCGTGATGGGTCTTCTTAGCCTCCTTACCAACCCCTTCGTCTTCCTGGTGGTGGGGGTCGCCGCCACCTTCGGCCTGGTGGTCCACAACCTGGCCCAGGCCTGGCTCGCCGACCGCTACGGCGACGCCACCCCCCGCCGCCTGGGGTTCCTCACCCTGGAGCCGCGGGTCCACCTCGACCCGCTCGGGCTTTTGCTCCTCTTCCTCCTCGGCTTCGGCTGGCCGCGGTTCGTCCCCTACCGGCTCTACGGCCGCCGGGAGGCGGCGGTGGCGATGATGGGCCCGCTCGGTTTTCTGGCAGCGGCCTTCGTCTACCTCCTGCTCTCCCGGGTGCTCCCCGGCGGCTTCGGCCTCGGCTACGGTCTGGAGTACGCCAGCATGGTGATGATCGGCCACGCCGCCGTCTACCTCTTCCCGATCCCGCCCCTCGACGGGGCCCGGGCGGTGCGGGCGCTGGGGGGGCCGGAGGTGCGGCGGTTCCTCGCCCAGCTCGAGGCCTACGGTCCCATCGGCTTTCTCCTCATCTTCCTCGTGCTCAGCTACACCGGGGTGCTGGGGGCGGTGGAGCGCGGGCTCTTGGGCCTTCTGTTAAGCCTTCTTAGGGCCATCGGACTGTAGGGTGGGCCGATGCTGATCTCCCTCTTGCGCGAGGACCCGCTGGCCTTTTTCCTGATCGCGGTCGCCCTGGTCTTCGCCCTGGTGCTCCACGAGCTGGCCCACGGGCTGGCGGCGCGGGCCTTCGGGGACGACACCGCCGAGCGGGCCGGTCGGCTCTCCCTGAACCCCCTCGCCCACCTCGACCCCCTGGGGACCCTCCTGCTCCTCACCGTGGGGTTCGGGTGGGCCCGGCCGGTGCCGATCAACCCCTACCGCTTCCGGAACTACCGGGCGGGACTCTTCGTGGTCTCGATCGCCGGGATCCTGGTGAACCTGGGGCTCGCGGTGGCCGGGGCGCTGGCCCTCAAAGGGCTGGCGACCCTCGACCCCCAGGCGGTTTACCTCGCCTACCGGGGCGGGCACAGCCCGGTCGGGACCCTCGCGTTGGCCCTATACTTTTTCGTCTCGATCAACCTGGTGCTGGCGGTCTTCAACCTGATCCCGATCCCGCCCCTCGACGGCTCCAAGATCCTCCAGTCGCTCCTGCCCCTCCGCTACCACCGGGTCTTCTGGCAGCTCGAGCGCTACGGCTGGGTCACCTTCCTGCTGATCCTCACCGTCCTCCGGGGTCCGATCGAGGCGGTGATCGGCTGGAGCCAGCGGGCCTTCCTCGGCCTCTTTTTCTAGGTAGAATCGCCGGGATGGACGCGCTCCGCATCGCCGAGGCGGTGAATGCCGGCGCCCTCGACCCGGTGGAGGTGGTCGCCGAGCACCGCGCCCGGATCGAGGCCCAAGACCGCCGCATCCACGCCTTCCTGACCCTGAACCCCGCCGCCGAGGAGGAGGCCCGGGCGGTGGCCGGCCGGGTGGCCGCCGGCGAGCGGCCGCCGCTGGCCGGGGTGCCGTTCGCCGTCAAGGACAACCTGGTCACCCGGGGGCTCCGCACCACCGCCGGTTCCCGGGTGCTGGAGAACTTCGTGCCCCCCTACACCGCCACCGCGGTGGACCGGTTGCGGGCGGCGGGGGCGGTGCTTTTGGGCAAGACCAACCTCGACGAGTTCGCCATGGGCTCCTCCACCGAGCACTCCGCCTTCGGCCCCACCCGCAACCCCTGGGACCTCAAGCGGGTCCCCGGCGGCTCCTCGGGGGGCTCGGCGGCGGCGGTGGCGGCCGGGATGGTGCCGCTCGCGCTGGGCTCCGACACCGGCGGGAGCATCCGCCAGCCGGCCGCCTACACCGGGGTGTTGGGGTTCAAGCCGACCTACGGTCGGGTCTCCCGCTACGGCCTGATCGCCTACGCCTCCAGCCTCGACGTGGTGGGCCCCTTCGCCCGCTCGGTGGGGGACCTGGCGGCGGCGATGGAGGCGATCGCCGGTCGCGACCCCAAGGACGCCACCAGCCTCGAGGCCGCCCCCGCCTTTACGGAGGCCCTCGACCGCCCGGTCCAAGGCCTCCGGGTCGCCTGGGTGCGGGAGACCCTGGGGCCGGGCACCGACCCCGGGGTGCGGGAGGCCCTCGAGCGGTTCGCGGGGGTCCTGGAGGACCTCGGACTCACCGTCGGCGAGGTGGGCCTCCCCGAGCTCGAGTACGCCCTCGCCGCCTACTACCTGGTGGCCACCAGCGAGGCCAGCTCGAACCTCGCCCGCTACGACGGCACCCTCTACGGGGCCCGGGCGCCGGGCGAGGAGCTGGTCGCCGCCATGAAGGCCACCCGCGCCCGCTACTTCGGGGCCGAGGTCAAGCGGCGGATCTTCATGGGCACCTTCGCCCTCTCCTCGGGCTACTACCAGGCCTACTACGGCCGGGCGCTCCGGGCCCGGGCGGCGATCGCCCGGGCCTTCGAGCGGGCCTTCGCCGACTACGACCTCCTGCTCACCCCCACCGCCCCCACCCCCGCCTTCCGGTTGGGGGAGAAGCTCGCCGACCCCCTGAGCATGTACCTCACCGACGTCAACACGGTGGCCGCCAACCTCGCCGGCCTCCCCGCCCTCAGCCTGCCGGCGGGGTTCTCCCGGGGGCTCCCGGTGGGGGTGCAGCTGTTGGGGCCGCCGCTCGCCGACGAGCGGCTGCTGGCGGTGGCCCGGGCCTACGAGCGGGCCGCCGGGGGGGTATTCCGGCGCCCCCCGCCCCCGCCCCAGGGGTAAGTTAGGGGGGTGGAGCGCCGCACCCGCGAGGCCTCGAGGCTGGCCCAGTTCCTGCGCAAGCGGGGCCGCCCCCTGCCCTGGCCCGGGGCCGAGCCCCCGGACGGGCGGTTCTTCCTCGAGGCCGGCGAGCTCGGGCTCTGGGAGTGGCGGCGTCCCTTCCCCCCCGGGGGCCGGCCCTGGGTTGCCCTCGACCTCGAGACCACCGGACTCTCGCCCGCCCGCGACGCGATCACCGAGATCGCGGTGGTGCGGCTGGAGGGCGGGGAGCCCCGGGCCTTCGCCACCCTGGTCCGCCCCCACCGGCCGATCCCGCCCCGGGTCGAGCGGCTCACCGGGATCACCAACGAACTGGTGCGGGACGCGCCCCCTTTGGAGGAGGCCCTGGAGGCCGCCCTGCCGATGCTAAAGGACGCCGTCTGGGTGATCCAGAACGCCGGCTTCGACCTGGGGTTTCTGGCCCCCGCCCTGGCCCGGCTCGGGGTTAGAATGGAACCCGACGTGGTCGACACCCTGGTCCTCGCCCGCCGGGGCCTCCCGGGGCTTCGAAGCTACCGCCTCGCCCGCCTGGCCGAGGTGCTGGGCTGGGAGGGCGAGGGCCGCCACCACCGGGCCCGGGCGGACGCCGAGGCGGCGCTCTGGGTGGCCCGCGAGCTCTACTATCTCCTCGGCCGAGGCCGGCCGCTAGCCCTGGAGGCGCTATGCAGGAAGCCAAGTATACCCTGACCAGCTATTGTCTGGAATCCGGAACCCTGAGGCTCACCCCCTCGCTCCGCCAGGTTTTTGGGGAGGACCGCGAGGCCACCGTGGTCGCCCCCGACGGCACCCCCTACCCGGTCGAGATCGACCCCGAGCGGGGCGAGCTCCGGGGACTGGGGGCCTGGCTGCGGGCCCAGGACCTCGCCCCCAACGACCGGCTCCGCTTCGTCCGCGAGGGCGACCGGGTGAGCCTCGACTGGTTGGGCCGCCGCCTGAAACCGAGGAAGGCCCCGGCCCCGTCCGAGCCCGCTCCCAAGCCCTCGCCGGCGCCCCGCCGGGTCACCCCCTACCCCAAGGAGGTGATCTACCCCAGCACCGGCGGCCGACCCGGGTTCGTCGAGGCGCTGGCGGCCCTGGGCCTGGAGGCCTTTCCCGAAGGTAAGTACTGGCTGCTCCGCTCCCGCATGGGCCGGCGGGGCTACGCCTTGGTGCTGGCCCCCAAGGGCGCGCTTTCGGCCGAGGCGCTCCTCGAGGCCAAGGCCAAGCACGCCGCCCGCTACGCCGCCTGGCTGGTCCCCGAAGCCGAGCCCGAGGCCAAGGGGGCGATCGCGGCGGTGGCCGAGCCCGCCCTTCTCGCGCTAAAGGAGCTCCACCAGAGCTTCCCCCTGGGGGCCCAGGAGCTCGAGCGGTTCCTGGCCCGGGGCCGGCTCGGCATGCGCGAGGTCGAGGAGCTCCGCCGCGAGGTCGCCGGGGTCCTCGGCGAGCGGGCCCAGTTCTCCACCGTGCTCTCGGCGATCGCGGGGTTTAGGAAGGACCAGGTGTTCCTGCTCGAGGACCTCCTGGCCGAGCTCGGCGAGGGGATCTCCGGCGACGTGGCGGTGCGGATGCTCGAGGTCCTGGCGGGGCCGCCGTTCTTCGCGGTGGCCCGGCTCGCCCCCGGCGAGTACCGGCTGCGGGAGGAGGTCCCCGAGGTCCTGGACACCCTGGCGGCCTACGCCGCCCAGCTCAAGCGCCGTTTGCAGGTGCCGGGGTAGGGAAGATCGCCCCGAAGCTGGCCCGGGCCCGATCCTTGAGCCGCGCGACCCGGTCCCAGTCGGGCTCCAGGCCGTAGGTCACGGTCTGCACCAGGTCGGCGGCGCGGGCGTCGGTGGCCAGCAGGGGGGCGCCGGCCTCCTCGGCGAAGCCCGCCACCTTGGGGTCGTAGTCGACGCCGGCGAAGGGGGTGCCGGCCGCCGCCGCCAGCACCATCCCGTGGAGACGGGCGCTGATCACGAAGCTGGCGCTGGCCAGGAGGTAGTGCGCCCGCTTGGGGTCGCCGGTCACCTCCTTGGGTAGCCCCCGGAAGGCCTCCAGGGTCTCCTCGTCCATCCCCGGCTGGAGCGCGAGCACCAATACGTCGTAGCCCAGCTTGAGCAGGCGGTAGCTGGCCGAGACCATCTCCCCGGGCTCGACCCCGTAGCGGGGGACGATGGCCACCAGCCCGGGTTCCCGGGCCACCTTGGGTTTGGGCAGGAGGAGGGCGGGGTCGGCCCCCAGCCGGGGCGTGAGGCCGAGCCGGTGGGCGTACTCCAGGCTCTTCCGGTCCCGCACCACCAGCGGCACCCCCTTGAGCGCCCGGGCCACCCGCCGCTCCCCCTCCGGGCTGAGCGGCCCCAGGGAGACGTTGAAGACGGTGGCCGGTCGGCCGGTCCGCCGGGCCAGGCTCAAAAGGCCGAGGTAGTAAGCGAGGCTTCGCCGCGAGGTTCGGTCCTGCAACAGGCCGCCGCCCCCCAGCAGGAACCGGTCCATCCGCCGGAAGGCGCGCCAAAGGGCCCAGGGGAGGTAGCGGTGGGCGGCGTCGACGGCGTAGCGCTCGAAGGTCTCCCGGGGACGCGCCGAGAGCACCAGGGGGCTTTCCCCCCGGGCCTTGAGCTCGCCGACCATGGCCAGGAGGATCGCCTCGTCGCCGGCGTTCTTGTACCCGTAGTAGCCGCCTACGCCCACCACCATCGCCGGAACCCCCGGTAGAGCAGCACCCCGATCCCCCCCAGGATAAACCCCAGCACCGCCCCGTTGAAGCCTCGCACCAGACTGATCCAAAACGGCGTGTGGTAGTGGGCGAAGGAGTCGAGCATCGAGGCCTCGGCCAGGGTGGCCCCGGCGAGCAGGACGTTCCGGAGCCAGGCGGGCCCGGGGGCGAGGAGGGCGAAGACCGCCAGGCCATGGCCGAAGAGCTCCTTGAACCGCGGCCGGATCATCACCGCCTGGAGCTTCTCCCGCAGCAAAAGCTCCAACCCCGGAACGAAGGGGGCGTCGTTGCCGCGGCGGAGCAGGGCCACCGCCAGGGCGAGGAGCAGGACCCCGGCGAGGGCCGCCTCCCCCAGCCGGAGGCGGTGGCGGTAGAGGGCAGCCAGGGCCTGCCTCCAGCGTTCCCGGGGCAGCCGGGCGAGGAGGAAGAGGAGGGGCGGCAGGACGAGCAGGAGGGCGACCCCCCGGAAGGCCTGCAGCCCCACCAAGGTGGCCCACCGGCTCCCCAGCTCGGCGATCAGGGCGCCGCCGGCGAAGGCGTAGGCCAGCGCCCAGAGCCAGGGGGCGAGCCCCCGCCCCCCCCGCAAGAACCCCAGCACCGGGAAGACCAGCCCCACCAGGAGGGGCCCGGCCTGGCTCCCGCCGTAGCCGAAGGCGAGGAGGAGGAGGAAGAGCCCGGTGGCCACCGCCAGCGCCGGCGGGAGCCGGAGGAGGTAGAGGGCCAGGCCCATAAGCGCCGCCCCCCAGGCGAAGACCCGGGGCCAGCGGGGGCGGAAGCTCTTGGGCTTGGGGGGGCCGAGGAGGATCCCCGAGCGCTTGAGCCCGGCCTCGACCCGGGCGAGGAAGCGGCGGGTCGCCTCGGGGGTCGGGAAGGGGCGGAAGTAGAGGAGCTGGTGGCCCCGCTCCCGGGCGGCGAGGAGGTACTTCTCGGCGGCCCGGTCGGGGCCGAGCTTTTGCTGGTACTCCGCCCGGAGGCCAAAGAGCCGCAGGACCCCCCGGGCCCTGGCCAGGACCGCCAGCCCCTTTTGGGGGGTGTTCTCGATGAGGACGACCGGGGCGTTAAGGAGGCGGGCGGCCTCGGCGAGCCGGTCGGGCCAGCCGAGCGCCTGGTCGCCGACGAAGAGGTAGGCCCCCACCCCCGGGGGGCGTGGCGGCGGCCAGGGCCGGGGCCAGCGGTTTTCCGGCCGGTAGACGATGAAAAACCCCATGCGGTAGGCGGCGGCGACCTCGGGCGGGGGGCCAAGGGGCAGCTTGCCGACGTCGCCGGAGAATCCCACCCAGGTGCGGTTTCGCCAGACCACCCGGTGCTGGGGGAGGGGCAGGGCCTCCGCCCCTGGCACGGTGGTGTAGCGCCAGCCCGGCTGGAAGCCGGCGTCGGGGGCCAGGGTGGCGAGCAGGCCGCCCTCGAGGATCGCCCCCGCCCCCCGGGCGGCGCGGTCCTCGAGGCGCTCCTCGTAGAACGCCACCCCCCCGACCCCGAGCGCCCGGTAGCGGGCCAGCAGGTCGAGGACGCCGGTCCCGGAGAGCCGGGCCTCCTCCCGGAGGGCGCGGCCGTCGATCACCAGGGTCACCGGTCCCCGGCGGTCGTAGGCCAGCCGCTCGAACAGCCCGGGCAGGGCCAGGATCCAAAGGACGAGCAGGGCGGTTTCCAGGTAGCGGCGCACCTACACGGTCTCCAGCGCGTGCGACAGCCGGGAGGCCAGGACCTCGAGGGCGGGGGTGTTCTGCCCCCCCACCGGTACGATGAGGTCGGCGTAGCGCTTGGTGGGCTCGACGAAGGCGAGGTGCATCGGCCGCACCGAGGCGAGGTACTGCTCGATCACCGACTCGGTCGTCCGCCCCCGCTCCCGGAGGTCGCGGAGCAGCCGCCGGATGAAGCGGACGTCGGGATCGGCGTCGACGTAGACCTTGAGGTCCATCCGTTCCCGGAGCCGGGGGTCGTAGAGGGCCAGGATCCCCTCGACCACGATGACCGGGGCCGGGCGGAGGGTCTCGGTCTCGGGCCGCCGGGCGTGCTCGACGAAGGAGTAGAGCGGCATCGCCACCGGTTGACCCTCGATCAGGGCCTCGAGGTGCTCGACCAGCAGGTCGAGGTCGAAGGCGTCGGGGTGGTCGTAGTTGGTCTTGACCCGCTCCTCGAACGGGAGGTCGCCGAGGTCCCGGTAGTAGTTGTCCATGGGAAGGAGCGCCAGGTGCCCCGGCCCCACGATGGCCCGGATCCGCTCGACCACCGTGGTCTTGCCGCTGCCGGAGCCCCCGGCGACGCCGAGCACGAAGGGCATGGGCTACGACTTTTGCTCGGACGGGCAGGTGCTGACCCCAAACAGGGTGTAGAGCGGGCAGAACTTGATCCAGGCGGTGACCAGGAGCACCAGCCCCACGATCCCCACGACCCAGGCCCAACCGCCCTGGAGGCCCACGAAGGCCCAGATGAGCAGCACGATCCCCAGGATGAAGCGCACGATCCGATCGGTGTTGCCGACGTTGCAGTTCATTTCCCCACCTCCTCGGGTACAAATATACGCCGTCGGGGGTGAGCATGCTTGCGCCCCGGGTCGTTTTCTGCTAAGCTCCTCGCCAAGCGCGCTAGGCGCTCCATAACCGAGAGGACGCGTACCCGTTCTCTTATCCAGAGCGGTGGAGGGAACCGGCCCTAGGAAGCCGCGGCAACCGGTGGGCGATCGCCCACGTCCGGTGCCAACGCCGGCCCGCCTGCGGGCGGGAGCGATAAGGGAAGGGGGGAGGCAGGCCCCCTTCTCTTCGCGAGAAAGGGGGTTAAAACGTGCACCCGGAGACCATCAGCGTACAGCTCGGCCTGGCCCAGGAGGACCCCAGCGGGGCCTTGCTCACCCCGATCCACGCCAACACCAGCTACCTCTTCAAGGACGCCGAGCAGGCCCGAAGGCGCTTCGCCCTGGAGGAGTCCGGCTACATCTACACCCGGATCGGCAACCCCACGGTGGCCGCCTTCGAGGCCCGGCTGGCCGGGCTGGAGGGGGCCCTGGGGGCGGTGGCGGCCGCCAGCGGCCACGCCGCCCAGCTCCTGCTCATCCTCTCGCTGGCCCGCGCCGGCGACAACCTGGTGGCGAGCCCCAACCTCTACGGCGGCACCGCCAACCAGTTCCAGGTCACCCTGAGGCGGCTCGGCATCGAGGTCCGCTTCACCTCCCGCGAGGAGCGGCCGGAGGAGTTTCTGGCCCTCACCGACGACCGCACCCGGCTTTGGTGGGTGGAGGCGATCGGCAACCCCGCCCTCTCGATCCCCGACTTCGACCTCCTCGGCGAGGCCGCCCGCGGCAAGGGGGTGGCGCTCGCGGTCGACAACACCTTTGGGATGGGCGGGGTGCTCTTCCGGCCGCTGGCGCACGGGGCGGCGGCGGTCACCCACTCGGCCACCAAGTGGATCGGCGGCCACGGAGCCGCCCTCGGGGGGGCGGTGCTCTCCGGTTCCTTCCCCTGGGATAACGGCCGCTACCCCGAGCTCTCCGAGCCCAACCCGAGCTACCACGGCCGCCGCTTCACCGAGGCCTTCGGCGAGGGGGCCCTCCTGGCCAAGCTCCGGGCCGACCTCCTGAGGGACCTGGGGCCGGCGCTGGGGCCGTTCGAGGCGTTCCTCTTCCTCCTCGGGATCGAGACCCTGCCGCTTAGGGCCGAGCGGATCACCGCCAACGCCCAGGGGCTGGCGGCCTGGCTGGCCGAGCACCCGGCGGTGGCCTGGGTCAACTACCCCGGCCTCCCCGACCACCCGAGCCACCACCGGGCCCTTCGCTACTTCGGAGGGCGGCCCGGGGGCGTGCTGACCTTCGGGCCCAGGGGGGGCTACCCCGCCGCCCGCCGGTTCATCGAGCGGGTGCGGCTGGCCAAGCACCTGGCCAACGTCGGCGACGCCCGCACCCTGGTCATCCACCCCGCCTCGACCACCCACAGCCAGCTCGACCGGGAGGGCCTGGCGGCCGCCGGGGTTCGCCCCGAGATGGTGCGGGTCTCGGTGGGGCTGGAGCACCTCGAGGACCTCAAGGCCGACTTCGACCAGGCGCTGGAGGGATAGGGTGGGGACCCTGCTCTACGAGGAATGGGGCGAGCACGAGGCCCTGCTGGTGGTCCCAGAGCCCCCCGGCCCCGAGGTGCCGCCGCCCCAGCCCCGCACCGCCCGGCTCTTTCCCGAGGGGTTCCGCCTCGCCCTCGGAGGGCGGCTACCCCACCTCGACCTCCGCTACGAGACCTACGGCCGCCCGGCGGCGAGCGCCGTGCTCGTCTTCCACGCCCTCTCGGGATCGGCCCACGTGGCCGGGCACTACGACGACGCCGTCTTCCACCGGCTCTCGCCCCGGGAGCGGGCCTTCGGCCGGCGGGGCTGGTGGAACCCGGTGGTGGGCCCGGGCAAGGCGATCGACACCGAGCGCACCTTCGTGGTGGCGGCCAACGTCCCCGGTTCCTGCTACGGGAGCACCGGCCCCCTCTCCCCGGCCGAGGACGGCCGACCCTACGGCCCCCGCTTCCCCGAGCTCACGATCCGCGACATGGTCCGGGCCCAGGCCGCCCTCCTCGACCTCCTGGGGATCGGTAGGGTCGACGTGATCGGGGGGAGCATGGGGGGGATGCAGGCGCTGGAGTTCGCCCTCAGCTACCCCGAGCGGACCCGCAGCCTGGTGGTGCTGGCCGCCCCCGGCCGGCACGGCCCCTGGGCCCGGGCCCTCTCCCAGCTGGGGCGGCGGGCGATCCTCGCCGACCCCGCCTTCCAGGGCGGGCGCTACCGCGAACAGCCGCCCGGCCTGGCCCTGGCCCGGGCGATCGCGATGGCCGGCTACCGCCACCCGAGGAGCTTCGAAAACCGCTTCGGCGACCGCCCCGAGGAGGGCGAACGCTACCTCGATTACCACGGCGAGCGCTTCCTAAAGCGCTTCGACGCCAACGCCTACCTGCGGTTGCTGGCCGCCATGGACCGCCACGACGTGGGGCGGGGTCGGGGCGGGCTGGCCCGGGCCCTGGCCCGGCTCAAGGGGATCCCCTCGCTCTTCGTGGGCATCGACACTGACCTCCTCTACCCCGCCGAGGCGGTGCGCACCCTGGCCCGCCTCGCCGGCGGGGAGTACGCCGAGATCAAAAGCCCCCACGGTCACGACGCCTTCCTCATCGAGCACGCCCAGGTGAGCGCGCTGCTCGCCGCCTTCGGGTTCGGTAGAG